>NZ_SRRZ01000196.1 GCF_013179805.1 Microcoleus asticus IPMA8 | reverse complement strand
TCGAGAGTGTTTCCTCTATCCTTTCTCTTCGCTGTGCTTATCTCAATGGTCAACTTTCTACTTGATGTATCTGCAAAAGTGAGATGCACCCCCTAATATGCTGGTAAGTTGGCTGTACAGTTGCCAATCTAGTAGATCATTCGGTTGCTCCCACGGGTCGTTCCAAAACAAACTTTCCATTTGGCTAAAAGTAGGGTGAAGCGCCGCGTAAGGAATATCAGAAAAAAGGATGAGAGGTGGTTTTTTACCCAACAATGCGTAGGCTGCCTTTACCGCTTCTGTGGCTTTTTGCCGATAGATTGGTTCCGTAGAAAGTGCGATCGCTCTCCATTTCTCCCGATATACCGGAATCAAAGCCTCTTGTTCTGGAGTGAGCCGATCGATTGCATTCATAAGAAAAAGAAACCGGGTTTTTTGTCGCTTCTGCCATCTGTAATGTATTATCGCAAAAAAACCAGGTTTTTGACCGCCCGCGCGTAAGTAATGTTTAAGCGTAAGCCACGGGATCTTTTAATCCCAATTCCTCAAAAGCAGCCAGCCGCAGCCGACAAGAATCGCAAACGCCGCAGGCCTTTTCGCCGCCTGCATAGCAAGACCAAGTTTGCTCCCAAGGCACTCCTAATTTGTTGCCTAATTGAATAATTTCTGTTTTTTTAAGTTCGATCAAAGGTGTTACAATATTAATAGCATTTCCTTCTCTTCCCTGCTTTGTTCCTAACCGAAATACTTCCTGCATGGCTTGGATATAATCGAGGCGACAGTCGGGATAGCCAGAATAAT
The DNA here is from genome assembly GCF_013179805.1 of Microcoleus asticus IPMA8. Lineage (GTDB taxonomy): Bacteria > Cyanobacteriota > Cyanobacteriia > Cyanobacteriales > Microcoleaceae > Microcoleus > Microcoleus asticus. The sequence goes on along the minus strand of NZ_SRRZ01000196.1, from coordinate 7,309 downwards.
CTAAAGCGTTGACACCGATGTAAATACGATCGGCTTCTAGAGTTTCGGCGTAGGCGAGGGCAAAACTGAGAAAAATTGTGTTTCTAGCTGGAACGTAGGTAGTGGGGATGTTTTGAGACATTTCTGTGAGACTGCGATCGATCGGCAATTCCATCTCATCATCCGTCAAAGCCGAACCGCCCCACAGTGTCAAGTCAAAGTTTACTATCTGATGTGCCTTAACCCCGGCCGAAAGTGCGATCGCCCTTGCTGATTCCAACTCCCGCCGATGTCTTTGCTTGTAGTCAAAGGAAATAGCGTAACAATCGCAGCCGTCGGCCTTGGCTTGATACAAAACAGTTGAGGAATCCAGCCCTCCCGACAATAAAATAACTGCTTTCACTTAAAATCACCTCCATTAAATTAGCATTTACATTTATATCAAATATCTTGTCAATTGACAAGATAGCAATGCTGAAATGCTTTTTGAAACCTACATATTATACCAATCTCAAGAACTGTCTCTCCGACCTGTTCTTGAGATTGGTGCAGGATGTCTGATTTAAATTGCTAATAAATCATCGAGTTCGCGGTAATCGGGCAAAGTTGTATCAATTTTAATGCCCTGCCGCAAAACTGTGCGATCGCCCTGCACTCTAGATAACAATTCGCTGAAATTTCGCGCCTTAAACAAAATCAAATCAGCGGCTAAACCAACTGCAATCCGTCCTAAATTAGGCAATCCCATCAAATCTGCTGGAGTCTTTGTCACTGCACAGGGCCAGTCTCCATAAGGCATATCTAAATGAGCGATCCGAACTGCCATATTGAAGACTTCTAAAACGTCGTGATCGCCAAATCCGTAAAACGGATCGCGACAATTGTCGCTAGCAACTGCAACTGGAATTCCTGCTGCTTTGAGTTCGTGCAGCAACGTGACTCCCCGCCAGCGCGGCGTAGCCTGAAATTGTCGGTCTTGCAGGTAAAGGTTGCACATAGGCAAGCTGACAATGCCAATATTTGCTGCCTTGACTAATGCGATAGTTTCTGTTACTAATTCTGGCGGTTGTACGGCTAAACTACAGCAGTGTCCGCAGATAATTTGACCGCTAAATTCATGGCGAAGGGCGGTTTTTGCTACTTGTTGCAGTGTTGTTGATTCTGGATCGTCGTTTTCGTCGGTGTGGAAGTCGAGGTTTAAATTTCGTTCTTTGGCTAAGGCAAAAACTCGATCGAGTTGTTTGTCTAAGTCGGGGTTGATATAAGCGACGCCGCCGAGAATGCCACCAATTTCAGCAATGCGATCGGCTAATTTTTCGCCGGCTGGTGTCAGGAAATAGTCGAGGGAAACCAGGGAAACTGCTTGCAAGATCAGCCGATCGCCCCATTCGGCTTGCAGCGCTTCAACTACTTCTAAACTAACGGTTCCCTGTTCCCCTGCGCTGTCGATGTGAGTTCGGATAGCGTTGGTTCCGTGGGCGTAGCTGCACTTTAGTCCGAACTCCATCCGCCGATAAACATCGTCTGCATTCCAGTTGTTTTGAGCATCAGCGCACGCTGCTTCGATCGCCCTGGCAAAAGTTCCATCGGGATTGGGCGATCGTTCCCAAATGTGGCCTTTGTCTAAATGGGTGTGCATATCCACAAAACAAGGCCAAACTAAGCCCTTGCACAAATCGAAAATTGGGATATCTGCAATTGGGAATAAATGCTCTGTACCTGATGGAATAATTTGAGCAATCGTACCCGCTGCAATTTCTATATCCACCAAACAAAAATTGTTCTCACTGCCCGTTATTGCGACAGTAGAAGCTGACTGGGTGCTCGATTTCATCTCTAGAAGAGACGCGGGTACGCGACCATTTTTAAGCAAATAATTAGATGTACTTGGCAACATTAATTTTGTGAGTTAGTATGTTCCTAAGAATTTAGCGCTACCGCAAAAATGCTACCGAAAATCATTGTCTTTTGAGCGTCGGTTGTATTCTAGGTAACAAATGCTACCTTCTCAGTCTAACCATTTAGACATAAAATTGTACAGCGCCGATCGATCGGGGGTCGAGCGCCAACAAGCCCAGCATCTACAAATACTGATTGGCAAATAAACCTAGTTTTCGATCTGCTTACAGCGGTGTACTCTACCAACCCAGCTAATGGTAATAAATTGTGGTCGTTCCACTGCCCTTAGCAACTGTACAAATCGTGAAACTGAACCATGCAACAACTGACAAATTGCCCTGTTTGCAATTCACAAAATATCCGTTTTCGCAACAAAGCTGGCACTTCCGATGCCCCTAAAGAACCACTGAAATGGTCGCTTTTCGGCTGTGACGATTGCGGGCTAGGATTTCTCAATCCCCAACCTACATGGGAGGAATTGATTCCATATTATCCGCCAGATTATCTGTGCTACAACACTCACGTTGAGGATGAGGAACAAGTAGTTCAAGAAGCAAAGCGGCGGGGCGAATACCGGCACATTCCTGTCCCTGTTGGCAAGCGGTTGTTGGATGTAGGATGCGGCGGAGGCTCTTTTCTGCAAGTCTTTAAAAAGCTGGGAGTTGAAGTTAAAGGCGTCGATCCAGGGGTATCGGCTACGGCGGCGGCCCGCGATAGCGGACTCGATGTTTTTACAGGCACTTTGGAAGAATATATCGCACAACATGGTACGAACGAAAAGTTTGATGTTATCACCTGTTCTCATGTCTTGATGGCAACACCTTCGCCCACGCAAACACTCGACTGCATGAGGCAGTTGCTGGCACCAAACGGTTATATTTGGGTGGCTGTACCGAATGCTGACTGCGAATCGGCGCGGCAGCTCGGCTGGCGCTGGCACAGCACTTATTTTCCCCGCAACATCATACAATTCACTCCCAAAACTCTGAGTAAAGCTGGAGAAGTTGCTGGTTTGGAAATTCGGCGACAGTCCACTTATTCTTTCCCAGCAGCCGTGGGTTTTTCGCTTTGTTTGCGGTGGCGTCATCGGTGGTTTATACCGCACAAAATTTCCAGCCGCTTGCTGTCGGAAAACTATCTCAAGCGGGCCGCGCAGGAATTGGACTCGCGCGACGAAGGCGAGGCAATTTTAATGGAATTCTGTCACCCTCAAAGTCTGGATTAAGGCTTTTTGAGCAAAAATATTCGACTTGAGATTTGAGATTTGAAATTTGAGATTTGAGATTTGAGATTTGAGATTGACTGCACATCTGCGGCTCAGAATCTCAAATCTTTTTTTTCGTATCTGTCAAAAATTTAACATTGGCGTTTGGCAGTTGTGCTGTCTTTGGTGTTGGCTATACTGGAAAAGATTGAACTCTGGACTTATATCTAATCCGACGAAAACCTCCTGTTATCCTCAAACCTACGCCGAGAAAGAGTTGTGTGTGTAGCGCGATTGTTTCAACCAGGGAGGTGTGTAGTGTTGGTATGATCGATCACTGTTTCAGATTGCGATTCGGCCTACAACAAACAGCATCCATAGCAAGAGAAAAAAAAACTGTGTCAAAACCGAAGCATATAGTTTTAACATCTCATCCCGACAGATCCGGCACAAAACCTCATCCCATTTACTGGGGAGAAATCGATCCCGTAAAACGGGGGCCTGTTATTGGTAGCCTCAGCAAATCGTCTCACCGAAATGCGATCGGGACTCATTCGGGTTCCTACTCTGTTTATCGAGCGCTAGCAGTTGCCAACGGCGCACTCCCAGCCGATCACCGCCCCGATTTTACCAACACATCTCCGGCGGCACACATCGGGCCACACCCGAGTTGGGGCGATCGCAATTTGATTGTTTCTCTCGATCCCTTTGGAGGGTTGGTCAGCGAAATTTATACTTCATTATTACAGCAGGGATACGATATTCGACCGACAATTGCTGTCACTAAAGCTCACATTAATATGCCGGAGTTGCAAGATGCTATTGCTAAGGGGCGGGTGCAAATAGATGGCAAAATAGTCAAACCAGGCGGCAATTTAGCAGTCACTAAAATTGCGATCGACCCGGTATGGTATTTGCCCGGAATTGCTAGGCGGATCGGTGCTGAAGAAAGCCTTCTTCGCCGTGTCTTGTTCGAGCAAACAGGCAGAATGTTCTCGGACTTAGTGACACGGCCGGACTTGCACGTTTTCTTGCCGCCAATTGGCGGAACTACGGTTTATATCATTGGCGATGTCGCGAATATTTCTGACTCCGACAAGCAGTTGGCGGTAAGGGTACACGATGAATGCAACGGTTCAGATGTCTTCAGTTCGGATATCTGCACTTGCCGCCCTTATTTGGTACACGGGATTGAAATTTGTATCCAAACGGCACAATCCGGCGGTTCTGGGGTAATAGTTTACTTCCGCAAGGAAGGGAGAGCTTTGGGGGAAGTGACTAAGTTTTTGGTGTACAATGCCAGAAAACGGCAGCAAGGTGGCGATCGCGCTGATGCCTATTTTACGCGCACTGAATGCGTGGCGGGAGTTCAAGATATGCGGTTTCAAGAACTAATGCCAGACGTGCTGCACTGGTTGGGGATCTCTCGCATTGACAGTTTAGTTTCTATGAGCGATATGAAATACAATGCGATTATCAATTCTGGAATTCAGGTGGTCGATCGCATCCCCATTCCTGAAGATTGGATTCCGGCAGACGCACAAGTCGAAATCGTCGCCAAAAAAGCCGCCGGCTACTACACGCCAGACCCTGTGCCAGATGCTACAATTCTTGCAGAAGCGATCGGACGCGATTTAGGAGATTGAGAGGGCAAAGACGCGATCGATCGGGCGCGAACAATTGCGTCTTTGCTAAATAAAATTTATTGCTGGTTTTTGATCAGTCAGGGTAGGTTATGGCTAATTTGCGTTCTACTGTGATCGTAAAAACAGATATTTGCGGATATACCGTCAGAGTCAAAAAATTATCTCAGTCGGACTTAAGTAGTTTGTTAAATGAGCATAAAAATTTTGTTTCAGATATTAGCACCAGAAATGAAGGCAGCGTGATCAAAGGGGAAGGTGATTCATTTTGGATAATTTTTCCCAGCGTCACAGCAGCGGCTGTAGCAGCCATAGAAATGCAGCAAGAATTGAGAGCGCAGCAATCTAGCAAGGCGAACGACGAACGATTGGCTATCCGCGTGTCGATTACATTAGGAGATGTCTTGCATCAAGATAAAGATATCTTTGGCGATACGGTGAATTTAACAGCGCGCATAGAATCAGTAACTCCGCCAGATGAAATATATTTGTCCCAAGCAGCATGGCTGGCGCTCAACAAAGCAGAAGTGCAAACGTCTTTTGTCAACGAGTTTTCTTTGAAAGGGATGAGCGAACCTGAAAAAGTCTACAAAGTTGACCAAAGTTACAAAACGCGAATCATAAAAAATCAAGCAATAATTAAAGCAGATTTGAGAGGTTTTATTGGTTATCAAGAATCTAATTCTATCAAAGACGTTGAATATTTGCTCACCAACTTTGATACTTTTGAAAAAACAATTTGCGAAGAATACGGCGGTACAATTCGGAGTATTGTTGGGGATTCGCATTTGTTGACTTTCCCAGAATCTCACTCAGCCTTAGCGGCAATGGAAAGTTTGTGCGAGAATTGGAAACTTTTTATTCAGGCCAATCAAATACCTTGCGGCTTGTCGGTGGGAGTTGCTAAGGGAAATTTATATATATTTAGGTCTTGCACTTACGGCAAAGATATTAACATAGCCGACAGGCTGGAAGATTTAAGTAAAATAGTAACTCCGGGTAGAGAAAGAAATTCAGTCATAGTTTCCGATCAAATAAAACGCGAAGTCAGCGGGTCGAAGTGGGAATATAAGCTGATCAAAATCGATAAAAATGCGATTTTAGATAATCTTTTAGATTACAGTCAGTTTGACTTTTTTCAAGAAAACGATGTTTATCGGTGTTTGGTTGCATGAAGTTGCACAATATTGAACTTGAGACTGTAGAATATCTGAGAACGCCGGCTGCTATTCGCCAAAAGTGCGATCGGCTTTTTGATTTAGCCCGCCTTGACAAACTCCGCTACTTCCGCGTCGATTTATCCCAACTCGACAAAGCAGCAAATTATGTAATTGAGACAACGCGGGAACAGTATCCCGATTTTAACATTCCCTTTCACAGTCGCTGGCGACATTTTGAAGCCGGCAACCTGCCGCGACTCGCCGAATTAGATGCAGCTTTAGCAGAATTTCCGCTCGTAGAGCAAGCTAAGATCAAATTTGATTTAGCAATTATCAGCGTTTTGCTCGATGCCGGTGCTGGTGCAGAATGGCAGTATTGCGAACCTGAAACCGGACAGATTTACCGCCGTTCTGAAGGGTTAGCAATAGCCAGCTTGCGGATGTTTTGTCAAGGTGTTTTTTCCAGCAATCCCGATTTTCTTTGGCAAGCTGATTATCGCGGACTTTCTCAGTTAAAACTAGAAACCTTAGCAGCAGGATTTCAGGTAAGTCGAGACAATCCGCTAGTTGGTTTAACAGGCAGATTAGAATTATTGCAGCGTTTGGGAAAGGCAATTTGCCAGCATCCATTATTATTTGGCAGCGAAAACCCGCTTCCCGGCAATTTGGCAAAATACTTGCTCGACAGTCGGGTTTCAGAATCCAAAACAGTGAATGCTGCTGATGTATTGAGCGCTGTTTTGACAGGTTTTGGGGAAATTTGGCCGGGAAGATATGCAATTGGTGGCGTTAATTTAGGCGATGTTTGGCAGCATCGAGCTTTAACAGGAGAAAATCTGGGAGATGAATTCGTGCCGTTTCACAAACTATCGCAGTGGTTGACTTATTCGCTGTTGGAACCGCTGCAAGAAATGGGTTTAGAAGTGACTGGATTGGATGAGTTAACGGGATTGCCGGAGTACCGAAACGGCGGTTTGTGTTTGGATATCGGACTGCTTCAGGCAAAAGATTCGGCTATTTTTGAGCAGAGTTACTTGCCGGGTTCGGAAGTTATAGTAGAATGGCGATCGCTCACTGTCAATCTTTTAGATAAAATTGCCGCAGCTATTCGAGAAAAGCTGCATTTGAGTGCGGATCAATTGCCGCTGGTAAAGATTTTGCAAGGAGGAACTTGGGCGGCGGGGCGGAAAATTGCGGCCGAATTGAGGGCTGGTGGAGTGCCGCCAATTCAGATTGAAAGTGACGGGACTGTGTTTTAGAGGGAAAAAGGAAGTTCGGCAACGGATTCTATAACAGATGTAACGGATGTCGGGAAGAAGGAAAAGGGAAGAAGCGGCGTTGCTGAATCAAGGTATGAATGCCCCAGGAATGGGAATATCGTGAAATTTCAAGTAATGTATTAATAACTTAATAGAATGCTTGAG
>NZ_SRRZ01000195.1 GCF_013179805.1 Microcoleus asticus IPMA8 | reverse complement strand
CCCGCGCCTTTCTTTGTCCCCCCCCACCCGCCCTTCCTCCCTCGGGTCCCGTATTGTGTGCTGGGCGATGTTTAACCGCTCCCGGTGCGGTCCTGGTTGGCCCGGGGGCTGGGGGGGTGTGGGAGGGAAATCTTCACGCTTGACTTAATTCTCTCAACATCTATCCGTTAAATCCCGTACATTGCTCGTTGCCGAACTTCCTTCTACTTTTTCATCGAATGAGCTTTGTAGAAAGTTTCGAGGCTTTGCTTGTCGCCCACAAAGCGCCAGTGCCAAGGCTCGTAACTGACGCCTTGGCGGTTGTTTTTGGGGAAGGACATTTCAAAGCTGAAAGCGACAGCGTTGGCTTCTAACCACTTAAATGCTTGGGTATTTTCAAAACTGGGACTGAGGTTGTTTTCCGGGGCGCTGCCGTCACCGATGTCGATCGCGTAACCGGTGTGGTGTTCGCTGTAACCTGGAGGGGCGCTGACTTCGGCTCGCTTGCTGGCGTTTTGCCTGCGTTCGGCTTTCACGTCAAAAAATACGTGCTGTTGGTCTTCCACGGAGCGAAAGCCGGATATGGGAGCGAAGTAGATGCCTGAGGCTGCTGCGGCGTTAGCCATTTCCTGATATTTTGCTGCTGCTGAGGTGCGGAGTTTGATGCTACCGTCGGAGGTGACCCCTACCAAGTCTGGGGCTGGTGCTTCTGGGTACGGCAAATGTCCCAGCAGGTTGTCTGGGGTTGCGGCGGCGGTGCCGACTTTTGGATTGGTAGCTGGACTCGCGGCGGACGGAGACGCGGAACTGGCAGGTGCTGGGTTTTGTTGAGTTTGCTCTGCCTGACTGGTGGCTGGGAACAAGTTAAAGTTGAGGTGCAGCCAGATGCTGACCCCAAAGGCTAATACGGCCAACCCTAGCAGTTTCCAAATCAGCCCTTTTTTCTTAGACTGACTCTGCCCTGCTTCTGGGTATGGGTGGTCTCGCACTGCTTCTGGAATTTCGTCGGCGACAAGCTCCGAGGCTTGCGGGGGTTTTCTTGACAGACTAGCGTTATCCAAGCCAGCTCCACTCCTGCACTTCAATAAGGCTCAACGTTAAAAATTGTAGACCGATATGGGCGATCGAACAGCTACAATTGTCGCTGAGAATATATCATCTCTTTCTGACTTCGCCCCATCCCATCCGCCAACTCTCGCATCTGTTGCTTGGGCCCACAGTCGATCGTCCCTGCGAGGTCGCACTGGTTGGCGCTGGTAGCACTGGTTTATTTTAAGTGTAATTTGTTACTGTTCGACAAAATCCAACAATTCTTCGATCGACACATCAAACGTCCGCACCAATTTTAGCAGAGCACGGATGTCAGCCATTGCCATACCTGGTGATCGGGCATAACTTTTAACAGTATTGTAGGATACTCCAGAGCGATCGGCTACTTCCTTTAGCGATCGGCATTCGAGCGCCGTCAAGTTCTAATTAATAGCTTAAAGCTCGATCGACCCGCATCAAACATTACCAACTTCCGCAAACTCAGCACCACCAACAGAATCTTCCTCTTCCCCTTTATCCCCTTCATCAACCGCAACAGTTAACTTCAATCCCACAGCATTCAGCCAACTTGCCAAAGCATAAATTGTCGCACTTCCTTCTCCCGACAACAAAACATCTAATTTTTCCAAATGCAATTTAGCATCTTCAGCAGACATATTTGGTTCGCCCAGAGCCTCAAATACATCTCGAAGTGCTTTTCGCATGATTCCTAATTCCAAATCTCCTTCTTCCTCCTCAAGTATCTCTGTGAGGTAAGCCACAGCAAATAAGGGGTCTTTGAGAGATTTAATTTTTAACGGATGGTAAGGTACGCTTTTAGGCATTTTCTCTGCTCCTGTATTCTCTCCAATATTTCTTAGCTGTGCTAATATCTTGCTCTTGAGTGCTTTTATCTCCGCCACACAGCAGAAGAACTATAGTTGTTTCTATTTGTCCAAAATAGACGCGGTAGCCCGGGCCAAAGTCAATCCTAAATTCCCAGACTCCCTCTCCCAGCGATCGAGAATCTCCCAGATTGCCATCGCTAACCCGCTCAAGCCTTTTAACAATCTTGGCTTTGCCTTTAAAGTCAAGGGAGAGATTCCAACCACTCGGAAAAAGGAATTTTGCCATCAGGTATCTGATACTGCTGAATATCTCTGGGTTGTACTTCCATAAGGTCGATCGTACTTGCACCCTCATCTTAATACGGGCGATCGACCTATCAAAGCTTCTTCACTTGGGCCAACTCAAAATCACCGATCAAAAGGAACTCTGCCATCAGGCGTGGTGTAACACTTAATTTCCCTCGGTTGCGCTTTCATAATCTTGATTCTAGCCACGGAGAACTCGAATCTTGCAGCCCGCCCGATCGCCCCTTGACTTCATGCGCTACAATTATTAAGAAATCTTTAGTTAAATCCGTTTAACGTCCCAGACGCATTATGAGTCTTCCCATTCGCAACGTCGCTATCATTGCTCACGTCGATCACGGCAAAACCACCCTTGTGGACGCTCTTCTCAGACAGTCCGGGGTCTTCCGCGAAGGGGAAGAAATCCCAGATTGCGTTATGGACTCCAATGATATCGAGCGCGAGCGTGGCATCACAATTCTTTCCAAAAATACCGCCGTCAGGTACGGAGAAACCCTGATCAACATCGTCGATACCCCCGGACACGCGGACTTCGGCGGTGAAGTCGAACGAGTTCTCGGCATGGTAGACGGTTGTTTGCTGATCGTAGACGCCAACGAAGGCCCGATGCCGCAAACCCGCTTCGTGCTCAAAAAAGCCCTAGAAAAAGGACTGCGCCCGATCGTCTTTGTCAACAAGATCGATCGCGATCGAGCCGACCCCCACAAAGCCGTCGATAAAGTTTTGGATCTGTTCCTAGAACTAGGTGCTGACGACGATCAGTGCGAATTTCCCTACCTCTTCGGTTCCGGCTTAAGCGGTTACGCCAAAAAACACCTCGAAGACGAAGGGGTAGATATGAAGCCCCTCTTTGAAGAAATCCTCGACCACGTACCGCCCCCCGTAGGCGACCCCAACAAGCCGCTGCAACTGCAAGTAACCACCTTAGATTACTCAGAATACGTCGGTCGCATCGTCATCGGCCGCATCCACAACGGTACAATTAGAGTCGGTCAACAAGCAGTCTTAATCACCGAAAGCGGCGCGCTTGTCAAATCAAAAATTAGTAAATTGATGGGCTTTGAAGGCCTGAAGCGGATTGATATCCCAGAATCTTCTGCTGGTAATCTTGTCGCCGTTGCTGGTTTTGCCGATGCCTATATTGGCGAAACAATTACCTGTCCCAACGACCCGCAAGCGCTGCCTTTAATCAAAGTAGACGAACCGACTTTGCAGATGACCTTCTCGGTGAACGATTCCCCGTTCTGCGGTCAAGAAGGAAGTTTGGTAACATCGCGTCAAATTCGCGATCGACTGATGCGAGAACTCCAAACCAACGTTGCCTTGCGCGTCGAAGAAACCGACTCTCCCGACAAATTTCTCGTATCCGGCCGTGGCGAACTCCACCTCGGAATCCTGATCGAAAATATGCGTCGCGAAGGATACGAATTCCAAGTATCCCAGCCGCAAGTAATCTTCCGCGAAGTCGGCGGTCGTCCCTGCGAACCCTTTGAATGTTTGGTGTTAGACGTACCCGAAGAAGCAGTCGGCGGCTGCATCGAACGCCTCGGTCAGCGGAAAGCAGAAATGCAAGATATGCACGTCAGCAGCACCGGCCGTACCCAAATAGAATTTTCAGTCCCCGCTCGCGGTTTGATTGGATTCCGAGGCGAGTTTATGCGCTTGACTCGCGGCGCTGGAATTATGAATCACAGCTTCCTCGACTATCGCCCCCTCGGTGGAGAAATTATCGCCCGTCGCAACGGAGTATTGATTTCCTTTGAAGAAGGAACTGCGACCCAGTATTCACTGAAAAATGCTGAAGACCGCGGCGTATTTTTCATTACCCCCGGAACCAAGGTTTACAGAGGGATGATTATCGGAGAAAACAACCGAGATGAAGACATGGAGCTGAATATTTGCAAGTCCAAGCAGTTGACAAACCACCGCGCATCTGGCGGTGAAGAATTGGCGCAATTGCAAGCGCCAGTGGATATGAGTTTGGAGCGCGCTTTGGAGTACATCGGTCAGGATGAATTGGTGGAAGTAACGCCAAAATCTATTCGCCTGCGGAAGGTTTCTAAGAAGTTGGTCAAACGCTAAAACAACTTGTAGGGTTGGCATTGTGCCCATTGGTGTCAACTTAAGCGGAAAGACCACCAGGGAATTAATTCCCTGGCGTCGGGCTAAATTCCTCTTGCATAGGACTAATGAGTTCTTCATTCAGTCTTATGAAGAGGAATTTAGCTTTGAGGCGGGGGTTTCAACCGCTGCTGAATTTGAAGCTTTAAGGAAGGTAGCAATTACTCTTTTTATCCGTTTACTAAATGCCATCGCTCTCAATCTTCTTGCGGAAGTTCTTCTATTAGATTAAGTACCTTTTGGTAATTTTCTTCTTTTCCCTGGACAAGATATAAATTTTTAGCATTGTGAAAATCGACATTTGCTTTTTGGGAATAGCCTAATTCATAGTGGACGATGCCTCGGTTTATATAAGCTTGGGCAAAGTCTCGTTCAAGCTGAATTGCCTGGGTATAATCCTCAAGCGCTTTCTCTTTGTTCCCCAGCCTAGAGTGAATAACTCCCAGGTTATAGAAGGTTATAGCATTATTGGGATTCAGCCTAGCTGCCTGGGTGTAATCTTCAAGCGCTCCTTGCAGATAGTCTAATTTCAATAAGTAGACATCACCTCGATTATTCCAAGCAAGGGCATCATCAGGATTTAGTTTAATTGCTTGGGTGAAATCTTTAAGCGCTTCTTCCAGATTGCCTATCTCTACATTATTAACACCTCGGTCATTGTAGGCTTGAGCATAGTCAGGGTTTAGTTTAATTGCTCGGGTGTGATTGGCCTGCGCTCCTTGATAATCACCTAATTTAGAAGAAATAATACCCAGGTTGTTGTGAAATATTGCACAATCAGGATTGAGCAATATCGCCTCTTTGTAATCCTCAATTGCTCCTGGATAGTCCCCTAGTTCAGCACGAAAAAGAGCCCGGTTATTGTAGGCATTTGCATAATTAGGCTTTAGCTTAATAGCTCGATCAAAGTTTTCAATTGCTCCCTCAAAATCTTTGTCCTTAGCCTTGTTTATTCCCAATTCATCGAAATCCTCAGCAGAGTTCGGAGAGTGCGATCGCACCCTCTCTCTCGACCACAACCTCGTCACAAAAGTTGTCCAGCACTTCCTCAATTTGCTCAGGTTGAGCATCTTGAAAATGAGGGTTACTTTGTTCTTTTTCCTCTGTCTCAGTTTCAGTGAGCGGATTAGCAATAATATCTCTCCAATCTAGCCCTAGCCTTCTACAAATCTCTTCAAAATTTAAGCGCTCAACTGGTTCAGGTTTAAAAAAACGACTAACAGTTGAGCGAACTATTCCTACCTCTAGCGCTAAAGCCTTCTTATTTAAACTATTTGTGATTAAAGCTTCGTGTGCTTTTTTGATGCCTTCTGGAGATGCCTTTAATCCTCTTATCGCCATAGCCTGACTCCAACACTTATGGCTATTGTAACTGAACGAATGAAAGTCAGACACAAACTCAGACAGAAAGTCGGACACATCAGACAGTTTAGTCGGTCACAATCTCAGACACCGACCCTCGAAGCTAGGGATGTAGTGATTTACTACTCAAAACTTAGCTGACGGAATTAATCATGTACAACAATAATCAGCACAACGAAGCCGAATACTCCCAGCCACTACCCCCGCTTTCCCAAAAACAGGAATACGACTTCCAAACTCAAAAGAAAGTAGGAAAGACAGGAGAGGCGATCGTAGACCAGTGGTTGCAGATTCATGGCTATCGCATGGAGGATGTCTCAGATTTGCCACAGTATCAGAAAGCAGGTATTGACCGCGTACTAATTCGCCCAAACGGTTCAACTGCAACTGCTGAGTACAAGACTGATATAAAAGCCAAGCAAACTGGAAACTTATTTTTTGAAGCTTCTGACGATCGCAACCGTCCCTGTTGGGGATTGACTTCGCAAGCCGATCTCTGGATATTTTTCATTCCTCAACAGGAGATATTGGTCGTCGAACCGGGTAAATTCAGGTTGTTAGTTTTGCAGCAACAGCCAGAACTCCCGCAGAAAGTAGTACCAAATCGAGGCTACAGTGTAACTGGATTACCTGTTCCATTAGTAAAGGTGCGGAATATTGCTAGTCACGTTTTCAAGTTTCCTGACGTTCTTTTCTAAAAAGAGACTCGCTGTTAATCTGGCGATCGCCTACTCAAGGCGATCGCCATTATTCGAGTAATAATACTTAGCAAACGCTAATTGGGCGATCGTTATGTTTTAATAAAAAATTGAGCAAAATCCAAGCAAAACCAGCCATGAGTCCTAAATCAATAGCCGTAATCAACTTCAAAGGCGGTGTCGGAAAGACCACCGTCACTTGGAGTCTGGGAAATATTATATCCCAAGGAACCGACTTAGAAGTCTTGATGTTAGACTTAGATCCGCAAATGTCGCTCACAGAGGCGATCGGACTTAACGAAAATACCGGTCATTTAGATGACAAGTTTGGTAAGTGGTACGAACAATCTCTCAAGCACAGACTTACCATTTACGACGCTCTAGAAGTCTTTAAAAAAGCCGGACAAAACTTTAAATTTCCCGTTGGTTTCGACACCATTTATCAGATTGACGAACAGTTGCATTTTGTTCCTTCAGTTGAAGAATTGTATTGGTTGGATATCGATGGCTTTGAGGGAAAAAGTGTTAAAGACTTCATCCGCAGATTCATCGGCAAAATCGCCAACTCTGCCAATCTCCCCAAATACGACTTGATGCTTTTTGACTGTTCGCCTTCCTTCAGTCTCCTCACCTACAGCGTACTCTCTTGCTGCGACTTAATATTGATTCCCGTCAATCCCGATTATTTTGGTTCTAGGGGATTAAGCTTAGTTTTAAACTCGCTTCAGAAACGGATTGAGCCTTATCCGTTTCCTAAGATAGCAGTCTTTATGAATAAAGCTAAAACCTATGGAGGATTGCTGACAAATGAAGTTCAGTTTTACATGAGAGAAGTAAAAAGACTTTGCGATGAGATATCAAAAGATAATAACATAGAAGTTAGATTTTTAGAATCGACGATTCGCGAAAGCGTCGGGCTAAAACGGGCAATTAATGAGGGAGAACTGCCGCGAGAATTAGTTAGAGAATTTGAAAAACTATGGCGCGAGTGTGAGGAGTATCTGAAATGATTAAAAAAGAAATTTTGGCTGCTTCCGAACAAGAAAGCGGGGGGTTAGTTAAGGAAATTGGCGAACTTAAGGAAATCTTGCGGGACGTTTCTAGAAAATTAACCAGGCTTGAAACTCAAGTCAAGCGGGGAGGGCTTTCTGCTGAGTCAAAAACTTCGGATATTTCCACTGGTGCTGATGTTAATAAACCTGCTAATTTATCGGCGAGAAATGTTCTAGAAGTTTATGAAGAACTGCGTTTACAAGCTAAGAATGGTAATGAAGAAGAGGTGAGGCAAAAATTGTTGGCAATGAGTGCAAGTGACTTGAACTTGATGTGTTGCGAGTTAGGGATGCCGCCCAGCAGCAAGAATCCGTCCCGCAAAAAAATGTTTGAGCTAATTATTGGCAGAATTAAACAGAGTTTGAGGCTGTCGCGGCATATAGACCGACAAACACTTTGAAAATTAAGCAGATGAATCGATAAAATGCGTTTTAACTTGCATTTCCCCCTGGGATATGGAACAGGCAAGATGCCCGTTCCACAAAAGCCTGTTACACAAAAGTTTAAGTGGAGTGTGGGGTGGGGATCTTGCCAGCGTCTGAAAAGCTTGTTGCAAATTCTGCAACTTTTCAGCTTCCATAGATTATGGCCGATAAGTGCGATCGCCCTTATCTCCCTAACGGGTGCATCTCACTTTGGCACATACATCAAATTGAAAGTTGACCGTTGAGATAAGCACAGCGAAGAGCAAGCATAGAGGAAACGTTCTCA
>NZ_SRRZ01000194.1 GCF_013179805.1 Microcoleus asticus IPMA8 | reverse complement strand
TTTTATCGTGCACACTAGCTAATTTAGGATGATTACATTTACGTCAAGGAGCTTAACTACACAGAGGCTTTGATTGTTTTCGGAGATGTCTGCTGATTAAGCAACGCCTTTTTTACTCATGCCATAATTCTCAATGTCTTCCCACCCTTGCGCTCCGGCGATGATAGCAAAAATTGCGATCGCTAGCATATCGGTGAGTTGATGTTTCTTAGTTCGCTCGACTCTGGGGTCTTTAATATCTGCAAAATGTGCGACTAAACGGGCGTTGAATATCTTGAATCTCTGCTACTTCCCGAAGCGGTAGTTGAGGAAGAGAGCTTTTTTTGGCAGAGGTAGATTTGCTCTCAAAACCCTGAGACATAAAGTGTATTCCTAAATATTTTATGGGGTGGCATTGCTGTCATCTCACTTATTTGACTCATTATCAAGTACAATTTATACCAAATTAGATGAGCTTACCCTGACTAAAAACCTCCATTACTTAAACACAGAAGAAATATTTTTTGACTTTTAATTTCCAAAAGGGGTAACTTTTTCGGCTCCTTGACTAGGCTTGGCGATGTATATGCCTGCCAAAACTATAGAAAAAGCTAACCAGTTCAGAGGACTTAACTGTTCTGAAAAGATTATCCAAGCAAGTATAGCAGTAATCACCGGATCGAGCAGCAAGAACACGGCAACGAACCCAGAAGAAAATCCTTTGAGGTTATAAGCCTGAAGACTTTGACCCAAAACTTGGCAGACCAAGGCTTGGGCAATTATTGTTAACCAGCCAGCCCAGGAATAGGGAAAAAGCACATCTTCCGTTAGCAGAACGATGGGGAAAGTTAACAGTGCCCCGCAGCAGGAACACCACAAAAGTATGGTTGTTGCTGAAAACTTGGCTCGAAGTTTTTCTACAGTTAGCAGATTGGCTGCAGAAAAGACAGCAGATAGTAGGGCAAGCGAGTCACCTGTAAAGTTATCACTCGCTACCTGCAAATCGCCCAGTCCAATTAAGATTGATCCGCTGATGGCGATTACCATGCCAATGAGGAATCTGCCCTCAAAACATTGACTGAGAAACAGCCATCCCATCAGAGTCGTGAACAGCGGGGTTACGTTATGCAGCAGATTAGAGTTAGCCACACTTGTCTGGGTGAGTGACCAAGCCCAGGTTATTAATGTGCCTGAGAAAAAACAACTCATTACTAGCAACAAGACTACATCGCTGACTGTGTAATGCTCCTTTTCGAGCAGGGAGTCGTGGGAGTGTCTTTCCCTAAAGGTCTCGAACACCTTCCCTAATCCTAAAATGATAGTGGCTACCCAGAAGCGATTGAATACGGTCGCAACCGGACCCAGTTCCCGTTCGCTCAATCTGATGAAGATGGCGGCAAAGGATAAGGCAAGGATCGCCAGAAATAATGAAGTTAGTCCGATACTACCTTGGAGTCGCTGCGCGATCGCACCTGGTGTCTGCTCTATCTGTTGCTGTGATGGTTTCAGTTCAATTGTCATCTTCACTTCTCAAAGTAGTACCTGCGCCACCATTGGGGTGGCGCAAGCTAATAGCATTACTCTTGCATTCCCGCATATAGGAGTCGGACAAATAAGCGGACACCATCATCATTTTTTAATGTTGAATAAGAGGGAGCTTTACTGTTACCGATCGCACGCAAATCCGAGAGCAGTTCTGGATGAAATTGGCAAGTAAACGATCGTCTAATTTTCTTAGTTTCAAAGTCTTTGTAATTAATGCAGGTTGCCGAACATTCGGTAACTATTTCACCATCTTCCTCTGCTGTTGAACAAAGAATTTCAATGGCGTCGGGCAGTTGTATTAGCCAACTCAGAGAGCTACCAGCTATGATGTGCCGATAGGGAACAATAGCGTCATGAATACTGCGGAAAGCCCAGTTGGCAAACAATATTGCTTCTTCGTTGACTTCATCGGAATGAAACATCGAAATTGACACTCTTGCCTCATATTGAATTGTTGTGTCAATCACGCCTTCATGGCTGTCGGCTGTGACATCATGAGCATGAATAATTTCCCAAGGAATACCTAAAGCATCGCCGTCGGGAGACTGATAAGGCAACAACACACGATCGCCTACTTCTTTTAATTCATTGCGCGTCACGGCAAAATGCTCGTCATTCCAGCCTGTAGCAACAACTCGTCCATCACGCTTTTTGACTTCGAGTGTCTTGCCCATTGCTTCGATGCGCTGGCAGACTTCTTGCAACGATCTGAGTGCTTTGCTCTCCTTATCGCGTTCTAAAGATGTCATATTGAGGACTTGTTTGACTGCACGCCGGATGAGTCGGATGTGACATTCAGCAGCTAACTGGTGTCCTACACAGATAAATATTGCCGGGGCACTAGTGGGCGATCGCGAGATCAATAATTTTTCCACTAATGCAAACATATCCTCTCGCGGACAGGCCGGACTTGTCCAGGTAGAGGCATCGTATGTCGATGGATGGCCACCTTCGACTACCACTGCATAACCAGAGTTAATTGCCGGAACAACTATTTCTGGAGCGAGGACTCCTGTTGACCAAACAGGTAGTAATACTGAGTCCATATCGGCGACTTTCTGAGCAATGTAGGCGACATTTTTGGAAGCCCGAACATCTTCGCCATTAGCGTTAACGCCTACGTGTTCCCAAGGTTCGATAATAGTAATACAGTTGCGCAACAAATTGGGATGCAACAGTAGAAACTCCAAGTCGGACTGTGAATTAATCACTTTTTCTAAAGGCTTGGCGTGTCCCCACTCAAAAATGCCGTCGCTGGCAAATAGTTCTTTTTCCAAAAGCGGGTCTTCTGAAGTTCTATCGGCTAAAAAACGACCTAACAAAATATGCGCCGATTCAAAATTAGATCTGCCTTCGTGCAAGTAGCCAGGAGTTAGTCGCCAGTGGGCTGTGGTGGTTGTATATTGTTGAACTTTGATAGATTGTATGCTCATAATTTATCTCCTTCTGTCGTTAGAAAACTTAAGCTTGTACTCACAGTAACTGCACAAAGTCTGTATACTCAACAAGCTATTTTCTAAGTTAGGAAATAATTTAGATTAACTTTATATACCCCCTCTCAGACCAAAGTTCATCGATCCGTATTCTTGCAACTATTGTACATTGTACATCGATCATGCCATCAAGTTTCATCCTCAGCTAAAGTAATCAGTCCATCATCTAAACTGAGATTTAACTGCTTATCCAAACTCGGTATTAAATCAATACCAAAGCTTTGATTTTTATCTTGGGTTCTGGCACTAATTATTACCCCAATACACAATTCATTACGGTTTTGTGCAGCTAATACACAACAGCAAAAGTCAGCTTGCTAATCTGTTCTGGGGGAAAGTAAAGCGATATTGGCTTGAGATAAAGTTCGCTACCTTCCGATGAAAACAAATCACGATAGATTGACATTATATCCGGCTCTTGGGATACCTGGGATAAAATTTTTGATACAAATTGATCCGTGAGGAGAAAGTCTTTTACCCGGCTTTGATTACCAAGCTTGATTTTGAGAGAATTTTTTCATTTTGCTTGTCAAATTTATCACTTATCCTTTGTTGATTTATCAACTTATGTTTTGAGTTTATGTTCGTCGAATTTTACCATACTTATAAAAATTAAGTAATTAAAATATGGCTGAGTCTGGGAACGAGAAACGAGAAAATGGAAGCCGTCCGGGGTCTGATAATATCAAATCCGGTTAATCAGCCACACAAGGAAGTGGGCAGGGGATATGAGGCATGGCGCATGAGGTATCAGGGAAGTCAGTGCAATTAGCCGGATTTGATATGACCCCTGATTCGCTAACATCATCTTACAAGAGAAGGGGAGTGTGGAGAATGCGACCAGAGGTCTACTTAAATTCACATCTTGCACCAATCTCAAGAACTGGCTTTCCGGCCTGTTCCACAAAAGATGAATTTTCTTGTGGGGCGGCAGGATGCCCATCCTGGAAAGACTTATTGACAATGATGCAAGATGTCAGTTTAAACCGATTGTGTCAGGTGAGGCAAAGAATGTGATTTTTATGCAAGTTCCACGAATACGGTGCTGCAGGCAAACTCCTCCTCCGGCGAAAAGTATGGAGCTTTATCAACCAGCGTAAGGTCAAAACGGTATGTCTCGTGAAGGAATTTGCCGCTGATGAGAGCCGATTCCAAATCCTTGATGTATTCTTCGGCGATCGTGCAAGCCTCCTTAATACGTTTGCGATCGCGAAGGTTTAACAGCTTCTGCAATGTTGCTCTCACCCCTACCTAGCGTGAAGCTGCCTTGAGAATATTGACCGACATTCTCACAATCAATTAGACAAATATGACTGACGCAAATGCCAGACGAGCTCACGCCGCATTTCACTGAGAATCCGCTGTCCCCGTTCACAATGTTCCAACTTGATGTCATCGACATAGAACCGCACCAGCGTGTCTCGCGTGTAATCTCCCTTCAGGTCATTGATCCAGATTTTGGGGTCTTGCCATTCATTGCGTGAACTCTTGAAGTTTTCTCGCAACCATTCGCGAAAGCGTTCTACCAAATCGTCTAATCGCGTGTCTAACCCTTTGGGATTACTAATTGCCCAGAACAGCTTGTTGACTTTGATCTTCAACAAATCAATTTTCTGTTCCCACTCTTGTTTCAACGTTTGCTGGTCTTCTTGAAATAGGTCAGGGTCTTTCAACCAGTACAGGTACCAACGGCGTATCAGCCCAATCAACGTACTCTCGGATACTGTTCCCGTAGCTTCACTGAGCAAGCGTCTGCGACGGTCATGTCGATCGGACTTTTTTGATTCCAGTCCAATCTTTTGACAAAGTTCCAGATAGTATGCTTGCACTGTTCGCCGCTCCTCTACATCTAATCCACCCCTTTCTAATTGGGAGATCAGATCGGCTAGGTGCGCCAAACCCATTTCAATCTCAGCTAGTACAGTATTCACCTCAGACTCAGCTAACAAGCGTTGCCGTCCCGCCTCTCGCTTCTGTTGCGCTTTTACCCCAGGTATAGAGCAACCATAAAACTCGTCAACTAATTCTAACTTCTTGTGTATTTCGCCCATAGTATCCGGGTGCGCCAGCACGACTTTTTCCATCATTGAGATGGCTAGAGCCGGGGCAACATCTGCTTTGATGGGAATGGAGATCGTGTAGTAGTAATGATTGGTCGGACGGCTGAGGTTAATAATTTCCTGCCCTTCAAACGCGGCATTGGGGATGTAAATCTGTGAGTGCGTGTCAATGAGATACAGTTCGGTTAATCGCAGCCCAATGTGTTTGATCACGCCTCTTCTACCGTTGGCTAGCTCAATCACATCCCCAAAGCGAAACGGTGTATCGATGAGCAAGACTAACCCACTGAAGAAGTTTGCCAGAATGTCTTTTAGCGCAAACCCCAAGATAAAACTGATTCCTCCGATGGCAACTAACAAACCTTGGATGTCAACACCGAATGCCTGGAGAAACAGCAGTCCACCCACTAAGTAAACAATTAAAGGGAGAACATTTTGTAGTATCGGAGTGAGAACATCATCCCACATTGCCTCCGATCGTGCGGCATACTGCCTAAAAGCATAGGTCACAACCTCGGTGAGCAATTGAACCGCCCAAAAGGCGGCGACAAGGACAAGAAAAGCGGTCAAGCCTCGTTGGAACCAACTAATGTAAATTGTAGGAGTGACAAATAGCGTCTGCAATGCCAGCTTGAAACCGATCGCGAACACAATGAGTGTCAGCGGCGTTTGTGAGACGTTGAGTGCAACTAACACCAGGTCGGAGGTAAATTGACGGAAAACCCTCCGCAAAATACCAAACAGTAGGTAGAGAACAATAACGACAACACCAAGAATGCCGAAGTTAAGCAAAAATGCACCCCATCCTTGAGCAGGCAAAATAGCTAACAGAAACGTAGAACAGCCGATCGTCGTCATTTGGAAACCGGCTCCACAGATCCGTAAAGTATGTAAAAAATAGTGCTTGACATAGTATTAGATAGGTGTTAATTAATGAAAGGGACGATCTTTCAAAAATAGAAATGTAAAAAAACTAAAACCAGCATTTAGCTCCTGGATTTGCTAGAGAAGACTTCTCGATCGCCACGAAGCACAGTTGCTTCACAGCCAATCATAACTTTTTCTGTTTTATAGTTGTTTCACCCCTAATGAATGAATCCAATAAAACGACGATGGCGATCGCCTCATTATTTGTCGGTGTAGTCGCCCTATCTTTTGGCTCTATCTTCATTAGATGGAGTGAATCTGAACTAAGTCCCAATGCTACAATATTTAATCGCTTTTGGCTAGGTAGTGTCGTCTTCGGGCTGTGGCAAGGATACAAGGCGATACGTCAGAGACTTTCTGGTGACAAACCCGTTCAACAGCATTCATACACCAGTCAGGAGCTTTTGCTATTGCTGGGTGCTGGGACTTTTTTTGCTGCCACCTTAGCCTTTGTAGCTTGGTCGCTGACTCAAACCAGCGTCGCTATCTCGACAATCCTACATAATCTCACCCCGATCTTTACCAGCTTAGGAGCGTGGTTGTTATTCGGTCAAGGCTTTAACCGCCAATTTCTGATTGGGATGGTCGTCGCCATTGGGGGAGCGATCGCCATTGAAATCGAGCAAATACAAATGGCTGCTGGTGAGGTAACAGGAGGCATAGCTGCCATCCTTTCTGCGGTTTTCATGGGTGCATATCTGCTGGTGGTAGAACAACTGAGAACCAAATTTGACCCCATCACAATTCAGTTGTGGGTTTGTGCGATCGCTACCCTATCCATCTTGCCGATGCTTGTGTTCGCTCAAGAGCGGGTTTTTCCTTCTTCACTGAATGGATGGCTGTTCGTCATTTTTTTCGCCCTCGTCTGCCAAGTTTTAGGTCAAGGACTTTTAACCTATAGCGTTGGTGGCTTGTCCTCAGTGGTTGTCTCCTTAGTACATTTGTTAGAGCCAGTATTTAGCAGCATTTTGGCTTGGGCAATATTTTGGGAAAAGTTAAGTTTCTCGAATTGGGTAGGTTTTGCCCTAGTTCTCATCGGTCTATACCTAGCCGTATCTAGCCAAGCTGTTGTTCGTCTCCCACAAAATCGGCTAGAGAGCGGTTAGTCACCATTACTGTTTGTTTCAACGGTAAGCAAGTGAAAAAGACTTGGCTCAAAAAATCAGCACAACTCGATGTCAACACATTTGCTAAAAAGTATGACAGCCAAACAGGAATTAGCACAGCAACCGTCGTCCAGAACACCTGCTTGGCTCGCAACTGCTTCATTATTTGCCAGCCTGATCCCGCTATCTTTAGCACCAATCCTCGTCAAACTGTGCGAACGAGAAATAGGTTCAAATGCCGTAGCATTCCATCGCGGCTGGATCGCTGCCATCGTCTTTGGCTTGTTGAGCGGAATTGAGGCTTTTGACCGCCAAAAATCCGATCGCCAACCCGTAGAACAGAAGCCTTTTACGAGACGAGAATTCGGGCTATTGGTAGCATTGGGAACTTTCGGAGCGACCTACTTCCTGCTGTGGTCTTTGTCGCTGACTCAAACCAACGTTGCCAACGTTACGTTATTTTGTGGTTTGAACCCACTCTTTGTCGGTTTGGGGGGGTGGTTGTTATTAGGTAGGCGCTACAATAGCAGATTCATCATTGGCATGGTCCTGGCAGTGGCGGGAGCGATCGCTATGGGATTGGATGACGTGCAGTTCGCCACCAACCAAGTACAAGGCAATGCCGTCGCCTTGCTATCGGGGATTTGTTTTGCTGCGTATCTGATACTGCTAGAACTGCTGCGAGAACGATTTACCACGGCAACCTTATTGCTGTGGCGCTGCGCCTTCACGACTATGTTTGCGTTTCCCGTCCTCGCACTCGCCGAAGAAACATTGTTTCCCCATTCCTGGATGGGGTGGTTTTTCGTAATTTTGCAAGCCATCTTGTGCCAAGTGTTGGGTCAAGGACTTTTGGCTTACAGCCTCAGCAGGCTGTCGTCAGGGTTCGTCGCCGTCACGCTGCTTTTCGAGCCAGTCCTTGCCTCAATCTTGGCTTGGGTAATTTTTTCTGAACGCTTGGGTTTCTTTGACTTGATGGCGTTTGTCGTGATTTTATGCGGTATCTATGTAGCTCAATCGAGTCAATCTGCCGTTAAAGAAACCCGCGAATTAGCGTAAGTAGGTCGGCGGGGAAATTTACAAGTATGTAACAAAACATTAAGTAGGGTGACGGGACTTAAATTTAATACGTTGTGTACTGTAGTTT
>NZ_SRRZ01000193.1 GCF_013179805.1 Microcoleus asticus IPMA8 | reverse complement strand
CTCTCTCCCGCAGCCTCGCGCACGCGCCCTCCGCCTCCCACGCCCACTCCGACTCCGACTCCCACGGAAACTCCAACTCCGACTCCCACGGGAACTCCGACTCCGACGGGAACTCCTGTTGACTCTGACAGCGTTCGCGGCGGGGATACTGATTGCATTTGCGAACAGATTACCCTACCCGCGATCGGTTCGATTCCGGGCCCGAATTCAGTCGAGCGCACTTTCAATGGCACTGACGGCGACGACTTCCTCATCGGCAGCAATCTCAACGACGTTATCAGGGGTTTCAACGGCGACGACATTCTGCTGGGCCAAAAAGGCAACGACAATATTTACGGGGGACTGCCCAGCAATATCCCCCTTGGCCCCAATGCAGACAAAGACTTGCTGTTTGGGGGCGCTGGCAATGATTACCTCAACGGCGCCGGCGGCGACGATCGCATTTTCGGGGGTAAGGGCGATGATGTGGCCATCGGCGGCAAAGACGATGACTTGATTTGGGGCGACAAGGGCAATGACACTCTAGTTGGGGCTCAGGGTAACGACTGCTTGTTTGCAGGCAGTTTTGACCCGTTTAACCCTGACTCGACTGGACGCGATTTGCTCTTTGGCGGTGCGGGCAACGACTTCTTGAACGGGGGAGATGCTGCGGATACTCTAAGCGGCGGCGAGGGCAATGATACGGTTTACGGCGGCAAGGGCAATGACGTTGTGGTGGGGGGTACTGGCAACGATCTGCTGTTGGGCGATCGCGGCAGTGATAGCATTTGCGGCGGCGACGGGGACGATACTATTTTCGGAGACAGGCCGATCGGCTTTAACGGCGAGCCAGATTCCCTGTGCGGCGGTGCTGGCAATGATTTGATGTTTGGCAACGGCGGTAGTGACAAGCTATGCGGCGAGGAGGGCAACGATACTCTCTATGGCGGTAAAGGCGACGATTGTCTGATTGGGGGTTTGGGCAATGATATTCTCAGCGGCGACATTGGGCGCGATCGCTTTGTTTTAACAGCAGGTGAAGGCAGCGATCTAATTACTGATTTCACACAAGGTGAAGATTTGCTGGTGTTAGCGGGCGGTCTAACTTTTGCTCAACTTAGTATTACCCAAAACGCTAATACAGCTTTCATCAGGATTGGTCAGAATGGTCAACTATTGGCTGCTTTGAACGGAGTGCAAGCTAGTGCAATCGATGTGAATGATTTTACCATCTTCGGGTAAGCACTGCATAATCTGCCCGCGTCTTGGTGAATACCGAGCCTGGTATAGAAGTCCCTCAAACGCTGCAATTTCGTAGCTTGTAGGTGCGCACTGCCCTTCTAGGGTATTGGTGCGATCGAGCGGCTTTACCTCATCCTACCGGCAGGCGATCGGCAATAAATCTAATTTATTGCCGATCGCCTGTTAAAAGAAAAAGATTTAACGAGCGCAGCCAGAGAGATTTCAAGCATTTGAGGGTCTTCTTCACCACCTTGAATCTCTCTGGCACAGCACCCTACAGTTTCTCGTTTCCAGGCTCTGCCTTGTATTTAAACGGGAACCAGAGTCGGCTCCAAAGTTGCCACTAATTTGAGATTGTACTCATCCTCAAAAGACGGCTTTTTATAATCCAAACTCCACAGCTCCAGAGCGCAATCGTCTTCTGGATTGAGCGGTTGCAGCCGCAAATGAAACTCTCGAACTTCTGGGCGGTGTTCGCATTTAAAATCCGAAATTGCGCCAATCTGCCGCCTGTCCAAAGCCACAGCCAACCGCAGAAAAGGATGCAACTTACTAACTACTTCCCGGTATTTTTTGGGAATAATCAAAAAATTTTCGTGCTTCTTTTTGGGAGGGTTTTTTCGGTGATAGCGAGCTAAATTAGCAATGACTTCAATCTCTGTTTCAGTGTATCCTAATAACTCACCATTGCGAATTAAATAGTAAGAATGCTTGTGGTGCGCCGAATGACTGACGTACAAACCGCAGTTGTGCAGAATCGCGGCCGCCCACAGCAACTCCCGTTCTTCGGTTCCCCAATTGTGCAGAATTCCTTGAGTTTGGTCGAAGAAATTGAGCGCAAATGCTGCGGTTCTTTCGCTTTGTTCTAAATTGACTTGATATTTGTTAGCCATGTGCAGAGTGCTGCGCTGGCGGATTGAACCTTGATAGCGCAACCGGTTTTCAATTAAACCGTGCGCCAGCATCCAGTCAACAATTACGCCTTCTCTGAGAGAGCGATCGCAAACAGTCAGCGATTCCATCCCTAATAGTGTCATCGCTTCCTGCAAAATCAAAGCCCCGGCCAGAATAATTTCCGCCCGCTTATCTGACATTCCCGGAATTGCCAACCTTTCCGAGTAAGAAAGTTTGCGAAAGCGATTGACTAAATCGCGCAAATCTTTTAAACTTAACTGATATCCCGCTAGGGGACTCGGCACTGTTCCCAACTTTTCGCGAGCGTTAATTGCCGCCAGAGTTTCGATGGTTCCAGCAGTGCCAATCAAGCGCAAAGTTTCGCCAGCATTGAATTGAGATCGCAATTCGTCGATCGGTCTTTCCAGGGAAATCCGAATATAAGCTTGCAAATAAGCAAACTCCTCCCTGCTAATCGGGTCACTTTTGACAAATTGTCCTGTTAAGCGAACAGCACCAATTTTTGTACTGGTGAGACAGCGAGGCTCAGAACTGTCTCCTAAAATCAACTCTGTAGAACCGCCCCCAATATCAATAATCACCTGCGACTGATTGTTAAACTCCATACCGGAAAGAACGCCGAGATAAATTCTCCGCGCTTCTTCCTGACCGGAAATTAAACTCACATTCAGGTCTAATTCTTCAGCAACTTGTTTGAGAAAATCCCGCCCGTTAGGGGCTTCGCGAACCGCACTCGTAGCAACAGCGATAATTTGTTCAGCATTAAAAGTTTTAGCAATATCTTGAAAGCGGCGCAGAGTGGCGATCGCCCTTTCCATAACTTCGGACTTTAAGCACCCTGTCTTAGCATCGCAATCGCCCAACCGAACCGTATCTTTTTCTCTAGCAATAATCGTAAACGCGGGCAATTTCGGATCGATCCGTGCCACCACCATGTGAAACGAGTTAGTACCCATATCAATAGCAGCAATAATGCGATTTGACTCCGCCGAAGCAAGTAAATTAACCATTGGAGTGTCTCGGGGTTGACAGATATTTATGATTATTTCACGAATCCAGTTAGGCATTCTATTAAATTAGCAAAAAACGGGAAATGCTGACTGGTCAAGACTTTCACCTTTGAGAAATTCCAGCAGAAATGCCATCGCCAGCAGAGATAGTAAGTCATTGTGCCTAAAATTTGATAAGATCGAGAGTTAAAAATATCAAATCTAGAATTGAAATGCTTAAAGAGCCCGATCGCCAACCCGAATCCACATTACTAACCGTCGTGAGGCTTTTGAGATGGGACAAACCAGCAGGAAGGCTAATTTTAATGATTCCAGCCCTCTGGGCCGTCTTTTTAGCAGCAGATGGGAAGCCTCCCGCAGCATTGGTGGGGGTGATTGTGTTGGGTACCTTAGCCACGAGTGCGGCTGGATGCGTCATCAACGACTTGTGGGATCGCGATATCGATCCCGAAGTAGAAAGAACGCGATCGCGCCCCCTAGCATCCCGCGCCCTCACCGTGCAAACTGGAATAGGAGTTGCATTAATTTCCTTTGCTTGCGCGGCAATTCTCGCTTTTTATCTCAATCCTTTAAGTTTCTGGTTGTGCGTCGCCGCCGTACCAGTAATTATCTGCTATCCCCTAGCAAAAAGATTCTTTCCAGTGCCGCAATTAGTGTTATCAATTGCCTGGGGATTTGCAGTTTTAATTAGTTGGAGCGCTGCCGTTGGGAAACTAGAATCAGCGACTTGGTTGCTGTGGGGTGCAGTCGTGTGTTGGACGTTAGGATTTGATACAGTTTATGCGATGAGCGATCGCGAAGACGATTTGCGTTTGGGGGTGAATTCCAGCGCTATTTTTTTTGGAAATTATGCAGCTAATGCTGTGGGTTTTTTCTTTGTTGGGGCTGTCGGTTTATTGACGGCAATGGGAATTAATCTGCACTTGCATATTGGTTTTTGGATGGCAATTATTGCGGCGGCAATTTTGTGGTTTTTGCAATACAGTCAACTGCGGAATGCGGATATTCCTAAGCTGGTTTACGGTCAAATCTTTCACCAAAATGTTTGGGTGGGGTTTGTCATATTGGCGGGGATGATTGTTGGGGATATTTTTTAGACTGCGCCTAGGTGGGTGACAGAAGTTAAATCAACTTGTAAGGTGGGTCAGTCATTGATTTTTCGATTTCAACAGGTTTGAATGCTCTGGGGTACTCTACGGTGACTGAGGCTGTTGGGTGGAAAAATTTCTAAAAGTTGAGAAACATCGCCTCGGATACCTTCTGCGGCGCCTATATAATAATTGATATCGCCTGGAACTTGGGAAGTTAAACCGCCCAATAAGTCGAGGATGGTTTCTTCGCACCCGGAGATTTTGTCCTCTACTAATTTGATGGCTTTTTCTAGATTATTCAATGTTGGATGATATTTTAGAAGTATTGCAATCAGCCCATCAACAAAATATCATCAACCGGGATATCCAGCCTTCTAACTTAATGAGGCGCAATTCCGATGGTAGGATTGTCTTGATCGACTTTGGGGCCGTCAAACAAATCGGCAGCCAACTGAAATATTCTCAAGGGCAACGGCAGACAGTTCCGATTGGCACTGAGGGATATATGTCCAACGAACAAGAAAATGGGCATCCCAAATTGTGCAGCGATATCTATGCAGTGGGAATGACGGCTATCCAAGCACTGACGGGGGTATTTCCTCACCAGTTACCAAAAAATCCGAATACCCTAGAAGTTGTGTGGAGGGGACGAGTATCAGTCAGCCCCAAATTAGCAGATATTTTAGATAAAACGGTGCGATATCAATGGCAACAGCGCTACCAGTCAGCAGATGAAGGTTTAAGTGCGATCGCGCCTCTAGTAGCATCGTCAACATTGCCGACAATTGTTTCCCCTCCTCCACCCTGGCCCTCGCTCAACTCACCACGCATAAAAAAATTGTTAATAGGTTTAGTTTGCTTAGGAATTGTGGGGGTTGCTGGGATTTTTATTGCTCAATTTGTGAGGACACAACCAAACCAGCAGCCCACTCCCGTCCCAAGTACGGCACTCTAAACTGGATCGATCTAAAACATCTCATGTAAAAAAAATATATGACAGGACAAAAAATTGACCGAATTCTGTTGATTGCCGGGTTCTTAATCGCATTGATTACGGCTATTCCCCGTTTCGGACTACTGCTAACTTGACTTGTTATACCCATAAGAATGCGATCGGCATATTCTGCATTATAAACGTCAGAACTAATCACAACTACTGGACTTTTTTATTGGTAGTTTGATCTGTAAAAGGAAACGGAACTAAAATTACATCACCAAAATTATAACTCGTCATACTCCGCGTCCTCTGGGTTATCCCAAATTTTAGCAAAAGCTGCTTCTGAGAGTTTAGTCGCAGCATAAACAAGCAGACGATATTCACTTCGCGTTAATAGGAAGTCGATAAAATCTTCTAATACCGTGATTTTATCTGGCGGTAAACTGCGGATTTTTTCCATCAGCTTTGTTTCAGGGTTTTGGGCGATACTCATGTTATATCTCACTTTCTTATTGACAAAATAGCACTCGGAGTAAGTGCTACAAATAAATGTAACATGGGGAGGGCGGGTTTTGCAGCAGCAGGAAACTGGCTCCTATTATAGACCGTAACTAAACCTGCCCCTACTATTTATGAGTGGAGGTTATTGTTTTTTGGCGATGATCTACTTCTTCACCCCAAAACTATGAAAAAAATCATCATCGGCATCATGGGCCCGGGCGAAAGTGCCACATCCACCGACTTAGAAAACGCCTATCAACTCGGACAACTCATCGCCGAAGCAGGATGGATATTGCTAACTGGCGGCAGAAATGTCGGCGTCATGGATGCCGCCAACAAAGGAGCAAAATCAGCTAAAGGTTTAACAGTCGGCATCCTTCCGGGAAATGACACTCGCGGCATTTCTGAAGCTGTAGATATTGCTATTGTCACCGATATGGGAAACGCCAGAAATAACATTAACATTCTTTCTTCAGATGTAATAATTGCCTGCGGTACGGGCACGGGCACTGCTTCGGAAATCGCCCTCGCTCTGAAAGCTAACAAACAAGTTATATTGTTAAATCACAGCGCCGAAAGTCAACTTTTTTTTAAAGGTTTAGCACAAATTAACATCTTTGTGGTAAACAATGCTGTAGAGGCAATGAATCAAGCTCGCGAAATCCTAGTAAATCCAAGATAAAATCCAAGATGAGACTAAGTAAATTCAACTTTTGTGCGATCGGCATTTTCCTGACTTTGGGGATTTTCGTCAGTACCAAAGCAGACGGAGGAATTGCACAGTTCAGTTTCAGCAACAAATCCACTCCTAAATTAGCACAAACCCTCCCTCCTCCTCCCCCTTTCGCACCGCCTGTTACCGAACAAGAAGCACCACCTATTCGCAGCGAATCCGTACCCGATCAAATAGGTTTAGCAACCCATTTGCAGACCATCAAAGCTAGAATGTACGGTGCTTACTGGTGTCCTCACTGTCACACGCAACAAGAACTTTTCGGCAAAGAAGCATTTACCGCCATTACTTACATTGAGTGCGATCCCAGAGGGAAAGATGCTCAACCGGATTTGTGCAAAGCTGCCAATATTAAAGCTTATCCCACTTGGGAAATTCGAGGGAAATATTACACGGGCAGGCAATCTTTGGAAAAACTTGCTATTTTATCCGGTTATAAAGGCAGCAGCAATTTTCTGCCACCAGTTCCCTCTCCTTAAAAATATCTAAATTCCTTCCCACTCGCCCACGAATAAACCGGGGTTTTGAACTGATATTGACGGTTTTCAGCAATTATAGGACTAAGGCCAACTGTCACAACTAGGGGTTAAATTTTAGGTATGTAGTTGCGCTGGTGCGCTCTTAGCTTAGGAAAGAGCGCACCAGCGCAACTACATACCTTTGTTTAATTTGCGAGTTGCGTAAGTCCTAAATTATTGTGGTTAAAAACCCGGTTTCTCGCCACCCGTGCGTCCAGGGCTATAAATGTAAAGTGCTTATGGCGCACCTAAAATTATGATTTTTATGAACTCAACTTCTGAATAATATGAATTGACATGACAGGGAGCTGGCTATTTAATTGTAATTAGGCGGACAGATAGATGTCAATTTCAGATTAGCAGTTATTCAGGAGACTGAAGCGATGCAGTTACAATTTAGCAATAAACAAATAATCTGGAGCAGTTTGCTGTGCTTTTCGGCAATTGCATTTCCCCTAACGAGCCAAGCTATAACACTACAATAAGTACCGAATCCCCGCCAATTAAATAATACTTGGGTAACGGACAACGCAAACATTCTCAGCGACAGCACCGAAACTCAGCTAAATCAAATGATTTCGGATTTAGAGGCGAAAAACGGCTCAGAAATAGCTGTTGTTACAGTGCTTGATACTAAACCATCGGCGACACCAAAAGCATTTGCTACAGCATTATTTAACTTTTGGGGTATAGGCAAGAGAGGTAAAAATAACGGAGCTTTATTGTTGATTTCGTCCGGGGAACGCCGCGTTCAAATTGAAACAGGTTCTGGCATTCAAAGCATTTTGCCGGATGCGAAGGTAGTGGGAATTATTAAAACAGAAATTACGCCCAGATTTAAACAGCAGGACTTTGACGGGGGTACCTTAGCCGGGACACAGGCGTTAGTAAATGTTTTACAAACTCCGACGGTAAATGCTCAATCTCAAACCACGCTACCTTTGGCTCCAATGGTACCATCTCAAGGGGTGAAACCGTCATCAATACCTAGCCAATCGCCAGTGATTAGCAATAGTACATCCACAGGTGAAGATTCATCGAATTTAATCTATGGCTTACTTGGGTTGTTATTCATAGCATCCATAGGATTTATACCTTGCTTCATTATCTTCAGGATATTTCGCAGCTTATTTTCTCGGATATCTCGTTCCCGCCACCGCCGTTATCCGCGCAATTACAGCAGTAACAATCGCAATTTCAGCAGTAACACCCACAACTATTACGGTGGGGCTGGGGACTACAGCACTAATACCAATTTCATAAAATAGTGCTACAGTTAGTAGAAGTGCATTTTGCAATTGACTAGCCAAATAGAGGTCAAAAAAATGTCAGGAGT
>NZ_SRRZ01000192.1 GCF_013179805.1 Microcoleus asticus IPMA8 | reverse complement strand
AAAATGTATGCGTCTCCTGGCACATCTCTTGATGAAATTATTCGTGCTTATTGTGCAGTCTAGTGTCTCATACTTATTTGAAATGACTATATGATTTTCACTATTGCTTTTGGGCCTAAACCAGAAAAATGTTTGATAATCCCCCAAAAATATTCCGACGGGTTTGTTTTGTTGCGATGCTGCAGACGATCGCCCCGCTGTAATGCATGCTTAATAAATTTTGTCAATACGTAATTTCCACAAATTTTACCCGGTATTCTGCCCTTGTGTATGAGTAGCTTCTGTTTAATTGCCTGACGCTGTAATCCTAAAACTGAACTTAGAAATTCTTCACAAATAGTTTGACTGTGGTACTATCTGGATGGCTGTGAGTAGCTGAGGGAAGCCAAGGGGCTTGATTCCTGTGGTGGTGGAGGAGAATCCAGGAGTGCTAGATAGGATGTCATTGGGATACGCAAACGTTTTCGCCCAGCGAAGTCAACCTGAACCCCTCCGCATTGGGGTGATTGGGGTTGGCAATATGGGCCAGCACCACACACGAGTTCTGAGCTTGCTAAAAGATATCGAACTCGTGGGTGTTGCAGACATAAATGTAGAGCGGGGAATAGATGTAGCAAGCAAATACCGGGTTCGCTTCTTTGAAGACTACCGGGATTTGCTCGCCCACGTAGATGCAGTTTGCGTCGCCGTTCCAACTCGCCTGCACCACGCTGTGGGGATGTCTTGTCTCCAAGCGGGAGTTCACGTTTTAATTGAAAAGCCGATCGCGGCTAGCATTGCCGAAGCCGAATCTTTGGTCAACGCGGCTGCTGAGGCCCACCGGATTTTACAAGTGGGTCACATCGAGCGCTTCAATCCAGCTTTTCAGGAACTCGGCAAAGTGCTGAAAACTGAAGAGTTACTGGCATTGGAAGCTCACCGGATGAGTCCTTATTCCCAGCGGGCTAACGACGTATCGGTAGTTTTGGATTTAATGATCCACGACATTGACTTGCTCCTGGAATTGGCAGATTCCCAAGTGGTGAAGCTGACGGCCAGCGGCAGCAGAGCCTCAGATTCAGGTTATTTAGACTACGTGACAGCGACGCTGAACTTTGCTAACGGCATTGTCGCCACCTTGACTGCTAGTAAGGTGACGCACCGCAAACTCCGTTCAATCGTGGCTCACTGCAAAAATTCTCTGACCGAGGCAGATTTTCTCAACAACGAAATCTTGATCCACCGACAAACAACCGCCAACTACGTGACGGATTACGGTCAGGTGCTTTACCGTCAAGATGGGTTGATCGAGAAAGTTTACACCAGCAATATTGAACCGCTCCACGCAGAGTTGGAGCATTTTATTAATTGCGTGCGGGGTGGAAATCAGCCTTCTGTGGGAGGAGAACAAGCTCTCAAAGCTCTGCGGCTTGCGAGTTCGATCGAGCAAATGGCTCTCGACGGTCAAGCTTGGTATCCCAAAGAGCTAGAGTCTACTTTGCAAGTTAGCTAAATCGAGACAAATCGTGTCGTTTCCGGGTGCTTTTACAGTTTGGGTTTGTTGTTTGTTGAAGACGGTAACTGTTCCCATGCAACCGGATTCGATGTCAGTCGATTTGAGATTGTAGATTTTAGATTTTAGATTGACTCCACAGATCGATCTGGGGGCTTGATTTGTCGATTCTAGATTGTAGATTTTAGATTTGAGATTGACTCCATATCGCCATTGGGGGATTAAACTGTCGATTTGAGATTTGAGATTGCAGATTAGAGATTGACTCCACAGATGAATTTGGGGGCTTGGACTAAGGTTTAAATTTTTTTGCTCTCCACAATCTAATCCGGGGGCAAGTATCCGTTTTTGGGTGAAATCACGATTTGTGCCAAAAAAGAGCGACTATTTGACGACTGATGGTTTTGCTCACTAGCTGATTTCCTTGAGGGCTCAGGTGAATGCTGTCTCGATACAAAGTTGGAAGTTGCGCCGCACAATTGAAAATGGGAAGAAAATCTATGTAAGTAATTTTCTCTGTTTCCACGAGTTCGGCGAGACGCTCTCTAGCCTTGACTTCCCAGTCGCGAGGGCCCAGGTCGCCGAATTCGCCCAGCTTGGGAGTCACCGCAAGCAAAAACCGGACGTTGGCGGATATAGCTATTTTCTGGATTTGGCGAATAGCTTCTAAGTTGCACCCGACTACATCTGGGCTTTCGGCTCCGGGTGCTGCTAATTGGCGAGCCGGCACAGCAGGTAACAGGTAGCGGCTCAATAAATCTAGTGTGGCCGATCGGGGTTTGCGATCCGGGTAAGATCGATCGCGGCCCACAACCTCCCCACAGGGAGCGGATGCAAACAAATCGTCCGTATTGAGCAGCAACACCAAAGCCTTGGCCCCAAAAACACCGAACCGCTTGGCGTAAGCAAGTTGATTCCTCGGCCCCCAAGAATTGGCTGAGGCGTTGAGAACTTCAAAATCTGAATACTTGACTTTTGAAGCTAATTGTGAATCGCTCGCCAGATTCTGTACTTGCAGTCTCAACTGCCGAGTCATAATTTCCGAGATCGTATTGGTCTGATGTGTCCACCAACCGCCGTTGGCGACAGAATCTCCCAACAGCAAGACACGCAGAGTTTCTGGAGGGGGTATAGGGGCGATCGCTCCGGTACGCATCGAATACTCGTTAATCTCAATCCGGTTGCCCAAGCGACGCACCTTCTGGTTGGGCGCCAACAAATAGCCGCACTCGGTATCGGCAATGTAAATCAAGGGATTGCCAAAACCCAGCAGCACCCGCAGCAGCACTTCGATTGCTGCCCACAATCCGGAGATTACAGCCAAAATTATGAGAACAACTTTCACCACTTAACCTCGATAGAGAAGGAAAAACCCCTGCCGACACCAAGGTATAAAAAAGAATGCAACTGCACTCAAGCTCTCAAACCCGATTGTGGCCAGTCGATTTTAGATTAAAGATTAAAGCATTCACTCCACAGATGAATCTGGGATATCTCCCTAAAATCTCAACTTTTTTGCTTTACAGGATTCCTGTCTTGAAGCAAGTATCCGTCTTTGAGTGAAATCAGTAGGTCGCCCTTGGAAAATCTAAAATCTAAAATCTAAAATCTAAAATGTTATAGCTTAGGGGTTTGAGGCACTTGGCCGCCCGATTAACTCAACCGAATCGCCCCCGTGGATATAGAATTCTAGAATATACCGTCAAAATCCGCCGTCAGCCGTCAGTGAACTTGGTGGTTTCAGGAAAATCCGTGGACTTAAAACAAATATTCAAAACGCCGAATCCCATAATCGGTGTCGTACATTTACAGCCTTTGCCAACTTCTCCCCGCTGGGGCGGAAACCTCAAAGCTATTATCGGAAGAGCCGAGCAAGAGGCTACAGCGCTGGCTTCTGGTGGCGCAAACGGTATCATAGTCGAGAACTTTTTCGACGCTCCTTTTGCCAAAGACAGCGTAGACCCGGCTGTGGTAAGTGCCATGACTCTGGTAGTCGAGAGGCTAACAAATCTCGTGACGTTGCCGATCGGCGTTAACGTGCTGCGAAACGACGCCCACAGCGCGATCGCCATCGCCTCCTGCAGTGGTGCTCAATTCATCCGTGTCAACGTCCTCAAC
Organism: Microcoleus asticus IPMA8; assembly: GCF_013179805.1. Lineage (GTDB taxonomy): Bacteria > Cyanobacteriota > Cyanobacteriia > Cyanobacteriales > Microcoleaceae > Microcoleus > Microcoleus asticus. Next base: position 4,723 of record NZ_SRRZ01000192.1, on the reverse strand, counting down.
GGCATCATGGCTACAGACCAGGGCTTAATTGAAGGCCAAGCTCACCAGCTACTGCGCTACCGCCGGGAATTGGGCAGCGATGTCAAAATATTAGCAGACGTGTTAGTCAAGCACGGGCGACCCTTAGGCAGCCCCAACTTGACCACAGCCGTCCAAGAGACGATCGGGCGGGCTTTAGCCGACGCCGTGATCCTTTCCGGCTGGACAACTGGCAGCCCTCCCAATCTCGAAGACTTAGAACTTGCGAGTGCAGCAGCGGCGGGAATTCCAGTTTTCATCGGCAGCGGCGCCTCGTGGGAAAACATTTCCACCCTCATGCAGGCGGCTGACGGCGTAATTGTATCCAGTTCCCTGAAGCGAAACGGCCGCATCGAGCAGCCGATCGATCCGATCCGCGTTAGTCAGTTTGTAGAAGCCGCCCGCCGCAGCTTGTCACAGAAAGAACGCGAACAGGAAAACAGAGACGCTAATGGCTCAAGAGGGTCAGCACCGGAACCGGGCAAAGTCAAAAGTAAAACGTAAAATGGGAAGGGGTAATCGGTAATCGGTAATCGGTAATAGCTGAAAACAAAGACCTAATAGTGAAAGAAAGCACCAATTATCAATTCCCAATTATCAATTATCAATTCCCAATCACCAATTTCCAATTATCAATTCCCTTGATTCACGGCACGGAAGCCACAGATACACGGATAGCTCTTTTTTTTCTCTAACTTCTGACTTCTGACTTTTGACTTTTTCCTTCAATATCCATCCGTTTAATTTGTTAAATCCCGTACATTGCTCGTTGCCCAACTTCTTTCTTCTTTCAACGTCCCAATTACCAATTACCAAATCAAAAAATGATTCGCCGACGTTCAACCCCTTGGATTCATCGCTGGTCTAGGACTGTGATAGGAGCGATCGCAGCCATCGGCGTCGTAGAAACGGCCTATCTCACGATCGCTAAATTCACGACAGGCTCGGTCATTTGTCCCACCAGCGGCTGCGACAAAGTTCTCAACAGTCCCTACGCTACAGTCTTTGGCACAGTGCCTTTAAGTTTGTTAGGCTGTCTGGCTTACCTGAGCATAGCAATCCTGGCATTGGCTCCCAAAGCCGTCAATCCCAACACCAATAAAGGACTGCACTCTCAACTAGAAAACAAAACTTGGCCAGCGCTATTTATCATCACCGCTGCGATGGTAATTTTCAGCAGCTATTTGATGTATTTGATGGCTTTTGAAATTAAGGAACTGTGCATTTATTGCATCAGTTCCGCCGTAATTTCACTGTCGCTGTTTGTGCTGGTGCTAGTCGGGCGCGAGTGGGAAGATATCGGACAGTTAGTATTTACAGGCATTTTGGTGGCAATGGTGAGTTCGATCGGCGCCTTGGGACTTTATAACAGTGTCAACTCACCTGCTGCTTCTGTCTCTACGCCCGGAATTGTACCCCCTGCGGTCACTACAACCTCCGGCCCGGCACAACTTGCTTTGGCCCGCCACCTCAGACAAATCGGGGCGAAACAATACAGCGCTTACTGGTGTCCCCACTGCCACGACCAAAAAATGCTTTTTGGTAAAGAAGGTGCTGCGATAATCGATTACGTTGAATGCGATCCCAAGGGGCAAAATTCCCGCGCTGAAATTTGCCAAGCTGCTGCTGCGAATATTAAAGGTTTCCCTAGTTGGGAGATTAAAGGTCAGTTTTATTCCGGGACGCAATCTTTGGAGAAACTCGCGGACTTATCGGGTTACACCGGCCCGCGAAACTTTCAAAACTGATAGAAAAAGTTTGAGATTATAGAGGCGAGATTTTAGGTTTATTGCCAGGAAACCTCCTGATTTTTAGCTTAGTTGATAGTTGTCTCGTGCTGCGAAATTAATCTAAAATCTCGCCTCTATAATCAATAAAAAATTAGTAAAAACTAGGTATATAGCGGCGATGCCAAAATCAAATACGGCGAAACCAGTGTTGCTAAGCTTTTTACTTTTTAAGTGTGATTATGTACCTCATCTACCCAAGAACCTCTATAGCAACTGTGCCCGACGTTGAGAAAGTTCTTAATTGCTGAAACCATTGCCGTTGATAGCAACTTCGATCTTCCTTCTTCCTTCTTTTTACCCTACCCTTCGACTTCGCTCACGAACCGCGACTTGCCCGCTCGCGGAGCCTAAGGGCCTTCAACATCTGCTATACACAAAAACTCAAGAAACCGGATTTCTGCTTCGAGAGTCATTCTTGAAATCATATATTTTGGTTGAGCAACCCGGTTTATGTTGTTGCAGCCCGATCGCACCGAAAAATAAAAAATAAAATCTAAAATCGACTCGCCCGCACCGAAAAACCAAAAAATTGGATAATCTAAAAAATAAAAAATAAAATCTAAAATCGACTGAGCCGATAGTCCCGGAGATCTAAAAGCTATATGTAGTAATAGCTTAGATGCTCGAAGAGCGAGGCAAAAATCCCGAAAATATGCTAAAAACTATCAAAAAATGGCTCGATCGAGAACGCCGAGTATTGATTACTGCGAGTGCCGTTGCTGGTACGGTCATTGTAATGCGCTGGTTCGGATTTTTTCAGGTGTGGGAATGGGCTGCTTTCGACTACTTTGTGCGCTGGCGGCCGCCCGAACCAATTGACTCGCGCATCGTCATTGTAGAAATTAAGGAAGCTGACTTGCAAAAATACGGCTACCCAATTTCCGATGCTGTATTGGCCCAATTGCTGAAAAAATTGCACGCTGGCAAGCCGCGGGCGATCGGCCTCGACGTTTACCGAGATTTACCAACTCAACCGGGTAACGCCGAATTGCTCAAAACTTTTAAAACTATTCCCAACTTAATCGGCATTGAGTTGATGCCAGACGAAGCCAGGTTCGGAGTTCGGCCGCCTCCGGTACTTGACAAGCTCGATCGAATCGGTTTCAACAACGTTGTCATCGACGCTGACTCAAAAGTGCGCCGAACTTTGCTCTACGCTTGGCCCGGAGACAGCAAAACTCATGAAAGTTTAGCGCTGACACTGGCTTTGCGTTACCTCGAAAGCGAAAAAATTTTCCCTCAACCAGCAACAGTCAATCCTAAATACTTGCAGTTAGGTAAGGGAGTTTTTCAGCCTTTTCAACCTAACGACGGTGCTTACGTTAGAGCGGACAGCCGCGGCTATCAAATTTTGGCCAACCTGCGCGGCGCGCGAGGCCGTTTCCGCACTGCATCGATGAGCGACGTGCTTTCTGGCAAAGTACCCGCTGATTTTGTGCGATCGCGCGCTGTCTTGATCGGCTCAACTGCCCCCAGCCTCAGAGACTTTTACCAAAATTCTTACAGCTCGGGTTGGTTTGCTCCTCCCCAGCAAATACCGGGAGTCGAGCTTCAGGCTCATTTCTTGAGCCAAATTTTAAGTGCAGCCCTCGACGGGCGCGGGGGGATCAGTGTCTGGCCAGAGGTTGCCGAGTTGCTGTGGATTTTACTCTGGTCTTGGGCGGGAGCAAGTGTGAGTTGGAATTTGCGATCGCTGCGTCGATCGGTTTACTGTTTGTCAAGTATCAGTCTCGGTTTGAGTGCCAGTTTATACTTAGCTTTTTTAGCGGGTTGGTGGCTGCCGTTAATTCCTCCAATCCTCAGTCTTCTGGGTTCTGGTGCCGCTGTTGTGGGTTATCTGGCTCACTTGCAAGAAGAATTAAAACGGTCTAAAGAATTTTTACAATCGCTAATCGATACAATTCCCGACCCGATTTTTGTAAAAGATCGAAATCACCGCTGCGTTGTTTTGAATCAGGCATATTGTCGCTTTATCGGCTATCCTTTAGAAATTTTAACCTGCCGCACAGATTACGATTTATTTCCCCAAGCTGAAGCCGAGATATTTTGGCAGCAAGACGAATTAGTATTTCAAACTCACCAGCCGCGAGAAAATGAAGAATATTTTACTGACGCTCACGGAATTACGCATCTGATTGCGACTAAAAGATCCCTGCATAAAGATGCTGCCGGCAACCTATTTTTAGTCGGAGCAATCAGAGATATTACCGAGCGCCAACTCCGGGAAAATGCCCTCGAACAAAAAAATGCTGAACTCAGCCACCAAGCCGATCACGATGCTCTCACGGGTTTGCCCAACCGCAAAATGTTTTACGAATGCTTGCATCAGTCTCTCGAAAGAGCCTCCAGCAATCAGGAATTGGTAGCTTTACTATTTTTAGATTTAGATGGATTTAAGTCAATCAACGACACTCTCGGACACAATGTGGGCGATTTGCTGTTAAAAAATTTTGCCAGTCGGCTCAAAAAATCCTTGCGCGGCAGCGATACTATTGCGCGGCTGGGCGGCGACGAGTTCACAGTCATTCTGCCCGCAATTCCAGGTCGCGAGGAAGCTGCGAAAGTAGCTGAAAAAATTTGCTACGCCATCGTGCAGCCTTTCATTTTAGAAGAACATACCGTTTCTGTAACTACAAGTATTGGCATTAGTTTATATCCCATTGACGGTTCAGATCCAGACATTTTAGTCAAGAATGCCGATGTTGCGATGTATCGTGCTAAGGAATGCGGAAAAAATCAATATCAATTTTTTTCATGAATACCACTTTAAAAAAATAATGCTACTGTAGGTAAACTCCAAATCACCATCTTCATCAGTCATTTCTAATTAGGGCTTGCTGAATAATCGATCGCAAATCAATAACAAGAGTGATCGATATATTCAAGCTCGGTTAAAGATAAGTTTTTTTTGTATC
>NZ_SRRZ01000191.1 GCF_013179805.1 Microcoleus asticus IPMA8 | reverse complement strand
AACTCCTGACATTTTTTTGACCTCTATTTGGCTAGTCAATTGCAAAATGCACTTCTACTAACTGTAGCACTATTTTATGAAATTGGTATAATGAATGCGCTTTCATTGCGTAACGCAATTGCTCATGGCTTCAAAACTACACAACTTACGCAAAACTCTGTATGCGAGCTGATTGAGATTGCAGAGCAACTATTGAAATCTCTGCATACTGGCGAAGGAGCAAGCTAACATTTTAAAAAGCATAAGAGTTACGCACTGAACACGAAAAAGCCAGCTTTGAGATTGCTCTCCCATTGCGCAATGACAGAAAATATTAGTGGTGTGTAAGTCCTGTCCTGTAAAAAAGTAGGTTGGGTTTAACACAAGTAAACCCAACCTACCAATTAAATTACAGTTCCGACTTTAGCCTTGATTCACAACAGTCGGTTTTAAACTTTCCTGTGACTTCGATCGCTCTAAACCATTTTGAACTTCCACAGATTCCTTAATCGGTTTCCGGGCTTCAATTAAACTCAAAGCTTTGTTGACGCTTTCAGGTAAAATTACGACCAAACTGCCGGCCGGCGCCTCATCTAAAGCCTTGTTAACAGCCATTGTTTCGTCGAGAATCAACTCGTATTCAACTTGAGATTTGTTTGCGGTTCCTGCAGAAATCGCCTCTGCAATTCCCTGGCAAATTAACTGTGCCACAACACCGGGTTCTCGCCCGCGCCGATCGGCATCTTCCTTCACAATAATACGATCGAACATCTCGGCCGAAAGTTTGCCCAGCGTGACAAAATCTTCATCTCGCCGATCCCCGGGGGCGCCGACAACCCCGATCCGCATTCCCGGCCAATTGAGCACAAAAGAACCCAAAGCCTTGTAGCTGTGAGGGTTGTGGGCGTAGTCGAGCAAAGCGTGATAGCTGCCCAATTTAAACAAATTCATCCGTCCGGGAGTTTGACCCACCGATGCTTGGAAGCTTGACAAAGCCGATCGAATGTCCTCTATTTTCAATCCTTGGGCAAAAGCCGCCAAACAAGCTGCTAAAGCATTGGCAATCATAAACGGCGCGCGCCCGCCCATCGTCAGCGGCACGTTCACGGCTTGCTCGATTCTCAGCGTCCAATCACCTTTCAAGATCGACAAGTACCCGTTTTCGTAAATCGCTGCCAGCCCGCCCGCAGCGGTATGTTTGGCAACCAGTTCGTTGTCCGGGTTCATCGAAAAATAGGCAATTTGAGCCTTGACACGCTGCGCCATTTGTGCTACAAGTCGGTCGTCTGCATTCAAAACAGCATAGCCTTTGGGCATTACCGACTCAACGAGGACGCTCTTGAGTTTGGCAAGTTGTTCCACTGTGTCGATGTCGCCAATTCCTAAGTGATCGGCCGCGACATTCAATACGACGCCGACATCGCACTGATCGAAGCCCAGGCCCGATCGCAAAATTCCGCCTCTAGCCGTTTCCAGCACGGCCACTTCTACCGTCGGGTCAGACAAAATCAATTGAGCACTCTGCGGCCCGGTATTGTCTCCGGTTTCTACCAAATAATCACCGATGTAAGTGCCGTCGGTAGTCGTGTAGCCGGTAATCTGACCGGTCTGCTTGACAATGTGGGCCAGCAGGCGAGTGGTTGTAGTTTTGCCGTTGGTTCCCGTTACCGCTAAAATCGGCACCCGGCTGGGTTGAGGCGAGGGGAAGAGCATATCGAAGACCGCGCCGGCGACGTTGCGGGGTAAACCTTGACTCGGGGCGACGTGCATTCTGAAACCAGGTGCTGCGTTGACTTCGACGATGACGCCGTTGACATCGCGCAGGGGTTGGGAGATGTCGGGAGTTACTACGTCAATGCCGGCGATGTCCAAACCGATAATTTTGGCGACTCTGGAAAACAGCCAGACGTTTTCCGGGTGGATTTCGTCGGTGCGATCGACTGCAATTCCACCGGTACTCAAGTTTGCTGTCGCGCGCAAAAATACTCTTTCCCCGGCCGGCACTACGGAGTCCATGGCGTATCCTTGTTTTTGCAGCAAATCCAGGGACAATTTGTCGATCGTGATCCGGGTGAGCACGTTGTCGTGTCCGTCTCCCCGCTGCGGGTCGCGGTTTACTTCTTCAATAAGCTGTTCTACTGTAGACCTGCCGTTACCCACGACGTTAGCGGGGACTCGTTCTGCGACTGCTATGACTTGCCCGTTGACTACCAATACTCTGTGATCGCGGCCGACGTAATAGCGCTCGACAATCACGCTTTTTGTTTTTGATGCCGCGCTGGCTAAGTCATAGGCTTCTTCTGCTGCTTCCCAGGAATTGATGTCGATCGTAATCCCACGACCGTGGTTGCCGTCTAGGGGTTTGAGGACGATCGGATAACCGCCGACATCTTCGATCGCCCCTTGCAGTTCGTCCAAATAATTAATCACCGTCCCTCTAGGAACCGGCACGCCGGCGCTGCCGAGGATATTTTTAGTACCTTCCTTATCGCAGGCCAGTTCTACCCCCAAAACTCCCGTGCGGTTGCTCAGAGTTGCCTGAATCCGCTTTTGGTGGACTCCGTAGCCGAGTTGAATCATAAACCGGGCGCTCAAAGGTATCCAAGGAATGCCGCGAGCTTCTGCTTCCTTGATCAGTGTTTCCGTGCTCGGCCCGAGTGCGGCGGACGCAGCAAACTCTCTAAGGTCTCTCAAATCTTGGACTAATTCTGCTGCTGGATAAGTGCCTGTATCCGCAATGTTCTGGCACATCCGCACGCCCGCCCGGGCGGCATAGCGACCTGCTTGTTCGTGTTGATACTCGATTACTACTTGGTAAATGCCTGGGGTCGCAGTCTCGCGGGTTCGACCGAACCCGACCGGCATTCCTGCCATTTGCTGAAGTTCTAGGGCTACGTGTTCGATTACGTGTCCCATCATTGTGCCTTCTCTGACACGTTGCAGGAAGCCTCCCCTATGGCCGGGAGAACAGTGATGCTCGTCCAAACTCGGCAGCGCGGCGGTCAATCCTTCGTAGAAGCCAGGAATTTCAGATGTGGTTTTATCTGCCAACTCTTCTAAATCCAGACGCATCAGGACGAGTTTGTGGCGTCGGATGCTCCAGTAGTTGGGGCCGCGTAAGGTCTGGATTTTAAGTATTTTCATGACAGTTAGAGGGGTATGGGGCGCGAAATCTTATAGATAATTGAAGCATTTATTCAATTTCGATCTAGATTGCTCGATCGACTGTTCGCAGCGAACAGTTTGGGACTGAATTTCCAGTTATGGGCGACCCAATTGAAAATTCATCTCCCAGCGATCGGCTAGAAACAAGTACAGGTCAATGGCACGCAAAAACTAGAAGCCCGAAGGTAGAATTTTCTGTGATTCTGCCTTCTGGCGTCAGCCGTGGCTGCTTCGCAATCTATTATATTGTTGTATCCATGATTCGGCCGGAATGCCGCCTAGTGTCTGCCGAATCAATGAGAAGATATTTTCTGCGTTAGTTGGCTGCGCGGCATTCGGGTGGCCAGCCAGACTCGGAACAGGCTGCCGATGGCATTGGTTTGCCTAGGGGCATATTGTAGCAATCTCCGTGACACAGAACGTGCAAGCGCATATTGAACAGACTTAAGGGTTCTGTCGCTCCTACCAGAGACTCGTTGGTATAAAAATTTTCCCTAGAATCAACAATAGTCACAGTGCCTTTACCGAGAATTTTCATAGTATCGTCTCCCTCAAACAAGGCGCAAGTGTCTTCGTCAATACCAATAGCGATGCGATCGGGATGGCAAGCCACAGCCGACAGCAAGCGAGCCATGCGGTTACGGTTGTGAAAATGCTGGTCTACGATGATCTCAGGAATAATGTTAAGTCCGTTTGCCATGTCTACTAAAGAGCGGTTCGGTGACGCACCACTCCCGCCGCCGGCAATCATGTGATATCCCATCACCGCAGCACCCGCGCTGGTACCGGCGAGAGTAATCTTGCCTTCGAGAGTTTCTTTGCGAATTTTCTCCATCAGCGGGGTGTCCGCCAGCAGTCCGCAGAGCCTCAATTGGTCGCCGCCTGTGATGAATACGCCCGTACAATCTTCTAAGTAATCTTTCCAGACGGGGTTTTCGGCTTGTTCGCGTTCGCGGATGTCCACTACTTTGACAGCGCTAACGCCCATTTCGTCAAATATAGTGCGGTAGCGGTTGCTAATTCCTTCGGGATCTCGCGAAGCGCAGGGAACGATCGCCAGCCGAGCGTTTGCACCCCCAGCGCGGCAAAAAAAAGTATTCAGAATCTCTCGCCCGTGAACTTTGTCTTCGGCTCCCCCGATCACCATAATCGAGGTTTTTGTGCGCTGGGGAATATTGTGTTCGAGGGCTTGAGATGTCAACTGCTGCATGGTGTGTCTTCCTCTGTTGGATGTGAAATTCAATTTTGCCGTGGCTGTGGGTACAATAGGGCTTTTTAAGAATAAATATTTGTTTGTGCCAGCGAGGTGCGATCGCCGATATCACCTCGCTCGCTGTTGTTTGGCGGCGAGTTTACTTGCAGTCGCTGTCATGAAAAACTGATTATTGTTGTACAAAACGGTGCCGCCGACAAAGGAAGAGAATTTAACTTGCAAAAATTCTCAGAAATTATAAGAAATTATAAAGAATAAAGCAATTACTGAAAACTGAACTCCCTCTAAGGGTCAAACTAGAGGTGATGTATCAATAAATTCCAATAATTGTGCGATTTGACGTAGTTACCTTATTTCCAGAATTTTTCCGGGCTCCCCTGGAGTCGGGACTGATGGGCAAAGCCTTAGCTAAAAAGATTGCTGAGGTGAATTTTGTCAATCCCCGCAATTTTACCACAGACAAGCACCAGCGAGTCGATGACGAGCCTTACGGGGGCGGAGTGGGGATGCTGATGAAGCCGGAACCGATTTTTGCTGCGGTGGAGTCGCTGCCAGTTTTGCCGCGGCGGGAGGTGATTTTGCTGACTCCCCAGGGGGAACCGATGCAGCAGGAGATGTTTCGGCAGTTGGCAGCCGATCGCGATCAGTTGGTGTTGATTTGCGGTCATTATGAGGGTGTGGACGATCGAGTGCTGCATTTGGTCACTCGCGAAGTGTCTTTGGGGGATTTTGTGCTCACGGGGGGCGAAATTCCGGCTTTGGCTTTGATTAATGGGGTTTTGCGATTGCTGCGGGGAACTGTCGCGAAGGAAGATTCGCTGAAGTTTGAGAGTTTTGAAGACGGACTTTTGGATTATCCGCAATACACTCGACCGGCGGATTTTCGCGGATTGAAGGTGCCTGACGTGTTGCTGTCTGGTAATCACGCAGAAATTGCTCGCTGGCGCAGGGAACAGCAAATTGAAAGAACTCGATCGCGCCGACCGGATTTGCTAGCGGATTAGTTAACTCTTGACTATTAATAGTCTTGGTTGAGCATCGTATTTTTGACCGACTCAATTATGCTAAAAAATCAACTTGTGTCCTGTACGGCGATCGCTTTTTTATAGGCGGTGAATGTACTGTAAATTTAACGGCTGGCAGTAGTGGTAAATGGTAAAATATTAACCGGCAAAGCTTTGGCAAGAAGCAGCGGAGGAAGGAGCAGCGCGCGATCGTCTTCTAGTTCTAGTTCCAGTTCCAGTCGCTCTAACATTACCTCGCCTAGCCGTTCTAGTTCTTCTAGCTCTTCTAGTTATTCGAGTCTTTGTAATCCTTCTAAAAACAGCTCGTCTGGCATTTTTTCTCGTTCTTTTAGTTCTTCTAAAAACAGCGATAGGGATAATCTGCCCGTTACAGTATTCGTGACTTTCTTCAACAGTTTCCTCGATCGCCCGGTATTCATCTGGAGTAAAGCGAGTCTTTTTCGGTTCTGGAATATTTGGCGGGTTGGTTTGAGTAATAACCCCTGAGCACTTCCTAAATAGTTAGACCTTAAATAATTATGGCTTACAGCTAGATAGTTTTCTTAACCCAGAGGCGTGTTCCTTTCCCTTCAAATTCTATAAAAAACTCTCCATGCCTTTGTGCGCTTCTGCTTCACAACCGCTAAATTCTAGCTTTTTTTTTACCTCTGACACTCAACTGCTTTGTAATGGATGTATAATAATGCAAAGCAAAAAGTAGATTAATTGCAAAAAATACCAAAGTTAACACCAAGGTAAAGAAAGACGTAAACGACAGTCGGGAAGTCATCGTAAATATCGCCAAAATGATTGAGCAAAGCCCAAAACCGGAAGCAAAAGAACTTAAAAGCAGCAACCGCACCTTAGACATAGTTTAATTTAAAAATTCTCAGTAAAATACACTTGTGGCAGCTAACGATGAGTGCCGAATGATACTTATTACTATATAGCGGAATTGATCGGTTGCGCCAAGGGCAAAACGGCTGCTTTCCTAAAAAGGTTTGAATTCTACAGAAAAATACAGCCCGCGCTCTTGTAAACTCCTCTGGCTCGACTTAATACCAATCAAAGGAATTCCCCAGCCTCCGCGAGCATTCCACCTCTCACGGTACTGCCACCGCAGGCCCAATCCCACTGACAGCAAAGTATTCGCTTCCAGAATCGCCCTTACCCCGCTATTTGTCCAAACATTGCCGAAATCCACAAACGGCGTCACCTGCAAAACTCCTTGTTTGTCGCCGGTGCGCAAAATCGGATACCGCAACTCGGCTGAAGCAAAAATCCCGCTATCGGCGAGCAAAGAAAGCATCCTGACGGTAGCCCCGCACCGTATCCGAGCCACCCAAACCAAATTGTTCGATCGGCAAAAGCTCTCCCCCCCAGCCAACTGCACCTGCGATCGCACTAGCAGCAGCGTCTCAGAAGCCAACAACCGCACTTACTGCAATTGACCCCGCCACGCCAAAAAATCACTGTCAGGCCCGCTGCTGCTCACTTTAGCGCCAAATGCTCCCACTTCCAGACTGAACTGCGATCGCACCGCCAAGACATCTTTCTCTCCCCTCTGGGTAAAATCCTGAAACAGCCTCAGCGCCAAAACCCGAGTCCTAGCCGGATCATCCGCTCCCGGCGATAGCGGAAAATCCTCTCCCAGCAAAGATGTATCGCTTTCTCGCCTGCCAGCACCGATACCGATCGCGATTTGTCTTCTCGGATTTTGCACGATCGGCTGCCGGTAAGTCAACTCATAAGTGCGGCTCGACGCCTCAATATCCAGGGCGTCAAACGCCGGTCGGGCGATATTGCTTTTGCTCCGGCTTAGCTGAAAACTTACCGTACCGTTGCGGGGATTCACTGGCAGCGTGTAACTAAAATCGATAGCGTTGCTGCCCTGACTATTTGTATAAATCAAACTCGCACTATCTCCCAAACCCAACAAATTAGCTTCCCGGACTTGAGTTCCGCGCTGTCAACTCCCCACACTCGGAGAGCGAGAATTGTCAGTAAAAATCTCACCTTGGAACGTTTTTGCCTCTTTGACTCTGACTAACAGCAAATTAAAACTCGCACGAGAACCCCCTTGCAGTTCCGCTGAGATATTTGCGACTTGCCCGCTAAGTTGCAGCAGTTGCAGAGCTGACAGTATGCGCTGTTCGTTTAGCGGGCCTCGGGTTGAATCGGCTAATCAGCTTCTGACGTAGTTACGATTTAGCCGTTTAGTCCCGACTACATTGATACTTTCTAGCTTGCCTTCTAGCACTAATATCCTCACAACTGAGCCTGCGAGCGTTGGCGGCCCAATCAGCGCTCCAGATGTGATATAACCTTTGCTGATGTAGAGTTGGCTCACAGCAGAACGGGCTTGCAGCAATTCGGCGAAAGTGAGCGGGCGGCCTACAAAGTCTTTGAGTACAGCGTCTAGTTCTTCCTTGCTCAAGATGGTGCTGCCAAATACTTCAAATCGATCGACCTTTATCGTACCCGGAATGTTGGGCAATTCTGCTGGCCGTGTCGGCGCGGGAACAGCAGGCGACAAAAGCTGTTCTGCCGGAGGCAGGGGCCCTGGGGGCGCTGGTTCTGGGAGGGGAGGCAGATTTCGCGGCAGCGGGTTGGGAATGGGAAATTATTGTCTGTTTTCTCCTCGGTTCGGCAACTGAGCGAGAGTTTCACGGGCCTGAGTTTCAGTCGATCCATCAAACTCCCGGATGTTGTTTTCGGGATCTTTACTGTCTCTATCTAATTCAGAACCCGAGTATAAATCACGAAGCCGATCGCGATCGTCTGCTGTTTCTTGATTGGGTAAATTATCATTAAAAATTGGCGCTTGCACCCCTGAGTCGGCAGCAACCATCGACTCGCCAACACTTTGAGCTGCTAGCGGTGCGGGGCAAATACCTGCAATTGAAAAACCAAGTGCTAATGCCTTGAAAAACTTGATGGCTCTCCTGACTTTATGGTGTATAATGTAACAAACAATACATTTGTTCTCATGGACTTTTATTTGGACTATATATTAGACTTGCCTGGA
>NZ_SRRZ01000190.1 GCF_013179805.1 Microcoleus asticus IPMA8 | reverse complement strand
CAATTGACTCGTAATCTTCCACGCCGGAATCAATGAAGACTAAGGAGCGCAGTGGCAGTTTTTCAAAAGAAGATTGTGAGTTAACTTGAGCAAATGTAGAACTCATATTGGAGACTCCATTAAGGGCATTATTAGTAGATACACCCCGGAGTTATCTCATCAAGCTTATTTGATAACTATGCGATTTTGGCAATTAACTTTTGTATGGATCGAGGTAATCTGAACTGAGGATAACAGAGCCTAATTGCAGTTGGTTCGAGCGGCCGTCAGAAGTTGCGCGAACTTGGTCAATTTCTCTAAGGATAGAGGCATATTTTTGAAGTGCCGAGGTAATTTTCTTGATGCAGTCAGATTCCCCAGCCAAGATTCTGGAAACAAAATATCCACCTTCATTGATGCTGGAGTCCTTGAATACAAAGCTTTTGGATGGGGAATTTGCGTATTCCAAGGCGCGAGTCGTTTCCCTTAAAGAAACCAACATATTGCGTCCTCCAAAAGCGACTTTAGGGGTAGATACAGCATTGGATTCAGAGCTTCTGAAACTGCCAGCGACCTTGTTTATTTCGCTCATTCTTATTTAACCTATCTATCATTTTCCCCTATTTCTGCAGCACTGCCATCCGCGATCGCACGGAATTTACAGCATTTTCCGCTGTTATGAGGTACAATCAAACATAATTGTTGTAGTCAAAGCTAATGAAAGCATATTCCGTCGATCTCCGACAAAAAATAGTGAAGGCACATTTGGCAGAAAAGATGTCAAGCCAGGAAAGTAGCCACCAGGTTTGCTGGAGCGTAAAAGTCTAGTCCAAAAACAGGCACGAGCAAGAACAAACCAAGGGAGATTTACAGCCCAAACAGAGAGGAAAACCCCTATTCAGTCATCTGACGAATGCGGAAGAAGAGGTCAAAGCACTGGTGGCAGATCATCCAGATGCTAATGTAGGTAGAATTGTGTGAATTATTTGCACACAAGACCGGAAATTGGGTAAGTCGGTCGGCAATGTGTCGCTGGTTGCAGAAATTAGGATTAATTCGCAAAAAAAACTTGTTACAGTAACCAAGCCGCGACAGAAAGAGTCCAAAATTTAAGATTGGAGTATTGGGGAAAAATTAAACACATCGAGCCAGAAAACCTCGTATTTTTGGATGAAACCGGGATTTTACGCTCGTTTGAACTGAACTCATGCTCGTTCACAACTGGGAACAAGAGTAACCGAACTTAAACCATTTTATCGAGCTGCAAAAGTTACCGCAATTGGCGCCATTAGTATTAACAAAGTGTTGGCATTAATGACCATGAATAATACTATTTTCCTAAATTCCTGCTACAGATAAACCATCTAATATGAATGGATATCCCGTCAAAGAAGCAATTATTTCGTTAGTCAGCTTTTTTAACTATTTTTGCACTGTCTCTCTCAATTATTCTATACCATCAAATCTCAACCATTTCAATTCTTCCTTGATATATCCCCACAGCCTTTCTAAAAGAAGCAATTATTTCGTTAGTCAGCTTTTTTAACTATTTTTGCACTGTCTCTCTCAATTATTCTATACCATCAAATCTCAACCATTTCAATTCTTCCTTGATATATCCCCACAGCCTTTCTATTGGATTCACTTCCGGACTATAAGCCAGTTGAAACAGTAAAATCACGTTTTCTGGTATACTTAGGGTTAATGAACTATGAAATCCTCCATTGTCTAGTTGAATTATATGCAAATCATCTGGATAAGCGGTGGCAAATAGCTCCAAAAACTTCTCAAAACACACTGTGTTTCGATGCGTAAACTCATAAAAAAATTCCTCTCCTGTTTGAGGTTCTACTACTCCATACAACCACAGATATATAAAGTCAAGAAAGCACTGCTCCGTGAGGCTTAATGCCTTTGCCAGTTAATTTCCTTCAATGAACATTGTGTGTAGCCCCATTCGACTTTCGTCTTGGCTCCAATATCGAATTTTATGCCATTGCTTTAAAAAGCCCTCACTTTGACGAGCGACTGGCTTTTACTAAGGATGGCAGTTTTTTTTTATTCTGCTACTGCACCTTTTTTCTGTTTTTCGCTCACGGGACGCGGCACCTTTAATTTTCCTCCATCGTCGATATCTTGTCCACTGATGTACTGTTCGATATGCCACTTTTACTTCACAGCAACTTGTCAACCATTGATGTACTTCTTTGTAGCTACTAAATCCTTCTGGTTCTTGCAATTGGTTTGATAATCTCTCTACAGTTTCTGGATTCATTATTCAAGGTCGAACCGAACGTGGTTTCTGGAATAATAATTTTTCTATTCCCCCCGCTCGATAGCTAGACAACCATCTTTGTATTGTGGTACGATGTTTTCCTAACCGCACAGCAGCAGATAATACGGTTTCTACAGTTTTGGTCTTGAGCCAATACAGAACTTGCAGTTTTTCGTAGCAAGTCACATCTTTCTCTTTCCTCAGAAAAGCTTTCAGTTCTTCTTCTGTTTCCAGAATTTCAATTTTGACAACTCCTGACATTTTTATTCCTTATATTTGGGTACTAATTCACAAAAAGGACACCTACTAACTGTAGCACTATTTTGGAAAACTGGTATGAGTCAATGGATGGACAGGCATTTGCCGTGTTTATTGAGAAATTTTTATGTCCTCAATTGTGGGCAGGAGCGGTAATAGTGATGGATAATTTACCCGCTCATAAAATAGCATTTATTGTACCGATGATTCAAGCTGTAGGTGCGAGTGTTATTTGTTTATCTCCATACTCTTGCCTATTTTAATCCTATTAAACTTTAACTAATCGAAAGTTGGGGATTTTTTTTCTCAAACCCACATTCCGCAGATGCGATTCATCTTACTGGTATTTTTGAAAAATCAAAACCATCAAACTTTTTTTAGTCTAACTTTTTTAACTTTAATTTCTAGTTTTTCTGAAAATTAGTAGACAATATCTCAAGTTGCATCCCGGTTGTTTTCAGTAACAATAATTTACTCAGTTTATCGGACAATATATTCCAATAATCCAGAGTTTTTGCGACCATAATAATTATTATGTTTGTCAAAATTTATTGCTTGACAAGTATCTAAATTTGACTTCAAATTCCCTTGATTAAATAATCAGATAATATTGACGACAGACAGTTCCTAAACAACAGAGAATTTTTCGATGTTCTACCGTTAAATTGCTCACTTGCTTGTGTCCATTGACTGTTATCAAATGTACTGCCTGAAATACCTGAAATATCCAGCGCATAGTCGGTTTATTTGTTAATTTTTTCACCTGATTCTTGACCGAAATTCCTGAGGATTCTAATTCTTGTCTTAGCTTTCTTTGTGCTAGGGTATAGACCAACAGACACAGTCCCATTATCATGGCAATTGCTTCTACTCTCTGAGGATTTTTCACGAAGACACTTGAAGTAAAAAACAACGGATCTTTCAGGAATCTAAATCCTCTTTCTGTAGATTGTTGGGCTTTGTATTCTTTGAGTACGCTCTCATTACTCAATTCATTCTTGTCGATAATATTTGTTGCTAAAATAAATCTGCCTGCTTGAGTTTTTTCAGCTTCAATTACTTCTAATTTAGCGTCTAATTCACCTGTTACTCGATAATTTATTTGAGTGGGCATTGCCAATTTACTGGGTCTACATGATTGCTCATATTCGGCGGTTTTTTGATATTGAATATTGTTTATTTTATGATATTTGAATGAATTTGATAATTTTTCGAGCGCCATTTTAGCATCGGGCTCACAAGCAAAATTTTGCTGGGATAGCTTGCGTAGAGAGGTTGATGCTTTTTCTTTTTGTTTTTCTACTTGCTTGTTTACTTGTTCAATACTTGATTTTTTCCTCGCTTCACTTTCTACGATTAACCATCTTTGCTTGACTTCTCCATAATCACTTTCTTTTTCGACCATTTTATATCCTGATATTTCACTGTCTGTCCATTGGTGAGCTTCGATATTTAATATTTTATCCTGAGCTGTTTTTATAGTTAAAGGAACTCTAGTTATCCATTTCATTTCTCTCATAGCGATGAGATTATCTTTGGTATATAAGGCACTATCTGCTACATTTACCTATTCAAAAGTCCAGAAGTTTTTGAATTCTTTTAATCGGTCTACAAACACACTTTTGTCATCGATATTTCCTGAATCTATTTTTAAATATAATGGTACATCTCCGTCTCCTGTACAAATCATGTCAACAATAAATTGCTTGAGGTCTGGTCGATGATCCCTCGAATATCCATGTTTGAGTTCTATGGTTTTTATGTCTGATTCCTGCTCAGATTCTTGAATTTTCACTTCTGACTCAATCTTGACTGAATTGACTCCTTTTTCTGACGGCTTTGCGTACTCCCCATGTACATACATTGAAGTTCCATCCAAATGAATGCTATTCATTTTTACTTGAAATTTTTCGGCAGCTTTTATAGCGATCGTTGTAAATAGTTGTGTTGTGCCTGCTGCATAATATTTGTCAATGCTCTGGCTAATCGGTCATCATTTAAATGTGATGGTAATACTCCTTCTCCAATCAGATGTTCTGTTGCTTTCCCGACAAAAAATTGTTCAAATAAGTATAAAGGGGCGCTCAAAAATCCTAATCCATTCAAAATCATTGCTTTCATTACTTGTCCTGGAGTTAGAATTTCTTTTCCTTTGATACCGATTTGTTTATTCACCAATTCTACCAGTTCGATTTCATCAATAATTCCGGCTATTATTCCTAAATGATCTATGTTGAGGACTTTTATTTCGACTGGGGGCTGATTCATGATTTTTTACACCTGTGTTCCCGACTCTATTATATACTTTTGGCAATACTTGAGACCGTTGCTATATGTTGATTTCATGGCTTTATGCCTTCAAATTTAAAACTATTAAATTTGTCTAAATATCTGCGGAATGTGGACTCAAAACATCCCATCGAGCAATTCGGTAACGTCTTGCTGGTCGCGCCCCCGGTTGCCGTCATATATCATGAGAGTGTCAAGCTTTCTGTGCCTGCTGAGTTTCTGAACCTTCCGCACATTCCCATCCGCCACATCCAGGGCTGCCGTAATAGGTGAGTGTCGGATGCGGTGAGGAGACATCTGTTTTTTAATACCAGCATATTCGCTGTGGCGGACAACAATCTTGCGGATACCGTCGTTGATTAACCGATGTCCCGGATTAACCTAATCAAGCGCTGTGAATAAGGGGTCAGTTTCCCCGGCTCGAATTGGTTTAACTTCCAGCCAATCAGCGAGCGCTTGAACCGTCGCTGTCCCAAGTCCACTAATTCCGACGCTCGTGTCGCGTCCCTTACCTCTAATCCGCAAAGTCTTACTGGTTGGGTCAAAATCACGAACACTCAACTGACTAATGTCGTTTCGTCTCAAAGCATTACCCCACAGCAGGCGCAACAAAACATAATCACGCTTCCCAGACGAATTTGTGCGATCGCGCTGTATGACGGTCAGCGAAGGAACGGGCTAATTTTGTCCAGTCCCGTCTTGAACCAAGCGGCGGATGCTGTATTCTACGCCCGTCATCCAGAGCTGGACTACCGCATTAAGAAATACTCCCGACCGATGCAGTAATGCAGTAATTGTGGCGAGCAAACTTTCTGGTATCGGGTCTATCCCGCATTAGAGCGAGCTAGAAAGACACGGACAAGCCAAGATACTCACCCAAGCTGACAGGAGTAAATATCGCCAACATCTACGCTGGTGGCAGGATCACAGAAGCCTGCTGGGTAGAGGCAAATGCCAATAATGCGCTTTTCTCCCAGCTCCTCTTTGACATGGATACCGAAATCGCCGCTGCGAGAAAAATGCCGCGCCCAAACCCAAGCCATCGAACAGGGGATGATGCCAGAATTGTTAACCGAAACAACGAGGATAATTGATAATTAATAATGTCTTCGCTCGTCTGGGACTTTAGCCCTCAAAAAAACTTCTTCATCAACTACTAAATCCAACCAAGCAATATGACCCACTTCGCTATTATTTGTCCGTCAGCCATCGGACATCTTAACCCCATGTGCGCCCTGGGGCGAGAATTACAAAGACGAAACCATCAAGTGACTCTCTTCAGCATTCCCGATATCCGTTCCAAAGTCATAAACTCTGGTTTAAACTTTGAGACTATTGGTGAGACGGAATTCCCGCTCGGCAGCCTAGAACAAAATTATAAACAGTTAGGAGAAATGAGCGGTCTCCTTGCATTTAAGTTTACTATCAGTTGGATAGAAAAAGAAACTGTGATGTTATTGCGAGAACTTCCACAAGCACTAAAAAGCGCTGGTGTAGAAGCGTTGTTAGTAGATCAAATAACAACAGCAGGAAGCACTGTTGCTGATTGCTTAAATCTTCCCTTTGTTACTATTTGCAATGCTCTGTTGGTTAACCGGGAACCCGGTGTTCCCCCTTTCTCCACTGGCTGGAGTTATAGCCCTGCACTGCCGGCGCGCCTGCGAAATCAAGTAGGTAATTTCTTTATAAATCGCCTTACCCAACCAATCCGAGAACTTATCAACCGCCAACGCATTCTATGGAAGTTAGCGCCTTACTCTAGCATGAAGGATTTTTACTCTCCCCTCGCTCAAATCTGCCAATTGCCCCCAGAGTTTGATTTTCCTAGAAAAGAATTGCCCCAGTGGTTTCATTATGTTGGCCCTTTGAAAGACCCCTCTGGTTTAGAACCTGTATCTTTCTCCTCTATTCCTTTTCCTTTTGAAAAATTGACGGGGCAACGTTTGATTTATGCTTCTCTGGGAACTTTGCAAAATCGCAAATGGGAAATTTTTCAAATTATTGCCGAGGCTTGTTTGGGGAACGGCGCACAAATAGTCATATCTCTAGGAAACCCTAATATCCAAGATTTCGCTCTCGATTTACCGGGTTCACCTTTAGTGGTTCCCTACGCTCCTCACCAACAGTTAATCGAAAAAGCAGCTCTAGTTATTACTCACGCTGGGATGAATACTACTTTGGCAGCTTTAAGCAGCGGCGTCCCTCTTGTGGCTGTTCCTATTACTAACGAACAGCCCGGTATCGCGAGTCGTATCGCCAGAACTGGTGCAGGTGAGGTCGTACCTCTGGTACGCCTAAACGTTCCTCGGTTGCGCGATGTTATCCGTCTCGTGTTAGCAGGGGATTCTTACAAACAGAATGCCCTCCGGTTACAAGATACTATTCGTCTTGCAGGCGGTGTGACTCGCGCTGCGGATATTATCGAACAAGCAGTTTCTACGGGTCAGCCTGTTAAAGCTGGCGTTCGCTAACCCAAAAAACCCGGTAGTACACCAAATTCTCTTTATCTCCGAGCTATTGGCGACCTTAAAAGAGCCGCCGGTATTAATAAGAAATACCCCCAACCGATGCAGTAATGCAGTATTTGCGGCAAACTTTCTGGTATCGGGTCGAGTATAGAACCCATTTGAGATCTTTTGATGATCCCCGCAGCAGGTGATCTACTCATAGCCGGCGATCTACTCACAGCCGGCGGGCTCATAGCAGTCGATTGCCTGCTGTGAGCTGTTTGTTGAGGTTTTGGGGTTTAAAGCTTAGCCTGGAAAGGTTTTCAAGTTGATTGTCCCCGCTGACGCTCGTTGATGTAAAATTACCATCAAAACACTCTCTCTGGCGATGCCGTACTCTACTAATCTCACAGATGCTGAATGGGAAGTTTTGTCACCCTTACTCTCTCAAATATTGCCGCTAAAAAAGAAAACTCGACCCCCTAACTGGACTCAAAGAGAAATTTTAAATGGCATCGCCCGACCGACTCAAGAATGGTTGCAATTGCGCAGACGCGACCATTAGATTTACCTCCCTACTCAACCGTATATTGGCATTACAAACAGTGGCGCTCTCAAGGTGTGCTTGAAGAGTTGATGAGGGTCTTACATTCGAGCGTCCGATTGCAAGTAAAAAAAACCGAAGTGGACTACATTGATGATGATCGATTCACAGGCAGTTAAAAATACCTGTAATGCCAGTATTGCATCGCTCATGTTATTGTTTTTACAAATCAACCAATGGTATTAAAAGACATCTAGCGGTTGATACGCGGTCGTTTCCATTTTTAGAGGATGTTTGAAAAGTGGGGGCTGTGGTAAAAAAGCTCACAAAGCTTAAGCTGAAATTGAAGATACCAGCACCTTGTGAGCGAACGACTAAAGCATATCCTAGCAATCTTACTTGGGAACAGTGGGAATTGATTGCACAAGAGTTTCCAGAAGCTTGCGCCTGGTCGTCGTCCACGTACAGTAGCTTTATTTGCCGTCGTTAATGCCATTCTCTATGTACTTTGCCAGGGATGCACTTGGCGGGCATTACCAGGAGATTTTCCGGCTTGGTCTACAGTTTATAGTTATTTTCGGCAATGGCAAAAAGATGGGACTTGGCTACAGGTGCATGACAAACTTTACCAGTGGGTTAGGGTGAGTGCAGGGCGTGACCCGAGTCCATCAGAAGCAGCAGTTGATAGCCAGTCGGTGGAAATAGCAACCATGATCTCCCTGGATGTCGGTGATGATGCAGGTAAAAAGATACACGGACGCAAACGCCATCTAAGTGTGGATTTACTCGGGTTAGTTTTAACTGTAGTTTAGACTAACCAAAGATGAGAACGGTGGCCAAAGAAGAACTAGAGCCACCGCGCCAGGAGAGAATGAGGGTGAAAAAGAAAA
>NZ_SRRZ01000019.1 GCF_013179805.1 Microcoleus asticus IPMA8 | reverse complement strand
GGTTTTCTTTTTCACCCTCATTCTCTCCTGGCGCGGTGGCTCTAGTTCTTCTTTGGCCACCGTTCTCATCTTTGGTTAGTCTAAACTACAGAGTTTGAGATCGCGCAATATATAATCGGAGAATCCCACAACTAAGGACTAAAAAATATACTATTGACTTGGCTGAAAGTGAAATCTATTTGCTTTTGTACCCTAGCAAAATGAAGCTGCATCTTGAGGATCTCTTTCTTGGAATTAGCTTCAGTAATCTTACTTTCCAAAGCCAGCAAGTTGCGATTGAGAGTTTCTACTCGCACAGTTTGGTCGTCTAAGTCAATTTTTAGTTCTGCCGCCCGATCGAATTGAATCTGCTTGCGAACCAAGGCGAGGCGGACTGAATTTTCATCCTCTTTCTGAAGAGCTAGCAAAGCTCGCTGCTGCCACTGATTGGCTTGAGATTCAGCTTGATTGTACTGCCACTGAATGCGCAGTTGGGCGGAAATCGCGCTGCCAACAGCCTGACGCAGTTCTTTGAGAGGTTCCTGAATTTCTAAGATTAAAAGTTCCCAAAGATTCATCAGTTCGCTGGTAAATTCTTCGCGCTCTACAGAGGCTACCAATGCTTCTAACAGCAACAAATTTGGTTGTATCTGCTGCGTAATTGTCTCAAATATTAACTGTGCTTCGGACAACTCCCGATCGTGATTTTTTTCTGAGACTGCACCGGATGAGCGATCTAATATTTTTTGAGTGCTGTCTACCTCAGCTTCTGAATCTGAACTTGAAGCTACAAAAGCCTGTAATTTTTCGCGGGCGATCGAACTCAGTCTTTTTCGCAGTAAATCGCAGGCTGCCCGCTGCACTGGCCCTGTTTCGCTTTGACAAATCTGGATGACTATTTTTAAGCCTGCATCGCCGTAATTCAATGTCTCTGTCAGGGCGGCGATTCGATGTTCGATGACAGAACTAGACAGCCGGTGTTTAACTCCTGCTAGTCCGCCGAGTACGACACCGCCCACAGGAGGCGGCAGTTGACCGCCTTTAACTGCATCGTATGGTTTCGGTTGGCCGAGATTTTCTAACACAAGCATTTACTGCTATAAAGAACCTGTCCGAACCTGTGTGAAGTTAAGGATTAAACAGCTAGTAGTTCCAAAAAATCATGGAAGTGTCAGCCCGCGATCCGAACCCTTAGTTCATCAATCATTCCCAATCGAAAATCGAAAATCGTGTGATTTGTGTGTAATTCTTGCTTCAATGCAGGCAAAACCGATCGTACTTTTTCCTGCGCAAATTTGCTACTTGAGCGTATCTTTAAGTACAGTCCTCGCTGCCAAGTGATTGCGAGTAGAAGTCAAAATCTCGGTTTCGCGTTCCAATCTCGCAGCAGTATCCTGCAATTCTAAAAGAGTTTGCTGTTCTGTCGCTGCACCGTAAAGGTAGCTGGCTACCCAATAGGACAATTCGGTGGGCAAACTGGGAATGTCTTCCGGCAGGTCGATCGGCTGATCCATCAATTTGCTGGAGAGGCGAACTACATCTCTCAGCAGTTGTTCGACATCTTTTCCCAAAGGTCTCAGGTCTTTTTGCGGCGGTTCGTCTTCAATCCATTCTACTAGACCGACTAAATAGGGTTTTTCCCGAACCGCGTCGAGCACTCGGAACCGCTGCTGGCCGATAGTCATAATTTTCATGCGATCGTCGGGGAGTCGCTGACAGTGAATCACTTCGGCGCAACAACCGACGGCAGAGACTTTGTTTTGGTTGGGGTCCCACATGAGTACACCAAAACGGCGATCGCCCTCCAGAATCGTATTCATCATGATTCGATAGCGAAACTCGAAGATTTGCAGCGGCAGCGGTCTACCTGGAAATAGAACCACTTCCGGCAACGGAAATAAGGGGAGTTCGCGAACTGCTACAGAGGAAGAGGATGCCATTGTCGCTCAAAAGTGACGGTACTTGCGCTTCTTTTTCTTACTTTAACTGATTTCAGGCAATTCCGGGGCAGGAGCGATCGGGCTTTTCCGGTGGCAAGGGCATCGACGGATCGCTATCTCCCGTGCTGGCGGCTTTACAAAGGCGTTATTTCGTCAAAATGCTAAATATACCTTTTTGCTGAACTAAGTGATCCTGAAGGCGATGATAGCGACTGCTAAAGGATGGTTTTTGTAGCGCTCGCGCCTTAATTAAGAATAATTATTTAAGTTCGTGCCGGAGCTGAAATTATTGATGATTATTAACTAATAACTAATATCTAATGAGTAGGGAAATTTCAACAAAAAGAAGGAACTATTTGTTTAATCTTTGTTCCTTCTTTTCGAGTTTTCTATGAGTCAATCTACAGCTTGACTTCGATATCTACGCCGGCGGGCAAATCCAGTTTCATCAAAGCGTCAATTGTTTTGGCCGATGGCTGGTGAATGTCGATAATCCGGCGGTGCGTGCGGGTTTCAAAGTGTTCGCGAGAATCTTTGTCTACGTGGGGCGATCGCAGCAAGCAGTAAATCCGCCGTTTTGTCGGTAGGGGAATCGGGCCGATCGCTGTGGCTGCTGTGCGATTTGCTGTATCTACAATCTTTTCGCAGGATGCGTCTAGAATTCGGCGATCGAAAGCTTTGAGGCGAATGCGAATTTTTTGCTGTTGAATTGTTGCCATTTTTGTTTCTTGAATTTTCTAGGTTCAGTTTGTTTTTTGTTGTCTGTTGCCTGTTTGCAGTTGTTTTTAGGCTAACTGCTAACTGCGGACTCATCACTAATAACTAATCACTAAATAGCAGAAAAGCCTAATTTAATTTGGCGGCTTTTCTGCTATTTAAGCTGTTATCGGAGTCCTACTTGAGGATTTTGGAAACAACGCCGGCGCCGACGGTGCGGCCGCCTTCGCGGATAGCGAAGCGCATTCCTTGTTCGATCGCGATCGGGTGGATCAACTCAACAGTCATTTTAATCCGGTCACCGGGCATCACCATTTCTGCTTCAGTACCGTCATCAGCAGTGAATTGTGCGATCGTACCGGTTACGTCAGTGGTACGGACGTAGAATTGAGGGCGATAGCCAGAGAAAAAGGGCGTGTGACGGCCGCCTTCTTCCTTTTTGAGGATATAAACTTCAGATTCAAACTGAGTGTGAGGACTGATGGATTTGGGCTTGGCAATTACCATGCCTCTTTCAATATCCTCCTTTAAAATCCCCCGCAGCAGTAGACCCACGTTGTCGCCGGCTATGCCTTGTTCCAACGACTTCTGGAACATTTCCACACCAGTCACCGTAGTGTTGCGAGTGTCCTTAAGGCCAATCACTTCTACTGTTTCGCCGACTTTGATTGTGCCGCGCTCAATCCGACCAGTGGCAACAGTACCCCGACCAGTAATCGAGAATACGTCTTCAACTGCCATCAAGAAAGGCTTGTCAACTTCGCGTTCTGGGGTGGGGATGTAAGAATCTACTTCTTCCATCAGCTTGTAAATCTTGTCAACCCAAGGATTGTCGCCCTTCTTGGTCTTGGGGTTAGCAATCATCGCTTCGAGAGCTTGCAATCCCGAACCAGTCACGATGGGGATGTCATCACCCGGAAAATCGTAAGAGCTCAGGAGTTCGCGAACTTCGAGTTCGACGAGTTCCAGTAGTTCTGCGTCATCTACCATGTCTTCCTTGTTCAAGAAAACAACCAAGCTGGGAACGCCAACTTGCTTAGCCAGCAGGATGTGTTCGCGAGTTTGAGGCATGGGGCCGTCTGCTGCTGACACTACTAGGATACCGCCGTCCATTTGAGCCGCACCGGTGATCATGTTTTTCACATAGTCAGCGTGTCCGGGGCAATCAACGTGGGCATAGTGCCTATCTGTGGTTTCGTACTCGACGTGAGCAGTATTAATCGTAATACCCCGTGCTTTTTCTTCAGGCGCGGCGTCGATGTCGGCGTAGTTCTTAGCCTTTGCTTGACCTAGTGCAGAGAGAGTCATCGTAATCGCGGCGGTCAAAGTTGTTTTGCCGTGGTCAACGTGACCGATCGTACCGATGTTTACGTGGGGTTTAGTCCGTTCAAATTTTGCGCGTGCCATTCTCGATTTGTTCCTTGTTTCTTTTAGCGATTTTAGATTTTAACATTTTAGATTTTAGACTTTGGATTTCATCCAAAATCCAAAATCTAAAATTCAAAATCGTTAGTTACCTTTGTTCTTAGCGATAATGGCTTCAGCCACATTTCGCGGCACTTCTTCGTAATGGCTGAATTCCATTGTGAAGATGCCTCGACCTTGGGTTTTCGAGCGGATGTCAGTAGCGTAGCCAAACATTTCTGCTAGTGGAACTTTTACAGAAACTTTGGCAATTCCCTGATCCGTCTCTTGACCCTCGATCTGACCCCGACGCGAGTTGAGGTCGCCGATGACGTTCCCGATGTAATCTTCGGGAACTTCAACCTCTACTTTCATCATAGGCTCTAGCAGCACGGGGGACGCCTTCATCACGGCTTCTTTGATCGCCATTGAACCGGCGATCTTAAATGCCATTTCTGAGGAGTCTACGTCGTGGAAAGACCCGTCTACCATAGTAGCTTTGAGGTCAATCACGGGATATCCTGCTACAATACCTGATTCGCAGGCTTCTTTCATCCCTTGTTCTGCCGGGCCGATGTACTCTTTGGGTACAGTGCCACCAACAATTTTGGAGACAAATTCAAAGCCGCTTCCGACTTCGGTGGGTTCTAGTTCGATCACGACGTGACCGTACTGACCTTTACCGCCGCTTTGGCGGATAAATTTACCTTCGGCGCGGACGGATTTGCGAATGGTTTCGCGGTAGGCTACTTGGGGCTGACCCACGTTCGCTTCTACTTTGAATTCCCGCAGCATCCTGTCTACCAGGATTTCCAGGTGCAGTTCGCCCATGCCGGCGATGACTGTCTGGTTGGTTTCAGGGTCCACGTTAACTCGGAAGGTGGGGTCTTCTTCCGAGAGCGACTGGAGGGCTTTGGAGAGCTTCTCCATGTCTTGTTTGGTTTTGGGTTCGACAGCCACCGAGATGACTGGCTCTGGAATAAACAGAGATTCCAGAATCACTGGCGATCCTTCTTCGCTGAGGGTGTCGCCGGTGAAGGTGTCTTTCAAACCCAAGGCTGCTCCCAAGTCTCCTGCCCGCAGTTCCTCAACTTCTATCCGATCGTCGGCTTTGAGGACAATTAAGCGAGACACCCGCTCTTTTTTGTCTTTGGTGGAGTTGAGGACGTAGGTGCCTTTTTTGAGGATACCCGAGTAGACGCGAACGAAGGTCAGGCGGCCGTAGGGATCAGCCATGATTTTGAATGCCAGGGCTGACAGGGGCGCGTTGTCGTCTGCAAATCTTTCTGCTGTGTCGCCGTTGGGCAGGAGTCCTTGAATTGGGGGAACTTCCAAGGGCGACGGCAGGTAGTCGATCACTGAATCCAACAACAACTGAACGCCTTTGTTTTTGAACGCCGAACCGCAGAGCATGGGGACGATCGTGCCAGAGATCGTGCCAGCGCGCAAAGCTGCACGAATTTCTGCTTCTGTTAACTCTTCGCCTTCGAGGTATTTCTCGGTGAGGGCGTCGTTGGTTTCTGCTACGGACTCGATCAGCTTGGTGCGGTATTCTGCCGCTAGCTCTTTTACTTCATCGGGAATTTCTACTTCCTCGATGTCGGTTCCCGTGTCGTTGTTGTAGATATAGGCTTTCATTTGCACTAAGTCTACAATTCCCCGGAAGTTTTCTTCGCTGCCGATCGGGATTTGGATGGGTACGGCGTTCGCTCTCATTCGATCGCGAATTTGGCCGTAGACTTTGTAGAAGTTTGCGCCCATCCGATCCATTTTGTTGACGAACACGATCCGCGGTACTTTGTACCGATCTGCTTGTCGCCAAACTGTTTCCGATTGGGGCTGCACTCCCCCTACCGAGCAGAACACTGCGATCACTCCGTCGAGCACTCGCATCGAGCGTTCGACTTCGATCGTGAAGTCTACGTGTCCGGGAGTGTCGATGATGTTGATTTTGTAATCTTTCCAACTGGTGGTGATAGCAGCGGCAGTAATTGTAATTCCCCGCTCCCGCTCTTGCTCCATCCAGTCAGTGACTGCTGTTCCCTCGTGCACTTCACCCATTTTGTGAACCATGCCTGAATAGAACAGAATTCTTTCAGTTGTTGTTGTTTTGCCCGCGTCGATGTGGGCTGCGATGCCGATGTTGCGAGTTTTTTCTAGCGGGACGGTACGTGCCACAGCTACCTCCTTAATCTTGTGTTGCTGTTATAATACTATTATACTACACAGAAACCCTATTTTGCACTCCCAGCAAATTACAACAGTGCCTGGAGCTTCTTGTTACATTTTAATATTTTTTGCAAGATTTGTTTACAAAAATATTAAGGATGCGACATGGAGGATTCAGAGAGTGCGTGAATTTTTAGTGCGTGAATTTTGATTTTGGGAGTTTTGAGTTTGCTTGCGCGATCGGGCAACTGCGCCAAGGGAAGCAATCTCAACAATCAAAACTTACACTTGCCAATTTCTCGCCCGGTGCTTTTATACCGCACGATCGCGCTCTTCTCCATGCCCGATTTAGCAGTTAGTACCGGTAGTGAGCAAAAGCCTTGTTAGCTTCGGCCATGCGGTGTGTTTCTTCGCGCTTGCGAATGGCACTGCCTGTTTCGTTAGCTGCATCCATCAGTTCGTTGGCTAGCTTGGCTGCCATCGAGCGGCCTGTGCGGGCGCGGGCAAATCTAATCAGCCAGCGGAGGGCGAGGGTCGTACCGCGATCGGAACGCACTTCCATCGGCACTTGGTAGGTGGCGCCACCTACCCGGCGGGCTTTGACTTCGACCAGGGGTGTAGCGTTTTTGACTGCTTTTTCAAACAAGTCTAACGGTTCAGCCCCTGTGCGTTCTTGGATGGTTTTGAGGGCGTCGTAGACGATGCTGGAGGCAACGGATTTTTTGCCGTGCTGCATGATCCGTCTCACCATCATGCTTACCAACCGGCTGTTGTAGGTTGGATCTGGCGGAACAGGACGTTTTTGAATAACTGTGCGGCGAGACATAGTTCTATTGGGGATTTTTGATTTTGAATGATTGAGTTTGGGGTTTTGGAGTCATATCTCGATCTATGATGATCGAGCGTGCGATCGGCGCGATCGGATTTATTGTTGCTTCCCAACCCCGATCGGGCGAGATCCTAGTTATTTTTTCTCTTTAGGACGCTTGGCCCCGTATTTGGAACGAGCCTGCTTGCGGTCTTTGACCCCAGCGGTGTCTAATGTACCGCGAATGATGTGGTATCTAACTCCGGGCAAATCTTTTACCCGACCGCCCCGGATCATTACTACCGAGTGTTCTTGCAAGTTGTGACCGATCCCTGGGATGTAGGCTGTCACTTCAAAACCAGAGGTCAGCCGTACCCGAGCCACCTTCCGCAGCGCCGAGTTGGGTTTTTTCGGGGTGGTCGTGTACACTCTGGTGCAAACTCCGCGGCGCTGCGGGCAACTCTTGAGAGCTGGCGATTTGGTTTTTTTCTGCGTTTGTTCCCGTGCTGAACGGATGAGTTGCTGAATAGTGGGCATGAGTTACGGCATTTCTAGCTTTTTGCTGAGTATAGTGATTTAGGGGCATCCGCACTGAAAGTCCCTTCCCCTCTAGGGGGACGGGATGAATGAAAATAATTATGGGTAAGTGAGGATACCAGACTCTATATAGTACACGACTCGACTTTCTTTGGCAAGGAATTTGGCAAGGCTGTCGAACTTCTTTCCTTGGTGCCAGTTTCGACTTGCGATCTCAACGGGCAAATGATATGTGACATAATTACGATCTAAACGCAACCGTCAGGCTAATCACAGCCGTCAGCAAAATTTATGACGCTCGAAATATCGATCAAATCACCATTTGTCGGAAACGCCCATCAACTCTAGCCTGCGAGCGCATCACAGTCTCAGCATCACACTCAGGGGTCGATCGACATCACATAAAGTTATCTAAAATTGCCGGACAATAAGAAATATACATTAAGTTGACCGCAGATGACAATCAAAGCTTATATTCCTGAATATGGAATTTCCGAACTTTACTTGAACATTGGGAAATTCGGTAAAATTGATCGGAGTCAGTTGCAGCAAATTCAATACGCAATTAATTCTCACAGTTTAAAAACTTCAGACGATCGAAAAATTATCAGCAGGCTACTCTATGCAGTAAGGCGGGAATAGGTGTCAGTGATGGACTCAGTTGCTTGGGAGTTTTGAGTGCGGGCGCGAGATTGCTTCATGACTCCCCGGGCGTAGCGGCGTCCATGAGTTTTGAGATTGCCGCGCTAGCCGCGAACAACCACGGGGTGCATGAGTTGTGAGTTAAAATCTCATCCATAAAATTAGAGGTTTCTCAAATAGATTCACCGCTCTTGAAAGGCCATATTAAAGTAAAAGGACAGGGTATGTTTAATTATACAGAACTGCTGATAGAGGCTTTCATCGAACAACTTCAGGACGGGTACAGCCGCACTTACGGAGGCTACAAATCAGACTATGCTGATATTATTGGCTGGGTGGGGGCAATGGCGTTAGAAAACATCGCCAACAGCGACGCTCTTTATCACAATATAGAACACGCCATTTGCATTACCTTAGTCGGTCAAGAAATCTTGCGGGGAAAACACATTCGCAAGGGGGGAGTTTCCTGCGAAGATTGGCTGCACTTCATCATTTCTTTGCTGTGCCAAGATATTGGATATGTCAAAGGAGTTTGCCGACAAGACCAAGAAGCCGAAGGATTGTATGCTACGGGAAAAGATGGCATGAGAATTGCACTTGCTCCCGGTGCAACAGCGGCTAGCTTAGCTCCTTACCGAGTTGACAGAGCTAAATTGTTCATTGACGAGCGCTTCGGCAACCACAAGCTAATTAATGCTGAGATAATTAAGCAGAACATAGAACAAACTCGTTTCTCGGTGCTTGATGGCTACACTGACGAGGATGCAGTTAATTACTCTAGTTTAGTTCGCGGTGCTGACTTGATAGGTCAGCTCAGCAACCCGCAATATTTGCAGAAAATAGGCGCGCTGTTTTACGAGTTGGAAGAAAGCGGTGCTACTAAACTTTTGGGATACCGACATCCGGGCGACTTGCTGCAAAGCTACTCTAAGTTTTACTGGAGCGGCATTTATCCGCACATCAGTGAATCTCTCGGTTACTTGCAGTTGACGCAGGAAGGCAAACAGATTGTTGCTAGTTTGTACGCTAACATATTTCGGATGGAACACCAACGTAGCGATTCTGAGGTTGCTTGACCAAAGGGGAAGGGGAAGGCTGCAAGTTGTGAAGGCGTGAGATTGCTTTCCTAAGAATTGCTTCGCTAACATTCCTTGCTACGCTATTAAGGGGAAGGGAAAGACGCCAAGTTGTGAATGCGTAAGATTGCTTTATGAACAATCACTTCGCAAACATTCCTTGCAACGCTATTGCCGTACCTGAGTTAAAGAGTTACAAATTCCCTATTACCGAAGTGTATTCCATCTAAGATATTGCACCATTTTCAATAGGTTTTTTAGGAGCAGGCTAGAAGAGCAACGGCCCACCAGAAAACTCACTCTTTGTGGAACAGGTCGTCGGGCGTTTTAAGCAAGAATGGTGCAAAATATGAGTTTCATCCAACTCAACTAATTTCCTCCTCAATTTCGGAATGAGATCTCGGACACGACCAATTGCTCGGCAGCAAAGAAGGCCATCCCTCTCGCAGCGCTTCCAAACAAACAGCACGCACAGTTAATTGACAGTCAAGCAGCTCTACACCAGCTTTTTCAACTTGCTTTTTGCCAATTTTTGAAATCGATTCATCGCTAAATTCAAAGGTTTTATGACACTGAATGCAAACCAGATGGTGGTGGTGGTGCAATTCCTGCAAATTCAGTTCGTAATGTTTGTGTCCTTCTGCTAATTCTAGTTCACGCAGAATCCCAATCCTTGCTAATAAATGCAGGGTGCGGTAGACAGTTGACAAGCCAATTCTTTCTCCTTGATTCTGCAAAGTCTGGTATAATTCTTCGGCACTCAAATGATTTCCTTGCCGCAGACTTTGAAAAACGCTCAAAATAGTTTCTCGCTGGGGAGTCAGGCGGCAGCCTCTCTGATTTAGTTCGAGTTTGAGTGAGTTAGCGCTGTATAAATTCATGTCGTAAAAAATAAAAAAGTTGAACGGGAATTTTACTTGATTATCTGTTATTTATTCGCGCTCCTTGTGCGATTATCCTCAAGTGTATTTTTTGATAGCAATAGCAATCTAAGTTTAGACTACCCCTTTAGCAAGGAGGAATCGGCTAGCCACCTATCCCCCTTGTTAAAGGTGGAACTGAAAAAGTGGTTGGTCGGTATTGTTGCGTAATTTTTGTGAATTTGATAGCAATAGTGCTGACAAGCATTGGCAAAACAAGTCTTAGGTTCAAAGTCATTGCAACCGCTCGTTTCCTCAGCACAAATAACACAGGGTCGCAATGTACATTTGAGGCGGTAGTCATTAGTAAAAAACTGGCACTCTGAACAAGAAATTTGAGCCGATCGCTTGATTTGATGGAGTCCTCCTCCCAATGCTAATGAAACACTCCACAAAAACAGAAACATCAAAGTGATACAGAAACATTAGAAAAAGACAGTCATACGGTTATTGTTCCAAAGTTGAGTACAATCTGAAGGCACTTGGTAGGTAAAAAAGAGGAATGATGCCCTCGAGTTTCTGTGTGCAATTGTGCTGTTACAACGAGGAAAGGCTTTCAGAAACTCAGCGGATGAAAGTCTGTTTCGCAATTCCTAAGTCTCTCAGCTTGCGATCGACTGATGTCAACCGCAGGCGGAGCAGTTAATTCACAGAACCCCGCAGAATGGAATTTATACCAGAAACACTTTTTAGCAGCAAATAGCCGAGAAAAGCTCCCGATGTGCCACCGATGACAAAACCGCCCTGCAATAAACTTGCGTCTTCGGGAGTTTTATGCCAATAGAATGACTTGTCTTTTTCCCAATTTTGGCGATCGCCAAAATCAAAATCAATGCCAGCGTCGGCAGCAAATCCGCCAGCAGTGTCAACCCTTTTTCCTGCAACCGAATCAACAGAGCAATGGCTCCTACTAGGAAATATCCGTGAGCTAAACTCACTTCCAATTCCCGGAATATCAGAGAAAAACCCTTGCAGTAAATAGGCAAATTTCTCAAAAAAGTCACAGTTATATCCGAAAAACTCACCGCTGTTGGTGCGCTTGCAACTTGTACTTTGCCAGCAGTTCGCCTTTCAAAATCCCCAGACCAAAAATCAAATCCCGCCGCTTTTGTGCGAAGGCGCTGCGCGTGCCAAATATGAGCGTAAAGCGCCAAAATTGCTAAAACAAAGTGACTGGTCGTGAGCCAAGCCCGCGAAGAAACAACCGCTGCGTCCGAACCTCTCAAACCCACTGGGCCGTAAAAAACCTCTGGATAAACAGTGTTATTTACAGTCACAAAGTAGGTGGCGATGGATCCTATTAAGGCTAAAGCGCCTAGACAGTAGGAGAGGTAAGCTTCTCCTGACCAGATGAAGAGGCGTTTTGCCCAAGGAAAAGGTTGAGTGTGAATGTGCCAGAAGGCGCCGGCAATGCAGAGGATTCCTACCCAGATATGGCCGCCGACAACATCTTCGAGGTTGTCAACTGCGGCGAGCCAGTGTTTGCCGCCTGCACCGAACAGGTAGCCGAAAATGACAGCAGGGTTGAGTGTGGGTTCCGAAATTACCCGCACTTGCCCGACTGTGGTATCATATAAACCACCGAAATACATAGCTTTGGCCACCAACAAGAAGGCACCGATACCTAACAAAACTAGGTGGATGCCCAAGATGGTGGTCATTTTGTCTTTGTCTTCCCATCTGTAGCCGAAGAAAGGAGTTCTTTCTTCGAGGGTTTCTGGCCCTTTGAGGGAGTGAAAGATGCCGCCGAAGCCGAGAAAGGCTGAGCTGATCAAGTGAATCGCGCCAACGGCGAAGTACGGATAGGTATCGACAATTTTGCCTCCGGCACCGACGCCCAAGCCGAGTCTGGCTAGGTTGGGCAGCAGAATTAAGCCTTGTTCGTAGATGGGCAATTCTGGGTTGAAGCGGGAAAGCTCAAACAGGGTATAGGCTCCCGCCCAGAGGACGATGAGGCCGGAGTGAGCGACGTGAGCACCCAGCAAACGACCGGAAAGGTTAATTAAGCGGGCGTTACCGGCCCACCAGGGAAAGGATTCTGCTTCGGCTGGGAAGGATTTTTTTGCCATGCTTGTCACGGCGATTTACCTCTTGAGAAAGATGTCAGTTGAGTCTTAAGCTTTAACCGCTTATTGATATAGATAATCAACAATTTTGCTTGCTTAGTCAAGTCTTTATGATAATTTTTTTCACTTTTTTTAGTTAAGATATGTAAACCACTCGCCCAAAAGAGCTTAAAGCTAATTTTTTAGGGGGTTTGAGTGATCGGCTCGCACAAGCTTCATTACTGGTCTAGGTTGACAGTCAGTAAATATTTATAGATTTATTGATAAAAGATTTTATTAAGATGCAGGCATTGAGTGGCCTGGACATTTCAAATCAAAAGCCTGAGAGCAAGTGTTCCCAGGCTTTTTTAGCTAGATTTGTAATTGCTTGTTGCATCGGGCGCGATCGCTCAAGCAGAGGATTTGGTTTCTTCGGCTACTTGCTCGTTGTTGGGCAACTCCAGACAATAACCCGCCCC
The DNA here is from genome assembly GCF_013179805.1 of Microcoleus asticus IPMA8. Classification (GTDB taxonomy): domain Bacteria; phylum Cyanobacteriota; class Cyanobacteriia; order Cyanobacteriales; family Microcoleaceae; genus Microcoleus; species Microcoleus asticus. The sequence goes on along the minus strand of NZ_SRRZ01000019.1, from coordinate 67,175 downwards.
GTATACGGTTTTGATGTACCGAGGATGGCGGGGATCGGGTTCCATCTTGGTTCTCAGGTGTCTGATGTGTACGCGAATAGTTTCGATGTCGTCGTCGGGGTCGTAACCCCACACTTCTTTGAGAATTTCGCTGGGAGAGACTGTCTGACCGTGGCGTTGGAGCAAGCAGTGCAGCAACTCGAACTCTAGGTGAGTCAGTTTGACGGTCTTAGCGTACCAAACAGCTTCAAACCTTTCGGGGACAAGGGTCAGCGGGCCGTAATTCAAGATTTCGGAGTGTTTGGCAGCTTGGGGGATGCGGTCTGTGCGCCTCAGCAAGGCTCGCACTCGTGCCAGCATCTCTTCTAGTTCAAAGGGTTTGGTCAGATAATCGTCGGCGCCGGAGTTGAAGCCTTCTACTTTGTCTTGAGTTTGACTTAAGGCGGTCAACATCAAGACGGGAATGTCGGCTGTGCGCTCGTCGCGGCGCAACCGCTGACACACTGTGAATCCGTCTACTCTAGGCAGCATCAGATCTAGCATGATCAGGTCGGGAAGCAGTTGTATGGCTAGTGCCTGACCTTTGATGCCGTCTTCTGCCTGGGTGACTTCGTAGCCAGCCATTTCTAGGTTGACGGCTACGAGTTCGGCGATCGCCGCGTCATCATCAATAACAAGTATCCGGGGCATCATTATTTATCTCACCGCTAACCGAATGGCAGAGCCTACAGCCTTCTGGGGATTCCAGGTAACTTTAACGAACAATTTTTTAATTTTAAGCTTCATTAAGGATGATAAGGTTCATTAAGAACTTTCCAGGCTCTGTAAATATTCTTGTACTAATTATAAGCCCTAGGAGCGCATATCAGAAAACTGTTCGCCAAGAATCTTGCTGGGGGCCGATTTTTTTCGACCAATAACAGCTTCAACTTTTGGAGGGTGCGCCTGCGACTTCACAGAATCGCCCTAACGGCAGCCCGCGTCTTGCAGAACCCTGTTAACCCTTAACTGTTAATTTTTTGAAGTTGTCAATTTTTATTAAAAAAAAATTGTGTTTGTTGAGGGGTAGTGCTTACTTCTTTAGATTTAAATAATATCAATATAAGTATTTATAAAAAAACAAAATATATTAATATCGTTTAATAGTATCGGATAAAAGTCAAATAATCAATCCCGCCACCTGAAAATTTTAAGCCTATTTTTTTGCAAGTGGGGCTGATTTTCCGATCGCCCTCAAATCAGCGAAACAACCGATAAAAACCGCTTGCATACCTACTAAGGGCGAGTTTGCGATCGAGCTGGCTGAGTATTTTTGCTGGCAACAGTCGCCTTAAAGCCTAATTTTTGGAAATAAAGACCGCCGATGGTGGCTAAAAATATTGTGTAAGCCGCCGCTTGGACGAGATAAAGTCGATCTCTGTATCCAAACAGTGCTTTGAGAACCACTCCCGGAAATTCCCGATCGGGCAAAATTTCCGCTGCATTCCAAACAATCGGACCTAAAATACAAGAGTGGAGTGGTGCGAGGCGATCGTAATAAAAACAAATCGCTGCATAGTTGCTATTCATCTGCGACAAAATGGCAGCCGCTTGGTCAAAATGTTTGAGTGCAGATACTGCTAAACCCGCTACAATTAGCAGCAACAAAATCCCCATAAACTTGAAAAATAGGCGGATATCAATTTTGACGCCCCACTTGAAGATTAGCGCGCCAATGATTGCCGCCCCAAGCAAACCACCCAAAGCACCTAAAGCCGGAGTTAAGCCTTGTTGAAATTGAGCGCTGACAAATATAACTGTTTCAAAACCTTCGCGAAGTACGGCGATAAAAATTAAGCCGAATACGCCCCAGCCAGCATTAGTATTTTCTTTCAAAGCTGCTGAAACTGCCCCTTCTACTTCAGCTTTGAGAAAGCGCGCTTGCTGAGTCATCCAAATTAGCATCCAGCTTAGCATTACTATGGCAACAATTCCCAGAGAACCTTCGAGCAGTTGCTTAATTACTGGTGCGTAAGGCTGATTTGATGTTGAGAGCGCGTAGAGCAACAGATTGAATAATGCACCTACACAAGCGCTAGCAGCAATGCCGGCGGCGATACCTGTATAAACCCAAGAATTGAGGTGACTTTGCTCGGATTTTTTTAAGCAAGCTAGCACAATTCCCACGACTAAAGCGGCTTCAACGCCTTCGCGGAGGGTAATTACAAAAGTTGGGATGGCTTCAGTAAAATTCATTTTTTGATAACTGCTAATTTGTAGTTAGTGCTTAGTCCTTAGCAACTTTTGTTTTAGCGCTGGCAGAATATCAAATTATTGAACCGCGAAGGCGCGTTAGCGCTCTTGTCACGAAGGAATAGAAAGAAGAGAAGGAGCAGGTATTCTTAAGGCAGTTCGGAAGTAACTAAGGACTCATAAATAAGGACTGCGGACTCTTATTTCCCTTAACTAAAATCCCGCAGCATTTTTTTTAGTTCTACTTGGTGCAATTCTTCTTGTCCAATCAGACTGCGGGCATATTCTTCCAGATAAACGCTGGAGTTTGTCACTACTTCAAGTAAAGATTTATACTTTTTGAGCGCTTTTTTTTCGTGATTTAGACTTTCTTCCAAAAGGTCTTTTACCGAGTGTTTGTAGGTTTCTTCGATCGTAGCAATTTTTTGGGTGGGATGCCCTTCTAAACCTGTTAAAATTTCTCCGGCTTGTTGGGCGTGGAGTAGGGATTCGGTTGCTTGTGCTTTAAAAAACTGTACGATGGGAATCCGGTTTGGCCCTGTCACCATGAGTGCATAGTGGGTGTAGCGCACGACTCCTGCTAGTTCCCATTCCATGATGGTACATAGCAGTTCTTGGGTTTTTTTCTCGTCAAGTTCTTTCATTTGTTGTTTTAGATGTAGAATACCCTACAGGGCGTTGCTTATAATATCACATTTAAGTTAAAAAGTAAAATTAAAGCGCACAGTTTGCACATTACCGGATAGGTGTTGTATGTGAGTTACGGTTAACTTCTAAGGTTCCAGTAGGAGCAAATACTACAGTAAACTTAGCGACTGCTGCTGTTGCTAGTCTCGGCAGATTTGAGCAGATTTGGCAAAGGAGTTTGTTAGGTATAATCCTTGGCTGGTTGATTGAGTGGCTCGAAATTGCCGATCGCCCCATCTTGACTTGCACTGACCCTATAGACTAGATTTTGAGTGAAAGTAGGGCTAGTTTGCCAAGTCTGATTTATGCGATCGTAAACTTTCAGAGCTAACTCATCTAGTTTAGCGCGATCGGTAATTTCTGCTGTCTGATTTGTTCCATCCACCGCCTGAACTTCCTGCTTACCTGCTGATACAGGTGCAGCTTAAACAGTCTGATCTTTAGGGCTACTCGCAATAGCTGTTTCAGAAGACTTATTCGTAAAAGGTGCAACATCAGGAGAATTTTCAGGCAGCTTTTTTTGACTGTCAGTAACCATAGCCGGAAGCGCACTGCTACTCGCAATAGCTGATGGGGCCGATTTATTAGGAACAGGATTAGCATCTGCTAGCTTAGCGGGATTTTGACCCTCAATTGTCAAAGACTTGACGTGAAAACCGCGAAACTTTTCTTTTTGGCTAACGCCACATTGCAATGGGATAAGTCACAAAGAAAATAATCAAAACTCCGATGCTAACCCAAACTATTTTGTGCATCTCCCTGGCTGGGAGTGGTTGATTTTTTGTCTCCATTATCAAACCTCACATTACCTAATTTAACGGTAAATTAGGGAAAGAGAGGATGCCAGTACATAGCTGTGACGGAAACCAATAACTATATTAACTAGCAATAATTCGGACTTTTTAGTTTCAAAAACACGCAATACTTTGGCTTTGATTAGCGATCGGGCAATTTCACTGCTGCTGTCGTCAAAAACTTAATGCAATTATTCTCAATAAATGACAATAAAACCCATTAGGGATGTTCAGTTAATTCTTTATATTTTTTTAATATTTTTGTTTGAGCTTGACGGTGAATACATTTTGCTTGTGAATCTGTAAATAAATATTGATAATTCTTATCAAAAAGCTGCTATGTGGGGGTAGTCGGTAAAATATCCGAATAATTCTTCAGGATGATTTAATGTAAAAATTATCATCCTCAAAACTCTGTTCCTGAGGCGCTAATCTATATCGAATAAGCGATCGCCCGCCACAAGTCCCCCGATCGCTCGATCGCACAAATACCCCCACAGGGGATAGTAAATTTTTGTAAAAAATAGTTGACTAAAAGGCTGGAAGTTCTCTTGTTTGGGATACATCAATGCACATACCTGATGGTTTTCTTTCACCGCCAGTAGCCATTGCCACCGGCATAGCAAGTGTAGCAGCAATTGCAGTTGCCCTAAATCGAACCCGCGCCAGTCTTGGACTGCGGCAAGCCCCAATCATGGGCTTAACCACAGCTTTCGTGTTTGCTGCCCAGATGATCAACTTTCCCGTAGCCGGCGGCACCAGCGGACACTTGTTGGGAGGAGCGCTGGCATCTGTAGTTTTGGGGAGTCCTTGGGCAGCCACTTTGGCAATGAGCACAGTTTTTATAATTCAGAGCGTCTTGTTTGCCGACGGGGGCATCACCGCCCTGGGAGCCAATATTTTTAACATGGGGCTAGTTGGCATTTGGGTGGGCTGGTGGCTGTTGCAGCCGTTGCAGCAACTATTGGGAGGTTCCCGAAATCGTTTGCCCCTAGCCGCGGGTATCGCCGCCGCCCTCAGCGTCGTGGCTGCTTCGATTTGTGTCGCGATCCAATTGGCAATTTCTGGAACAGTAGGGCTCAATATCGCATTGCCAGCAATGGTAGGCGTACATATTTTAATTGGGATTGGCGAAGGGATAATTACAGGCGGCGTTTTAACTTATCTCGTCAAAGTGCGGCCGGATTTGCTGCCGGGAGAACAGCCACAATTGCAGAAATGGGTAGTGCCGATAATCGGAGTTTTATTAATTTCGGGGGTGCTTTCGCTGTTTGCTTCAAGTTGGCCTGACGGGTTAGAAGCGGTAGCCGAAAAATACGGCTTTAAAGATAAAGAAGCTGTGGCGATCGAAAATCCTACTCCTTTAGCAGATTACACAGTTAAAGGATTAGAAGAACAGCCTATAGGTACTAGCATTGCTGGAGTTTTAGGCTCTGCTGTCTGTTTCGGCGCGGCTTTTGGGATTGCTCAGTTGGTTAAACCTAAAAATGCTTAAGCTCTCCATACCTTTCCGATTGCGTCTGTCTCTCATAATTGTCATCGGTATTGGTTTTATGAAGACAGGCGCTTGGCTGTGGCTGTGGATTTATGGGACGATCGCACTTTTTTGGTCGTTTTGGCTCAGGGCTCCGGTGCGAACCCTAGCGCAACTATTGGGAGCAGAATTGCTTTTTCTCTCCTTATTAGTGCTGCCCCAAGGTTGGGAACGCGCCAGTTTTCTGTTGCTGCGTTCCCTAATTTGCCTGCTGATCATGAACAGTTTTCTGCTAACTTTGCCGCCCCACAGTTTCGGAATCGCCCTCAAAGGATTACCCCTACCAGCAGGCTTGCAAGAGATTGTACTTTTAGCGGGACAATATTTAGAAATCTTGCTAGCCGAAGTCAGCCGGATGAAAAGATCGGCTCAACTACGAGGCTTATCGGGTACGGGAGGATGGCTGCGCTACGCCAGTGCTTCCATGATCGGAGCCCTTTATTTGCGAAGTCTCGATCGGGCGGAAAGAGTTCATGCAGCCATGCTAATTCGCGGCTATCAAGGAAGTTTGCCCGCCGACTCAAAATCGACACCAAAAGAGCGACTCTGGCTGACATTCACAATTTTAACCGCAGCCGCATTAACAACAGCTTCTTACGGTAATTGGGAATGGGTAATCGGGAATGGGTAATTAACTGCTTCCCATGAAGAGCCTGGGAACCGATGTCCAGAGGCTCGGCCTCGCTTCTTGCGGAGCAAAATTGGAGGCCGAGCCTCCCGATCTGCGTTCCCAGGCTCTGCCTGGGAACGAGTAGTAATTATTCAATCTAAAATCTAAAATCTAAAATCTAAAATCGGATGACTAATCTCAAAGTGATGCCAACAATTGAAGTACAAGACTTAGTATTCGGATATCCGCAGCAAAAACCAGTGTTGCAAGGAATTTCCTTCACCTTACAACCCGGAGAAAGAGTTGCTCTACTAGGTTTAACTGGCGCTGGAAAAAGCACTTTGCTCGAAAACTTAATCGGATTAAAAATGCCTCAATCGGGCGAGATTAGAGTGCAGGGAAAAAAGCTGGAAGAGGCGACTTTATCGCAGGCGCGCAGGCAGATTGGATTTTGCTTTCAAGACGCTAACGACCAGCTATTTATGCCCACTATTTTGGAGGATGTAATGTTCGGGCCGCGCAATTACGGAGTGCCGCCGGGAGTTGCGCGCGATCGAGCTTTAGCTCTATTAGACGAATTCGGTTTACTAGAATTTGCCAACCGTTCGGCCCACGAACTTTCGGGAGGTCAAAGAAGGTTGGCAGCATTAGCAGCAATTTTAGCATTAGAGCCGGCAATTTTGATTTTAGATGAGCCGACCAACGGACTCGACCCCTCGTGGCGGCGTCACTTGGCTAAGGTTTTGTCCCAATTGCCGATCGAGGTAATTTTGATCGCGTCCCACAATTTGAATTGGATCGGGAAAACGACTCAAAGGGCGTTAGTTTTGGCTGACGGTCAGATTCAGGTCGATCGAGAAACGCAAGAATTGCTAAAAGATAGATCGACTCTTGAATATTACAATTTGCCGCCAGACTGGTAATTAGCCATTAGTCATTAGTGCTGTACATAAAGCGGTCAATCGATTTTAGATTTTAGATTTTAGATTTTAGATTAAAGAATTGAAGCATTGACCCAGCCCAAAAACGGATACGCTGCCACGTACTTAAGTCGTGGAAAGATAAAAATTTTAGACCCTAGTTCAAGCTCCCAGATTTATCTGTGGAGTAAATCTAAAATCTAAAATCTAAAATCTAAAATCTAAAATCGACTGACCTCACGGATAAATTCGGGGGCTCCTTTATCGGATACAAGTTTTTTATTTCTCCACGGATGAATTTGGGGGCTTGTATCCTGGATGCTTTCGGTTATAACTGCAAGTGATTGCTTTCCTTCGGCTTACTCTGCTAACGCTTAGGTCGCAATGACAGGCAATATATATCTCTCATTAAAGCTCGAATTTGCGAACTGCTTCATTATAAAAATGAATAGCTAAATCGCGAATAATTTCTTCATTTTGAAAATCATTTCCTAACTTTTCTTTCGCCATTAAAACACACATTTTCATCAACTCGGATGAACTTTCGATGTGAAGCGCGATCGCACTTTGGTTTTGTTGAAACCCGGCCTCGATTTCCGCCAGCATTTTGACCGATTGATAATTAGCAGATTGCTGTAAATTTGCCGCCATTTTTTCCTGCTTTCTCCTTTGGACTTCCTCGGAAAAACCCGCAGCAATGAGCCCCGCAGGTAACGCAAAAATTCCGATTCCCAAAAATGCTAATATTGCTCCTAAAAATTTCCCTAAAGGAGTGATTGGATAAATATCACCGTAACCGACAGTAGTTAAGGTCACAACTCCCCACCACATTGCATCGAGGATGCTCGCAAAAGTTTCTGGATGCGCCTCGTTTTCAACAAAATACATGATGCTAGAGGCAAATATTAACAGAATAAAGACTGCAAATGCAGTGGCAATTAACTCCTCTTTTTTAGCGTACAATACTGCTCCCAGAGTTCTGAGTGACTCTGAATAACGGCTCATTTTTAGCAACCGCAACAAGCGCAGTAGGCGAATTAAATTAACGAAGCTTAAATTAGGAAATAACAGCAATGAGTAAAACGGTAGAATTGAAATTAAATCGATCAGACTTAGCGGTGTAAGACCGTATTTCAATCTTCCCCAAAGCGGGTGGCTGTATCTGCTATCGACTGTACACACCCACAGCCTCAAAAGATATTCTATTGTAAATACTAAGGATGAAACAATTTCGATATTTTCTAAAATTAACTTTTGTTCGTGCGACAATGCGGGTGAAGTAGAAGCAATAAAAGCTGCGACGTTTATCACAATTAAACAAGTGATAACAATATCGTCTACTAAACTGTATAAATTGCCTATATCTGATTTTTCTAAAATTGCATAAATTTGATTTTTGATTTGTTTGGGCATCTGAGTTTCTCCTAAAAAATGAACAATTAACGATCGCGCTTTACTACAGTCTAAGCAATTATATTAAAAAAATTAAGCAGAATTTGCCTTACGGCTAAAAATCTGGTTTATTCAGAGATGCCTCGTTGCGAAACTCAATATTGAACGCGGTGAAAACTGGGTTGTTTGGGGCAACGGCGTTCTACTAAAATTTAGAGTTAATCTGAAAAGAATTTTCACCTATTAATGGGTTTGCAGGCAAAAAGCATGAAGGTAGCCGTATTTAATACCAAATCCTACGATCGCACTTTTCTGACAGCAGCCAATGTCGGCGGTCAACACGACTTGGTTTTTTTTGAAGCGCATCTGACCCTAGAAACCAGCGTTTTGGCCGCTGGATTTCCGGCCGTCTGCGCATTCGTTAACGACTGCTTGGACGCGAAAACGCTGCGGGCGATCGCCGAAAAAGGCGTCCGCTTACTGGTTTTGAGATCGGCTGGATTCAACCACGTCGATTTAGCAGCAGCGAGGGATTTAGACCTAACTATCCTCCGAGTTCCCGCTTATTCTCCCTACGCCGTCGCCGAACACGCAGTCGCTCTGATTTTGTCCCTCAACCGCAAAATCCACCGGGCCTACAACCGCGTCCGCGAAGGCAATTTCGCCCTAGACGGCCTGTTGGGCTTTGACCTCCACGACAAAACGGTGGGAATCGTCGGAACTGGCAGAATTGGCGAAATTACTGCCAAAATTTTGCACGGATTCGGGTGCCGACTGCTAGGATACGATGTTTTCCAAAGCCCCGATTGCCTCGCCCTAGGGATGGAATACGTCGCACTCCCGGAACTGTTCGCCGCCTCTGATATTGTCAGCCTGCACTGTCCGCTGATACCGGAAACTTACCATTTAATCGGTGTAGAGGCGATCGGGCAAATGAAACCGGGGATGATGCTGATCAATACCAGCCGCGGTCAGTTGATTGACACTAAAGCTGTGACCAAAGCACTGAAGTCTGGTAAAATTGGCTACCTCGGCTTAGATGTGTACGAACAAGAGACGGATCTGTTTTTTGAGGATTTGTCAAATCACGTCATTCAAGACGACGTATTTCAGCGCTTGCTGACTTTCCCCAACGTCCTGATTACCGGACATCAAGCTTTTTTCACCGAGGAAGCTTTGACAAATATCGCCGAAACCACGATCGCCAATATCGCCGACTTTGAACAAGGACGCCCATGCGCGAATCAAATCGACCTCGATCGAGTGAACAAATGAGTCAAAAGACCGATTTGCCAGCTAGGGGAATTGTTTAAAATGAAGTTATATCCTTATTTTTGCTTGCAATTTTGGAAGCTCTGCCTTAGTCTCATCAATTAGTCGCGGCTGCATGAGTCCTGTGCTAATTGCCTGAGAATTATACTGCCAGCAACTCACAGCCTGCAATTTTACTTGACACCGGAGAAAGTATCAAATGACACAAGCTAACTTTTCTGACGAGACACAAACAGTCACTGAAGTCGTCACAGTAGACCTGGTGGAGGACAAACCGGGGGTCATGACTACAGTGACAACCACAGAAACACCGACCACCCAGCTCCAAGATATTAAAGACCAAGTTATTACAATTTTGTCGGAACTTCCAGCCTATCTATCCAATTTTTTTGCTGACTACCAAAAGCCTCTCATAACTGTTGGTTTAATCCTGGCAGGCGGTATTAGCATTAAGGTAATGCTGGGAGTTTTAGATGCTCTTAATGATGTCCCTTTGGTAGCTCCAATTTTTGAGTTGATTGGTATGGGATATACGGGCTGGTTTGTTTACCGCTATCTGCTCAAGGCTTCTAATCGCCAAGAGTTGTTAACGGAAATCGATTCTTTAAAAGAACAAGTTGTAGGTAAAGATTCTTAAGCGAAGGAAGAAGGAAGAAGGAAGAGGACAGAAGGAAGAGGGAAGAAGGAAGAAAGATGATTTCTCCCGCTCTCCCCTCTCCAAAGCTCGGACTCCTCCCTCTCCCGCTCTCCCACTATCCCACTATCCCGCTCTCAATTTGGATGGCAAACTTGTTGCAAAGTGGCGGTAAAGTCCGGGTAGGAAATGGCAGCGGCTTCTGCCCGGTGAATGTTAGTAATACCTGTGGCGTTGAGGGCTGCGATCGCCAAACTCATCGCTATTCTGTGGTCGGTGTAGCTGTCAACATCCGCGCCAGTTAAAGGAGTTCCCCCGGTAATTTCTAAACCGTCGGGTAACTCGGAAATTTGGGCTCCCATGCGGTTGAGTTCTGCAGCAGTCACGGCCAGCCGATCGCTCTCTTTGACTCGCAACTCGGCCGCATCTCGAATTATTGTAGTACCGGAGGCAAAGATCGCCGCTACTGCCAAAATCGGGATTTCGTCAATCAGTCGGGGAATTAAGTCGCCAGCAATGGTGCATCCCCGCAATTGGCCGGAACTGCGAACCAAAATATCCGCTACAGGTTCTCCGGCGGCCTCTCGCTGATTTTGCAGTTCAATATCGGCGCCCATCATCTCCAAAGCTTCCAAAATGCCTGTACGGGTTGGGTTGACGCCGACATTTTCGACTACGAGTTCCGAACCCGGGACGATCGCCCCAGCAACTAGCCAAAATGCCGCCGAACTAATATCCCCCGGTACAATCACATTCTGCCCTTGCAGTTGTGTCGGCCCAGTGACTGTCACGCTACAAGTTTCTGGATCGACGCTCAATCGGGCTCCAAACGCCCGCAGCATCCGCTCGCTGTGATCCCGCGATAGAGCGGGTTCTGTGACTGTAGTTTCTCCGCTTGCCATCAAACCGGCGAGCAAAATGCAAGATTTAACTTGAGCCGAGGCGATCGGAGAATGGTAGTGAATCGGTTTTAACTGCTGTCCGAGTATCCCTAAAGGAGCTAAAGAATTGCTCTTTCTACCCCAAATTTGCGCCCCCATTTGTTGCAGCGGTTTAATGACGCGCGACATCGGGCGCGATCGCAAAGAACTGTCACCCGTTACCGCATAAAAACGCCCCGGATGAGAGGCTAAAATTCCTAACATCAGCCGCATCGTCGTGCCGGAATTGCCTGCATCCAAGACTTCCACAGGCTCCTCTAACTCGCCAATTCCGACGCCCGTGACTGTCACCCGTTCCGCGTTGAGTTCAGAAACTTTGGCTCCCAAGAGCGAGAAACATTTAGCAGTGCTGCGGGGGTCTTCTCCTAGCAGCAATCCTTCAATTGTAGTTTCACCTCGGGCGATCGCACCCAACATCAAAGCTCGGTGAGAAATCGACTTATCGCCCGGAACTCGAATCCTCCCGACCAGCGACAAGCCCGAGTCCGGTTTTTGAATGCTTAAAGTTTGGTTTTTGTCAAGAAGCGAAGTAGTTATAATGTCAGCTTGCATTGAGATAAACTAGGATGGGATGGCGTTAGCTATCCTACCTTTTTCCCAGTCCTAAGTCAGTCGTCTTCTGGAATGCCTGCGGGTTTTTTCCCAATGTGTCCGGTTAACTCCAAGGCTGATTAAACTCGCCGGGACAGTGCGCTGTCAGTTGTCAGCGACAAGAGAAAGCGGGCGCAACTGCACGGATTTTACCTTAATTTCACAAATAGTTCGCGATCGCACTTGCGACCTCAGAAACCCGGTTTCTTCGTATATTTATCATTACTAAATGCCAAATTTCGTAGAAACCGGGTTTCTAGCCTCTATAGGCGATCCTGACAAATACTATCCGTGTATCTGCCCAGATTTCATGTTCTGCTCTCAGTTATCGACCAGATGATTGAAATTTGACTAAACAATTTTAGATTTTCGATTCCGAGTTGTAAATTTTTCATTCTTTTAAGCAAAAGCTCCGGAATTTGGAACCCAGCCAATCTAAAATCTAAAGTCTCAAATCTCAAACCGCCCGATCCACAACAACCCCTGCACTTTTGTTTATGCTGACGCATCACCGCAAGCCTGTAAGTTTATCGCTAGTATCCACAGATTTACCTTTGTGGTCAGTCGTTGAAACCGCTGGTACGCTTTATCAAAAAGACCGCGATCGCTTTCACTTGTTGTTGCACGAACCAGCCATAATCGATCGCCAATTTTCCGACGACTCCGACGCATCTGCCGAGCAAGTTACAATCTTACCCCCAACTACAAAACCCCGGTTGCTCTGGCTAGAAGTTTCACCCTATCGAGTCATTATGACCATGCAAGGAAACGGCAAATACAGTTACCGGCACTGCTGGGAACGAGGAATGTACGGCCTGAGCCGTTATTGGCTTCAGGGCGAATCGCTGGCGACTCCCGAACAGTTGAGACTCCGCAACTTCACTCGCAACTTGACGCTGACAGGAACGCCAGAACCGGAACACCTGCGGTTAGAATATGAGTTGTGGTCGGAGAAAGTGCAACTCGGTCGCTATATTTTGAATCTAGAAATTCATCACTAAAATTGGGGATGGATAATTGGGGATGGGTAATTGGGAATTAGTAGATGTCCGGTGAAGGCGACGCCTTCCAAAACTCATGCACGGCGCAGCCTTGTTCGCGGCTCGCGTGGCAATCTCAAAACTCAAAACTATTAATCGTTAGGAACTGCTCTTACAATAATTAATCAGTTTGCTAGTCAAAGCGTCTTGATTTGCGGCTGCTTGATTCGCCTGTTGGCCGACTCTAATAATATCTGCTTGAGCTGTTTGGATTTGCTCTCGACCTTCTATACTTGTAGAAGCGAGATTTCCAGCCTGAAGGCTTTTGCTGATGTCGCCGAGTGCTTGACTAATTTCCTGGAAGGATTTAACCGATGGCTCCTGAATTTCTTTGAGGGTTGGATCTGTTATTCGCAGATCTTCAAGTTCAGTCGCTATCAGGTTCAAATTTTTAGCTAAATTGTCGGTCGTTGCAGCATCGTTGCTGTCTTTATCAACATCAATGAGAGCGTTGCCTTTGTTGACAATTTCAGTAAATTTAGTACACTGGACAGCTCGGCTATCGCTGCAACTAATCGTCAGCGTACAGCAAGCAACAACTATCAGCAGGATGGCAATCTGTTTGCGAAAAAAGTACATGAACCCTCGGTTGCAAAAAAAAGTAGATTCTGGGATTTTGTCGTAGAGTGCGTCACTCGATTTTCGATTTTCGATTTTCGATTTACTTGCGACATTGAATCAAAAGAGCTGGAACTTTGGTCTAAAATTAGGGATTGTCCACAAGGCGAGTGTACGCGGCACAGTATCCGTTTTTCGGTGTGTCAGCGGGCCGATCGATATATCGACTGTCGAAAAACTTTCGCGGCATTCAGACACGCTCTACTAAGCTAAACTACGTACCTGTTTAGGAATTATGGTCAAAAACAGCAATAACCTAAAGAAGGGCAGCATTTGGGGATATCTTACCCTGCTTTTGCCTATTTCCTTGACGGCGGTTGCCAGTTTCGAGTCGGGAGGGATGTTTTGGGCGATCGCCACCACAGCGGGCATTGCTTGGGCTTACAAGCTCTACCAGCAGCAGCAAAAACACAAACTCGCTCATTTAGACTCGGTTTTCTACAAGTTGATCAAGGAAAATCAAGGGCGAGTTACGGCTTTGGATTTGGCGATGAATGCGAAACTCCCCGGAGAAAAGGTTCAAGAGTATCTCGACGAACGGGCTTCTGAGTTTGCAGCGGAGTTTGAAGTGACGGAACAAGGCGGAATTTTGTATTATTTTCAAATAGCTCCACCTGTCAATCAAAGCGAAACACCTAATGCGGGAATAGCTGTTCAAGAGCCTCCCACAAATCGGGAAAAAGCACAAGAGAAAAAACCAAATTTATTCCCCATTGCTCAAACTAAGACTCCTGAAAAACCCAAAATCTCTTTTACTCAGACGGAACTCTCCCGCAGGTTCAAAGTTCACGCAACTACGATCGGCAAGTGGAAAGTTAAGCCGGAGTTTGCTCAGTGGAGTCGCGAAAAAGACCCGGAGGATCTCGCCTGGGAATATTCTACAGAAAAGAAGCGATTTTATCCCAAAGATTGAGTTCCTCCGGTATTTGCCAAAATAGATCGAGAAACCCGGTTTATACGACGCTCTGCGGTTAGTAACGAAGAATTTGGCAAGAAACCGAGTTTCTGAGACTTAAGCGCCTGCTGGACTGATTTTAGTACCGTTGACCGAAAGCATCCAGGATACAAGCCCCCGGATTCATCCGTCCAGAAATAAACAACCTGTATCCGATAAAGGAACCCCCGAATTTATCCGTGGGGTCAATGCTTCAATTCTTTAATCTCAAATCTCAAATCTCAAATCTAAAATCGATTGACCGATCGACCTCTTTAGGTTATTTTAAGTAAAATTGTGTTTTGTTGAGTTTGCCTCATAGCAAGCGGTAAATTCGATTGTCATATCTGTTTCTTTTTTCTCCTATGTCCAAAACAACCTTGCGAGTAGTCGCCCGCCTCGCTGCCTTTCCCGACAAAGTAGCAGAACTTAAATCTCTGCTGCTGAGCATTATGGAGCCAACTCGCAAAGAAAAAGGCTGCATCAAATACGAACTCCTGCAAAATCAAGCCGAGCCCACAGATTTTACGTTTGTTGAAGAGTGGGAAAGTGCAGCTTTGCTCGAACTACATCTCGGTTCAGCTCACATTCAAGACGCCGTGCATAAATTAGACGGTTTGGCCGTTGGACCTCCAGATATCCGTCGCTATGAATTGCTAGCTTAATAGGGTTTTTATAGCAATTTTATTAAGGTTTTTGAATTAGCTTAGACCCCCCTAGCCCTCCTTAATAAGGGGGGAAAAGAGTGAGAGTTAAAATTGTAGTAACTTTGGAAATTTTTATGACATTAGCAACCATAAAACAGTTATTCACTTATCCCATTAAAGGGCTGACACCGCAAGAAATGTCGGAGTTTGCTTTAACAGCCGGACACGGAATTAAGGGCGATCGAGCTTTTGCCCTCATGTTTGCAGATAATATTGAAGCTGCAAAGATGTCTGCCCAAAATGTCCCTTGGATGAGCAAAAAACATTTTGCCGTCCAAAATGATTGGCCTCTGTTAGCAGCTTTAGAATGTCATTATCAACCGGAAACGGCCGTTTTAACAGTCCAGCGTCAAGGAGTTGCAGTGTTATCCGCAGAAACAAACACAGCAGCGGGGCGCGATCGCATCGGCACTTTTTTCACCGAATATTTGGCGGCAATTGAACCCACAAAAGAAGCGAGACACCCGCAGTTTGCACCTTTGCAATTAGTCGGCGACAGCAGCGGCGAAACTCGTTATCCCGATCGAGAACCAGTACACATTTCTTTACTCAGTCAAGCCACATTAGACCAATTAACAGAAATCGCTCTTCAAAACATTGACGTGGGCCGATTTCGCCCGAACATTGTGCTAGACGGTATGGCAGCTTGGTCAGAATTTGAGTTGATCGGAAAACAGTTTCAATTAGGCACAGCGCGCATACAAGTTACAGCACGAATCGGTCGCTGTGTCAATATAGAAGTGAATCCAGAAACGGGCGATCGGGATATTTCCCTACTCACTTTACTCCAAAAGGAATTCGGTCACGCACAAACCGGAGTTTTAGCCAAAATTATCAACAGCGGCACAGTTAAAATCGGCGATGTTTTGACTTCTTAATAAAAATCGACATTAAGATTGTGAATGCTGCCTAACTTCCTCTACTGATAAACCGAGTGCTTCTGCCACTTGCTGTGTATTCAATCCCATTGCCAACAACCGAGGGATGGCATCCCGCCGCGCTTGGGCTTCTGCACTCAAAGCCTGCTCTGCTAAGGAAGCTCGTTCTGTACCTGTCAGCAGCAAATTGCCCTCGCTGTCCCACCACCGCAGCCACAGCATTGTCTGGTTTTGATAACTGCCTTGCCACAGTCCTAATTCTACGCCCATTGGCGCGATCGGATAATGACCGCGCGAGTTCGGAAGCAACTGCTGGTAAAACCCATTGTTCAGGCTGTAAACCTCCAGCCTGCCACTATTGATCTCATAGATGCCATAATACGGAATCCGCATGATCCGCTCATAGACCCAAAACTTCCCAGGTCTTGGCGCCGATTCGACTTCTGAGTACGATAACGGCGTTGTGTCTCGCTCTTGTGAACCGTCTCCCGATGCGAACTCCAAAGCAATCATCGGAGCCATGAATTCCCGCCACAGCACGTAAGAGCGACGAATCTGATTTCCTAGTCTTGGTGGCACGTTCGGCACGTAGAACCAATCAGGAGCTTCCGCTCCCTTTTCAAGCGGGTCTGTTTCTCGCCAGTAGATGCCACTGTCTTGCCCTATAGCATATTGCCGATCGGGATGAAGCCGTTGCAACACCGACCCGATAGAATCAGTCAAAATAATGCTCTGGGGATGCTCCTGAAAATTCTTCACGAAAGAGCCATCTTCCTCTGGCAGTTTCGTGTGGTCGGGGAAGGGAGAGGGAAGGACAATCTTTTCGGTTGCCTGGTTCATGCTACCTCTCAAGTATTGCAGCTTACCTGAATATCTTAACTCATCCTGCTTCCGGCACCCTTACCTTATTACCAATCAACTTCAGAAAACTTGCTCCAAAATGTTGAATTTCCAAAAAATTAGCATAAGCAGGAGTGGACTTATAAACTCTAAAAGTCCGCATAATTCCTAGAGTCGCCGCACTTTCCAGCGGGCCGATAAAGCTAGTATCCCTGTCCAAAAAATGAGACTGCTTAGCCCAGTATGCCATCTGTTCCGCATTCAAAAAATAGCAGCCGGAATGAGGATTCAAAGCCCGCTCAAAAGCGATTGCTTGTTCCATAATTTTTCCCATTAACTGCCGGTGTTCCTCCACATTTTGAAACTTAGCAGTAGCTGTTTCCGCTAAATCACCATCAACATATGCTTTAAAAACAGCCCCTTGAGGCGATATTTCATAGCGATTAGGTTGCAGCAAATTCCCATTTCCCCCGTGATGTGTAAACCAATTTAATTTACTGAAAAACCACGGATCGTGCAGAACTAAATCATCTTCTAAATAACAAAAATAATCGTATTTGTCGAGACACGCTCGCAAAACTGCTTGACATTCAAACCCCAACAGCAGCGGTTCGCATTTTGTAGGGTGGTGCATAAAACATCTGGGCTGCACTGGCAGTTGAGGCAACAGATGATAGCCTTGAGTAGTGCAAATAACAATGTCAATTTCGTGCTGTTGAGATTGATTGGCTGGGATAATTGCACATTCGCGAATGTCAATCATGGACTGAGATTTGCCGTACAAAGCTTGCAGCGATGTCACGCAAGCGGTTAAAGCGTTTAGTCGCGGTTGCGGATCATTTCGCTGGGAAGCGTGTTTCCCGTCGCCGCTGGGATTGTAAAAGTGAGCAATAGTGAATAGAATTCGCATTGGTGTGGAGTAACAATTAAAAATTAAACAATTAAACAATTAAACAGAACGATCGCACAATAACCCTATAAATCTTACCGCATTTAGCCACCAAATAACTCCGGCAGGCGATCGCGCAACTCAGCATTTAAACGCGGCAACTCGTCCCGCATTTGTAAGTACCAATCTCGCCGCTGCCGGTAGTGCCCGCACAGCAAGCGATTGTCGCGCACCCATTCGTAAGCATTCGCGGCTATTTTCCGGCGCATAGAAGTGTCAGAAATCAGCGAATTTAGTTTGGTTTCAAACTCTTTTTCATATCTATAAATAAATCCGGTTTCACCTTCGACAATCGAATGTTCGTACACGGTGGGACTTGCCAGCACCGCTACTCCCCGCGCTGCACATTCAATAAATTTTAAGTCGGATTTCATTTCGTTAACCGGGTTGGGAACGAGCGGCAGCAAAGCTATATCGCAACTGTACATAATTTCTTGATACCGTTCGTAACTGCAAAATGGTTCAAATTCTTTTTGCTGTATTTCCAAGGATTCAAAAAATCGGCTGTCGTGGATTACTTTAACTCGAATCCGGTGCTTGTGTGCGATTAAGACTCGATTGAGCGCTGCCATAATTGGCCGCCAATCTTTTTCGCGGTTGAGGGCACCAAAGAAGATTGTGACTGTATCTTCTGCGGGATAAATTCGCGGCGGAGGTAGATAAGCTAATTGATTGGGAAATACGGCAACATTGGGATTGTAGTGCCGCAAAATTTTTGCTAGCGGTTCTGTAGAAGTTTGCACGCAGTGACAGCCGCGATAGCTGAGATAATTATTGTCGGCGTATTCGCGGCGGCGGATGGGATTGTCGTCAATTTCCGCTACTATTAAATAGCCTTGTTGCAGGAGTTCTTTGAGTTGGGGAATATAGCCGGGATATTGCATGATTGTCCGCTGCCAGATGAAGACTTTTTCTTCTCCAGACAGTGGCGGAATTAACTCTGCTGTTTTCACGCCGCATACGGTGCGGACACCGGGAATTGTGGCGCTAAATTTGTCCGGTTCCAAAACTCGCACGCGATCGCACCCTGTAGGAGCCATAATGATAGTCTGAATCAGCAGTCTGCGCGCAGGTACGGTCGATTTTGTCGATCGCACGATATAATATTCAGCACCTGTTTCCGTAGCAAAACTGCTCGATGTGAGCTCTAAAGCATTTACCATTGGATGCAGCAATTCCTGAAAGCGGACAAAATTTTCGGTTTTGTGTCCCTTTCCTTGAAATTCATAAACCTGCAATCCTGCTTGAGCAAATAGTGATTTAATACTTTCTAGGGTAAACCAGTGCTGCATCTTGCTGTCGGCATTTTCCCACTGTCCCCGCAGCAGATTGACAATTCGCCGCCAGTATTGAACATTGGGGATTCTAGCGAGAATTTGCCCCTCTGGATTCAACAAAGCACTGTACTGCTTGAGGATATCCCAGGGATTTTTGAGGTAGGGTAGCAAGTCGCCAAAAAGCAAACAATCGACGGTTCCTGGAGCGATGTCGAGACTTTCGAGGGCAATTTCTTCAATATTGGCTACCGTCACCCAGTTTAGCCGATCGACCGCAATTTTAGCTTTTTCTCGATCGCATTCAATGCCAATATACTGACAATGGGGATTGATCAGCTTGTACTGTTCGCCTGTAGAACCCGTACCGCAGCCAATTTCAATAATGACTTTAGCATCCGGCGGTAGCAGCTTCAACAGGTCGTGGTTGGCGCGATCGATCACTTTCTCTAAAATTCCTGATTAGTTTATCGTAAAATAAAACCGAGCAACCCATGCCAACAGACGACCAGCCGAAGGTTAGCATTGCGATGCCAGTATACAATAGCGATCGGCACATTTGTCAAGCACCAAATTTTCTGTTGCCAACTCTTTCTCTTCCCTATCTTTTCTTCCTCTGCGTTCTCTGCGCCCTTGGCAGTTCATTTAATCTTGTTCACCCATCCTGCAAGGATTGCTATATCTTAGCAAATATTGAGCAAAATTATAATTTATTCTAAACTTCTACCCTCCTTTATGGCAATTTATGAACTCCATTAATTCTGCTTTTTTCCCAAAAATTTACACAACAATTTGCTAAATACATTATAAACTATGAACCACAATCTAGGAATTAACATCGCCGGCTACATCAGCGGCGAATTTGGCATAGGAGAAGGTGTCCGAGCCAACATCAGAGCCACAGAAGCCGCCAACATTCCTTTCAATATCAACAATTTTACCCGCAGTCCCCACCGCAAACAAGACACCACCTATCAAAATTTTAGCCCAGACAATCCCCATCCCATCAACTTAATTCAAGTCAACGCAGATGAAGTTGCAACATTTATCAAACATACAGATTCCAGCTATTTTGAAAACAAATACAATATCGCCTTTTGGGCCTGGGAACTTCCCGCATTTCCCCCTGAATGGCAGCCAGCCTTTAATAACTTTCACGAAATATGGACTTATAGCAACTATTGCGCCGAGGCAATTTCCGCAATCTCGCCAATTCCCGTTATCAAAATGATGCCCAGTATTGCTCTCCCCGCACCTTCCCTTAGCAGAGAAGCACTGAATTTACCTAAAGATAAATTTATTTTCTTGTTTGTGTTCGACTTTTCCAGCCGCATCGAGCGCAAAAATCCTTTAGCGGCCATTCAAGCATTTAAACAAGCTTTTGGCGAAGATGACCGCCTATTGTTAATTCTCAAATCTTCCAACTCAGACAAAAATATTGAGCAGCAAAAATTGTTAAATTCTGCCCTAGAAAATTCTTCAAATATCAAACATCTAGACGGGTATTTGTCCAAAGATGGAATTAACGGTTTGCTGTACAATTGCGACTGTTATCTATCCCTGCACCGCTGCGAAGGATTTGGCTTAACAATGGCTGAAGCCATGTTTTACGGCAAACCCGTAATTGCCACCGGCTATTCATCAAATACAGAATTTATGAATGTCGGCAACAGCTATTTAGTCAAGTATAAGTTAATCCCAATTGAGAAAGATTGCGGGCCTTACAAAAAAGGCAATGTTTGGGCAGAAGCGGATGTGGAACACGCTGCTGATTTAATGCGGTACGTCTTCAACAATTACCGGGAAGCTAAACAAATTGGAGCGATAGCTGCTGAGGAAATTAAGACTTTACTCAACCCGCAAGCTACAGGGAATAAAATTAGAAAACGTCTCGAATATATTGCCGAGATTACCGATAAATTTCAAAGCATACCTCTGTCAGGAACAGCCAAAGCGAACTCTGCCAAAATTAGGGCTAACTTGTCGCCATCTCAGCAACAAAGTCAATCAAAAGGAGAACTGCTAAACGAGCAGCCGAAGGTTAGCATTTGCATTCCGACCTACAACGGAGAAGCATTTATTGGGGAAGCAATCAAAAGTGCTTTAGCCCAAACCTACCCTAACATAGAACTGATTATATCCGACGACGGCTCCACAGACCGCACAATTGCGATCGCCCAATCATTCCAATTACAAACCTCAGTCGATTTCCGCATCGTACTGCACCGCAACTACGGCTTATCACAAAACTGGAACTTTTGCATATCCCAAGCAAAAGGTCAATACATTAAATTTCTCTTTCAAGACGACTTGCTCGCACCAGAATGTATTGAGAAAATGGTCGCAGTCGCCCAACAACACCCAAAAATAGGTATGGTTTTCTCTCCGCGCGGCATCACCATAGCTGAAGATGAATCTAACCCGATTTTGCGGAGAGCTTCCCAATCAATTAAAGATTTGCATAAAAGTTGGTCGAATTTAAAATCTATTCAGCCAGGAAAAGAATTACTGGCAGATACTAACTGCTTGAGCAACCCCATAAACAAAATTGGCGAACCGAGTACCGTCTTAATTGCCGCCCGAGTCTTTACCGAAATAGGATTATTTGATTCGGGATTATCTCAGTATGTAGACTTAGATATGTGGTGGCGAATCATGGGGAATTATCACATCGGGTTTGTAAACGAAAAACTGTCGTCACTGCGGATTCATCCCGAACAACAAACTTGGAAAAACTTCGCTGCTGGGGAAAATCATAAGGATGTAGTCAGATTTTACAATAAACTACTAAATAGTCCTGATTACAGTTTCCTTAATAAACAAATCAAACAGACAATTCGCCACAAATTGGCATTAAGAACCCAGCCTCGTATATTTGACTTGTCAGCACTGGTTGAGCAGTACAAAAAATCGCCATCAAACCAGTCTATTCTCGCGCAACTGCGGCAATACCGCCAACAGATAGCTAGAAATTGGCTGAATTTGCCTGCGGAAAAATTAGAAAGTTCTTACTCGCAAGAAGCGGGTAAATCTCATAAGTTGCTACTAGATAGCGGTCTCAAAAATGAACCTTTAACTGAGTCAGAACAAAGTTTTGTCCAGCAGTTATCCTCGAAACTTGCTGGAGGAGGGGAAATTGCCGATAAGATTCAATATCCCCTCGCAGCGATGCTGTACTGCGACGCTTATCAGTTGCCGCTAGAGTATAAAAATGCAGCGATTCCTCAGTGGTTTTTTGACGATTTTCTGACATTCTTATTTCAGTCTCCCAGTTATTTGCAAGAAAAGTGGGAAGTTGAAAGGTACTCTGAATATTTCCAGCAGCTAATCAAGTACGTCGCTGCTAATATCGCCAGTTTTCCCGATGCGGAAGTTTGGCGTTATTTAGCGGCATTTATGACGCAAAATATTAGCTTCAAAGCTTTGTACTTAAGCGAGGCAAATTTGTTCGATATATTCACCCAGCGAGCTGATATTTTGGAACATCATTTGAAAAATATCGGCTGTCAAATAGACTGGAATCCTGCTCATATAAAATCTGAAACAACTAAAATTAGAGTAGGTTTTTTACTAGATAAAATTAATAATAAATCCGAGACTCGTGCTGCAATTGCGAGTTTTGAATATTTAGACAGAAGCAAATTTGAAATTATCGTGTACCATTTCCAGGTACAAGACGAGCAACTGGGGAAATATTGCGAAAATTGCGCCGACAAACTGGTGCAACTGTCAGAAGATTTGCCAAATCAAGTCCGAGAAATTCGATCGCACGATTTAGATATTCTGCTAATCTGCACCAATACTACCGACACTGCCCAACCAAGCGCCCTGCTGTGCCTGCACCGGCTAGCGCGAGTGCAAATAGCTACCGGTGCATCAACCCCCGCCACTACCGGCGCCCGAAATATCGATTATTTTATTGCCGGAGATTTGACATTGCCCGCCGGTGCTGCTGCAGAGTATCGCGAAAAATTAATTACTTTAAAAGGCTCGGGAGTTTGTTTAAGCTATACTGTAGCATCAGCACCTGCGACCGTTGAACCGACTCGCAGGAGTTGGGGAGCCACCGACGAATCTGTAGTGTTCATGTCCGGCGCTCAAGCTTTTACAATTATCCCAGAATTGAGAAAAACTTGGGCAAAAATTATTGCTGCCGTACCGAATTCTCTTTTAGTTTTGTATCCCTTTAGTTCCCGCAATGAAAACTATCCGACGGTACTTTTTTACAAACAAATTCGATCGCTATTTGCGGAATTTGGCATTGACAAAAAGCGCTTAGTTGTAATTAAAGCGCTGCCATCTCGCGCAGATTGCATAAAATGTCTGGAATTGGCTGATATATATTTAGACACCTATCCATACAGCAGTGCCTGCTCCTTAGCAGAACCGCTGTTGGCAGGGTTGCCTGTAGTGGTAAGAAAAGGGCAAACAACTCGATCGCGACAATCAGCCGCAGTGCTCGAAGAACTGCTACTTCCGGAACTGGTAGCAAACAGCGAGAACTCTTATATAGAGCTGAGTACAGCATTGGGAAACAACCTAGAACTGCGCCGGCACTACCGCGATCGAATCCAGCAAAAAATGGCGGCAAACCCCAAATATCTCGACAGTCGCGCTTGCTCGACCCAACTCGGAACACTGTTTGAAAGGCTATTCCGATAGTGAAGGAAGAAGGAAGTTCGGCGACGAAGCAGTATACGGGTTTTAACGGATTTAACGGATGGATGTTGAGATAAGAAGGAAGATGGCAGAAGAAAGATTTTTCCACTCTCGCCCGATCCCACTCTCGCCTTATTCCACTACCATTGTGAGACACGCGGGGAACCCCTCGCTAGGCAGAGCGTCAAGAAATAGACAGCAATAGCGCTAGCCCGCTGACGGTCTGCTATCATCGGGGAATCGAGGGGTTAGTGGTTGTCGCTCTTTTCCTGCCACAGCTAAATTAAAAGGGGAAGCGCAAGTCAGTTGGAGATAAAAAAATGACAGGACTTTTTCAAATAGGCGATAAATTACTGCAAGCTCAGGATATGCCATCGCTCCTGAAGCGGTACCAGTTGATGCCACAATTCTTGCGGGGTGTAATAGTAGACCAAGCGATCGCATCCTTTAGTTGCAGCGACGAAGAACGCCAATCCGCCGTCGAGAACTTTCTGGCACAACACCAACTGACCGCCCCCGAAGCCAAAGAAGCTTGGCTGCGCAGCCAAAACATGACCGAAGAAGAACTTCAAGAGATGGCCGTTAGGCCCTTGCTGATCGAAAAATTTAAGCAAGCCACTTGGAGACCTAAAGTAGATAATTATTTTTTAACCCGCAAAGCCAGCCTAGACCACGTAGTCTATTCCCTGGTGCGCACCAAAAATCCAGCACTGGCAAACGAACTTTACTTTCGCATCCTCGAAGGGGAACAAACCTTTGCTGAAGTGGCTCGCGACTTTTCCGAAGGGCCGGAGTCCAAGTCCGGCGGCTTGTTGGGCCCTGTACCCCTCAGCCAGCCCCACCCGGCAATCAGCAAACTTTTGTCCGTCAGCCAGCAAAATCAACTCTGGACGCCGCGTCCTCTGGCAGAATGGATGGTAATTATTCGACTAGAAAAGTTCATGCCGGCCCAGCTCGATGAATCGATGCGGCTGCACTTGATTAACGAACTCTTTGAAAGCTGGCTCGCCGAACAGATATCGCAAATAGGCCCGCTACAGCCCCTCTCCTCCGTGTCTTCAATATCATGACAATCAAGCAATTTGGTCAGGGGCCCCCGGATTTATCCGTGGAGACTTGAAAAAGCGTAGCATCCTGACAAAAACCCCCTGGATTCATCTGTGGATTCAATCTTAAATCTAAAATCTAAAATCTAAAATTGGATGACTTCTTCCGCTGTTTCCCTCTCCCAAATTCAGGATTTCCTAGCTCAAACACCTCCCTTTGACCGACTGTCAGAGACGGCTCTGACAGCCTTGGTGGCTAAATGCCAACTCCTCGGCTACCGGACGGGGCAACCGCTGTTTGAACGGGAAAAAATGCCGACTCAGGTGGCAATTATCTATCAAGGCCAGGCCCGGCTGCTGGGCTTTGACCAGCGCTCGCAGCGTCACGTAAGTTTGCGGTTGGTGCAGTCGCAGGAAATTCTCGGCTGGGCTGGCTTGCTCAGGGGAGTTCCCTGCGAAACCGCCATCGCCTCTACAGATGTGATTGCGATCGTCCTACCTGCCGAAGATTTCCTGAGCGTACTGGAAAAACAGCCGACATTTGGAGAAGCCTTTCGCGAACACTGTTCCTTGAGCGAAGTATTTGAACTGTTGAGCCTGGAGTTGCAGCGCCAAGCAGACGGCACTTCCAATCTCAAGGAACTCACCCTGCAAGCTTGGCAAGATGCGACAGTTGTCAACGTGCCCAACGGCAACAAAAAAACTCAAGACCTCGCCAAAGAGCTAGATGCCGATCGAATTTGGCTCGTCAGCAGCGGCGTCTTGGGCGACTTTCCCACCGGCAGCCGCTTCTCTGTGGAAAACGCAGCCAAATCCTTAAAAATAGAAGGCCGCCTCGGCGCCCGCTTGGTCGGCTTCCGGGAACCCCCAGAACCCCAACCCGAAACAGACTCATTAAATGGCACGGCAGACATAGTAAGCCCAGGGCAGAATCCGCCCGGCGGAAAATTCATCGAGGTTCTACCCGGTCCAGACCGTCCCCCAGAACCCAAAACCGACCAACCAAAGGATGCGGCGAGATACCCAGTTTTCCGCGCCAAAGGGCAGATTGACAGCCCGCTAGCTTGCTTCCAGATGTTGAGCAAGTATTTCGGCCTCAAGTTTCGTCGAGATATCATCCGCAAAGTTCTAGAAAATCAGTTAAAAACTGCTGGTTCTATCAGTATGCAAGCCTGCGGGGCGATCGCCCAAAGCATCGGCCTCACGCCTCAATTGGCGCAAGTGCCAGCAGAAGCCATCAACCGCATCAAAGCCCCCGTAATGATTAAATGGCAAGATACCTTTGCCATTATTTACAGCATCACCGAGCAAGAATTGGTGCTCGCCACGCCCGAACAGGGGCTGATGCGGAAGCGGATACCTCAGTTTAAAGAAATCTGGGGAGAATCAGGAGAAGTCCTGCTGCTGCAAGCTCCGCAAGTCGAACAAAAAGAGCAGTTCAGCTTCTGGTGGTTTGTGCCGGCTCTCATGGAACACAAGACAGTGTTTTTTGAGGTGTTGCTCGCTTCGTTTTTTGTACAGTTATTTGGTCTTGCCAACCCATTAATCAGCCAAGTAATTATTGATAAAGTATTAGGTCAGCGCAGCATCGACACCTTGGATATTTTGGGCGCATTTCTGTTAGGTGTTGCCCTGTTTGAAGGACTGCTCAACGGTTTGCGTACCTTTTTGTTTATAGATACCTCAAACCGCATTGATGTCAAATTGAGTGCGGAGGTAATCGACCACTTGCTCCGGCTGCCCCAAAATTACTTTGACAACCGGCGCGTAGGAGATTTGGTTTACAAATTCAGCATGATGGGCCAGATTCGGGAATTCATGACGAGTACAGCTCTGACAGTGGTTCTCGATGCGGTATTTTCGGTGGTTTACGTCGCCGTTATGATCTCCTACAGCGTGAAGCTAACGTTTGTATCTTTGGCAGTGGTACCGATACTGGGGCTGATGATTGTTCTAATCAATCCGCTGGTGCTGCGCCTGATCAAACAGAGAAATATGCGTTTTGCTGACTCTCAATCTTATCTAGTGGAAGTAGTCAGCGGGATTCAAACTGTTAAGGCTCAAAATATTGAATTGAAATCCCGCTGGGAATGGTCTAGCCGCTACGCAAAATACATTACAGCCAGTTTTAAAACAATTATCACTGGGACTGCGGCCGGTACGATTAGCAGCTTTTTAAACCAGGTGGGTAACTTAGCTCAGTTGTGGGTGGGAGCTTATTTGGTACTGGGAAATGAAATTACTTTGGGTCAGTTGATTGCTTTCCGAATTATTTCCGGCAACGTGACTGGTTCGCTGCTGCGTTTTGTGAGCGTGTGGCAGAGTTTCCAAGAAGTCTCGATGTCGATCGATATGCTTAAGGATGTGGTCGATACGCCGACGGAAACCAGCGATGAAGACCGCAGCAATATCCCGCTGCCGGCAATTCAAGGGCAGGTTACCTATGAGGAGGTTTCCTTCAGATTTCTCGAAAGCGGGCCGCTGCAACTGGCGAATGTGAATTTGGAATTTCCCGCTGGCAGTTTTGTGGGAATTGTGGGGGGAAGCGGTTCCGGAAAAAGTACGGCGATGAAGTTGTTACAGCGTCTTTATCCGCCGCTGTCGGGCCGGATTTTTATTGACGGGTACGACATTGCCAAGGTGGAATTATATTCGCTGCGCAGCCAACTTGGGGTGGTGCTGCAAGATACTTTGCTGTTTAACTGTACTGTGCAGGAAAATATTGCTCTGAGCAATCCCGATGCGAGTACGGATGAGATTGTGCGAGCTGCGAAACTAGCGGTGGCTCACGATTTTATTATGGGCTTGCCTGCTGGTTACAATACGATCGTCGGAGAGCGGGGTGCGTCGCTTTCTGGAGGTCAAAGGCAGCGTTTGGCGATCGCCCGCACGATTTTGCAAAACCCGAAACTGCTGATTCTGGACGAAGCTACAAGCGCCCTAGACTACCATTCCGAACGCCAAGTTTGCAATAACTTAGCAGAAGCTTTCGCCGGTCGCACTGTGTTTTTCATTACTCACCGCCTGACTACAATCCAAAACGCCGACATAATTATTATGATGGATCAAGGTTCTGTAGTCGAGCGAGGAAGTCATAAAGAATTAATGGCTCTTAAAGGGCGTTACTACTGTCTCTTCCAACAACAAGAGTCATCGAATACCTGATATCTAAAAACGCACAACTGATAACTAACAATTAACAACTGAAAACTAACAAATGGCCATGAAATCGGTAATACTTTCTGAGCAACCAGTCATTCTCGAAAAACCAGCGATTTGGTCGCACTTGTTTTTGTGGATGATCATGCTGATGACCACTTCTGCTGTAGTTTGGGCTTATTTTGCTAGCGTAGAGCAAGCTGTCCCCGCTATCGGCCAATTAGAACTCAAAGATGGTGCTAGAGACATCCAAGCACCTGCTACAGGAGCTGTGGTGAGAGTTCACGTTGAAAATGGCGATCGGGTAGAAAAAAACCAGCCTTTGCTCACTTTTAACCCCCTTGCATCCAGTGCTGATTTAACTTCTGTTAAGAAAAGTAAAGAGGCTCTGGAAAAGGAAAACAAATTTTACGAAGATGTGGTTAACGGCAAAATTCAAGGCCCTATTCCTTCAAGCCTAGAATCAACTATCAAAGACAGACAGAGCCTCACGGCACAAAATCAAGTGCTGCAAGCTTTGATTGACGAGCTGTACCTCAATCGGGGAGCGAGCGGAAATTTTGATGCTGCTCAGCAAGGGCTTTATGTTAATTATCGATCGGAATTTTTGTCTCGCGTAGCCGCAGCCCAAGGACAAGTTCAGGAGTTGGACAAACAACTGAAGCAAGCTCAGGATGCTGAGAAAGCCGCAGGCGATCAAATGACCGTAGCACAGCAACAACTGGGTTTTGCCCAGAACCAATTAAATTATGCTCAGCAGCAGTTAAGTTCTTCGCAAGAGCAAGTAAAATCTGCCATGGCTCAGAGAGATTTGGCGGACGAACAGTTAGCGAAATCCCAACAAGTATTGAAGTCGAATCAAAACATTCTAGGCAGACTCGGCCCTCTGGTAGAGCAAGGAGCGATCGCTGAACTGCAAAAAGAAAAACAGGAACAAGATGTTTTCAGAGGCCAAAGCGACGTTCTCAAACAGCAAGATCAAATCAAGCAGCGCGAAGGTGAAATTAACGCCCGCAAAGGCGAAATTAACACGCGCCGAGGTGAGATAAATACGCGCCGAGGTGAAATTAACGCGCGTCAAGGTGACATCCAAAAAATTAGTGCTGAAATACAGCGCCAGCAAGGAGAGCAAGCGCGCCTTCAGGAGTCCATCAGCCGGGCCGAAGAACAGTTGAAAAACACCAAGGATTCCTGGGCAAAAGAACTTTACACCAAAATTGCTGAAAACCAGAAACAAATTGCCAGCAGCGATTCTCAGCTAAGTCGCTTCAAGGTAGAAAACTTGAAAAAGCTATCAGAAATCAATGCTCAACTTGAAAAAGCGCAGCAAACCCGCGACACTCAAGTTATGAAGGCTCCGGTATCGGGCGTTATCTTCGATTTGAAACCTTCTAAGAAGGAGAATGCTAAGTTGGATATGGCGAAAGATCCGATATGCCAATCCATTATTAATTCGGTGCTGAAACCGGGCGAACCGCGCCCACAACGATGCGAAGAAGCTTATTACGAAGCGCAGCAAACTGAAAAGCTACTCAAGGTTTTGGATGACGAAAACGGTCTGGAAGCAGTTGTTTACCTGGAAAACAGCAATGTGGCTCTGGTATTGGATGCTTTGAGACAGAAGCGGGAAAAATTGGAGCCGTATCACGGCAAACAATTAGATGGAGAAAAGATTGATTGCGAAAAGGGTAAAAGTTGCGTGTGTCCTGAGAAGGAAGTTAACAGAGAGAAACTGGGTTTGACGAAATACCAATGCGTGCCTGTGGAAGTGAATGTGGAAGCTTTCCCTGCTATGGAGTTTGGTACTGCTGAGGGTGAAGTGAAAGAGATTAGCAGCGATGCTGAGCCTCCTACTGAACTGCGGAAATACTACGCTTTCAAAACCAAAATTAAGCTCAAGAATCAGAAGTTTGTTTTGAACAAGGGCAAGGCAAATGAAGTGGAGGTTGGTTTGCAGTCTGGAATGTCCGTGAGTTCTAATATTAATATCGGCAAGCGGACTGTTTTGCAGATGTTTATCAACCGATTTACTGGGAAACTGGATACGTTCAAGACTGTTAAGTAGGTTGATTCGAGGCGAACAGAATTCGCTACTACACAACCAAATTCCCAGCAGAGGGGGACTAATTGTAACTGGTTCCCTGGAAGAGCCAGGGAACCCATGTCCAGAGGATCTGCCTTGCAAGCTTTCATAAAAAATGGAGGCAGATCCTCCCGGGGTTACCAGGCTCTGCCTGCTAACGAGTAGAATTAGAGCGACCTACTTAAAAGAAAATTGGAGCGCAGCTTGGTATAAAATTGTGGCTGCAATCGATCGCACATTAATGAAAAAATTTATTTTATTTACTTTATATCTAATTCCTGTTGTCTTGTTAATCGGATTTGTAGCGAATTTTAGCGTTAACGTTCCCGTTGATGACGAGTGGAGGTTAGCTAGCCTTTTTGAGAAAATAGCTCAGGGAAATGTAACTTTTAACGATTTTTGGGCTTTGCACAGCAATCACCGCATAGTGTTCCCGAAAATAATTATTGCGGTGCTGGCTTTTGCTTCCAGATGGAATATTAATTATCAGTTGTGTCTCAGCATAGGTTTGGCTGCGATAACTTTTATCGCTATGTACAAGTTATCCTCAATGCAAGTTAAGAATGTTGGGGATGATTTGTGGCATTTAGCTAATATTTTAACTTGTATTTTGGTGTGTTCCCTAGTTCAGTACGAAAACTGGCTTTGGGGATTTCAATTAGCGTGGTTTTTTGTAAATTTGTGTTTTGTAGCTGCGGTTTATGCGCTGGTTTCAAATCCCAAATTATTGCCTAATATAGCGGTTTTTAATCGGATGAAATACAGTAGGGACACGGCAGTGCCGTGTCCCTACCCGATATCTGTACTTCACTATATTAGAATCTCTATTGCTGCTGTATTCTGCTTTATTGCTAGTTTTTCCCTAGCCCAAGGTTTGCTTTCTTGGTTAGCAGCAATTCCGGCTGTAGCGGCTTTAGAAGGAAATGCCGCGCAGAAAAGAAAAAAAATTATTGTCTGGATGCTGCTGTTTGTGGCAACTTGTGCTGTTTACTCAATTGATTATCATCCCAGTCGGAAAGCAAGTATTATTTCATTGTTGAGCAAGCCACTTGTAGTGATTGATTATTTTTTGAGTTTGTTGGGTTCACCACTTGTACGTTTTCCGGGTATTTCTGCACTGGTTGGCTTGCTAATATTTGCAATTTTCTTATTTTTGGGATTCTATTTCTTCGTCATTGCGAGCCCTGCAAAGCAATCTCCAGCCCCAGCGATTGCTTCGTA
Source organism: Microcoleus asticus IPMA8 (assembly GCF_013179805.1). Taxonomy (GTDB): domain Bacteria; phylum Cyanobacteriota; class Cyanobacteriia; order Cyanobacteriales; family Microcoleaceae; genus Microcoleus; species Microcoleus asticus. The sequence continues at coordinate 36,181 of NZ_SRRZ01000019.1, read as the reverse complement.
CCTCGCAATGACAAATAGGAATGATATTAGTGAAAATCACGATGCTTTACCTTGGCTGTCAATAGGTTTTTTTTCGGTTTTATCGGCTCTGTTTATTACTGCTGGTAGGGCCGAATTTGGGGCGATTCAGGCGCTCGAATCGTCGAGATATACGACGAATTCGATTTTGCTGTTAATTGCTTTGGTTCAGCTAGGGCAATTGTTTTTCCGAGGCAAATATCAAGAAACAAAAGCAACGTTAAACCACAACTACATTTTTTTTTATCGGATGTTGGCAGGGCTGTTAATTACTACAATTATTGTTAACTCTCAACAGGCGATCGCCCAATCTCGAACGGCACTTCTTTACAAACAAGGCGCTCAAGATTGTTTGCAGTTAATTAACTATCTGGAACAGTCTGATTTTTTTGATAATTCGCCGGAAAGCTGTTTGAGGGTGCTGAGCAAAAAAACTTGGCTCGTGAGAGAAGGCGCGGCAATTATCGACAAAATAGGTTGGAGAAAGTTCGCGAAAAATGTAGAGTTTATTTCTAATACCGAGAAAGTTTACGGCTATTTAGAGAAACCTCAAACCAGCGAAAAATCGGTGATTCTCAAGAAAAAGGCTGCTGTCAAGGCTGCGGGTTGGGCGGTTTTGCCAGAAAATTTGAAACAGCCGAACATTGTACTGCTATCTGTCGGAGATAAACAATCTTTTTTTGCTAACGCTTATGTAAATTTGGACAGTCCTGATATAGCTAAGAGTTTAAAATCTGAATTATACAACAATGCAAGGTGGGCTGTTGAATTGTCGGATAATAATTTTCCGATCGCCCAAACGGAAATTAAAGCTTGGGTGTATAATCCTGTTGACAACCAGTTTGTCCAGTTGCGCGGAGGATGAGGAGTGAAAATTTCTGTGATTATACCAGCCCACAATGAGGAGGGCTGTTTGTACGGTACTGTGCGGGCGATCGCCCAGACGCTTGATTTAGAAGGCATTCCGCACGAAATTTTGATTGTGAATGACAACAGTGTCGATCGAACTATTGATATTTGCCAGGAGTTGTCAGAGACTTTTCCCACAGTTAGATACATCAACAATCAACCTCCCAACGGTTTCGGATTTGCGGTGCGACGGGGATTGGCCGAATTTGACGGAGATGCTGTGGCAATTGTGATGGCGGATGCTTCCGACGATCCGATAGATTTGGTAGCAGGATACCGCAAGTTGCAAGAAGGATATGATTGCGTTTTCGGTTCCCGCTTTATCAAAGGCGGCTTTATAGTTGATTATCCAATTCACAAGTTAGCAATTAACCGCTTAGCAAACTGGTTTGTCAAAAGTATTTTCGGCTTGCGGTACAGCGATGTCACCAATGCTTTTAAAATTTACCGCAGAGAAGTGATTGAAGGCGTGCAACCGATTTTGAGCCATCATTTTAATTTGACAGTGGAACTGCCTTTAAAAGCAATTGTCCGGGGTTTTTCCTATACGGTGATTCCTCTGAGGTGGTACAATCGGACTGCTGGTATTTCTAAGCTGAAAATAAAAGAGATGGGGAGTCGGTATTTGTTTATTGTCTTGTATGTCTGGCTCGAAAAACATCTCTCTCGCGGCGACTACCACCGGACTAGAAAGATAGCAAAATTAAAAGTGAATGCCTGAGAGAATTTTAATTGTGGGCGGGGCGGGTTTCATCGGCAGTTGTTTGGCAATTGGCCTGAAAAAACTGCACCCGGAATGGCAAATAATTTGTTTAGATAACCTGCGTCGCCGGGGTTCAGAATTGAATCTGCCTCGGCTTAAAAATTGCGGTATTCAGTTTTTTTACGGGGATATTCGCACAGCGGCAGATTTAGATCCAGTTGCACTGAATGCTGACTGCATTATAGATTGTGCTGCGGAGCCTTCTGTGCTGGCTGGTTTTAGTTCGCCACAGTACGTTTTGCAAACGAATTTACTGGGCACTGTGAATGTTTTGGAGTTGGCGAGACAAACGGGTGCGAGTTTGCTGTTTTTGTCTACGAGCCGGGTTTATCCGATCGCCAGTGTCAAGTCTGTTAAGCTGTTAGAGTTGCCGAATAGATTTGCGATCGCCCCCGAGCAAACTTTACCCGGTATATCGGAGTTGGGCATATCAGAAGACTTCCCTTTAAAAGGACACCGTTCGCTTTACGCAGCAACTAAATTAGCTTCAGAATTGCTGATTGAGGAGTACAGGGAAGCATACAACGTGCCGGCAATTATTAACCGCTGCGGGTTGATTACCGGGGCTTGGCAAATGGGTAAAGTCGATCAGGGAGTTTGCGGTTTGTGGGTAGCGGCTCACTATTTTCAAAAGTCGCTGAGTTATATCGGTTTTGGTGGCAGCGGCAAGCAGGTTAGGGATTTGCTGCACGTTGAAGATTTGTTGAGATTAGTTAATTATCAGTTAGAAAATTTTTCCAAATTAGATGGTGAAGTTTTTAATGTTGGCGGCGGTTTGAGCAACAGTCTTTCTTTTGTTGAGACAACTGATTTGTGCCAAAAGATTACGGGGAAATCGATTCCGATTCCTCCTGTTTTGGAGGAACGCGCGGGGGATATTCCGATTTTTATTACTGATTCTTCTAGGGTGATGGAGAAAACAGGGTGGCAGCCTGTTATTGGGCCGGAAGCGGCTTTGCAGGATATTTATGATTGGATTGCTGCTAATGAGGTGGTTTTAAGTTCGATTTTGTAGGGATTTTTCAACCGCAGATGCAGGCGGATCAACGCGGATCAACGCAAATGTATCGCTCTGCCTGCATCTGACGGGAAATGCGTGTCATGAGTCTCTACCTCTCTGGTTTTGTTTGGATGCTTTAACAAACATTTGGCCTCCCAAAAATTGCCACAAAAAAGGTAATTTTAAGTAAACTTTTAAAAGCCAGGGCGATGCCGGTCTGCCTTTGGTCGAAAATGGTAAAAATCTCGGTATAATTAGGTCGATTTCAAAGCCGACCGTTTGTAAAAGTTCTTGCAGCGATAAGTGGGTAATTGGTAATTGATGATCGATAAAATCGTAATACTCTTTGAAAGAATATTTGAAATTTGGTTGGACAACTAAGAGAGAACCCCCTGGCTTAAGGGTCTCAAAACAAAATGAGATAATTTGGATTAGTTCTTCTTTATTGCGGAGATGTTCAAAAAAGTTAGAGATAAATATCCTATCAAATTCTTCGCTAAAAGCTGGTTTATCGTCAAAAGTTAAAACATCAATATTTAGCACTTTTACATCAGGATGGGCAAATAACTTTGAATCTGGATTGAGGTCAATCAAATATTTTTTTCCAGCCATAATTTGATTTATAAACTCGCAGTAGCCGCCGCCAATATCTAAAACAGTTGATTCTGGAGGAACATAATCTTGTAAAAACTCATCAATTAAAACTTTCCAGAGTGCCACTTTTGCTTGTATTTGTCGGGAATCAAATCGATTGGCGTACAATTTTTTGAGATATGCGTCGGCTTTCATAGTAAAATAGCATAGACAGAGTATGAGTTTATCACTTTCACAGCTAACTATGAATGTTATATCTACCGAAATACCGGAAGTTTTGATAATTGAGCCTAAAATTTTCGGAGACGATCGCGGTTTCTTTTTTGAGAGTTTCAATCACAAAGCTTTTGTCGAAAAAACAGGCGTGACGGCAGAATTTGTTCAAGACAATCATTCCAAATCCTCTAAAAATGTGCTGCGCGGTTTGCACTACCAAATGCAGCAGCCTCAAGGCAAATTGCTGCGGGTAGTGGCTGGCGAAATCTTTGATGTAGCGGTGGACATTAGAAAAAGTTCGCCGACTTTTGGGCAGTGGGTTGGCTGTTTGGTGAGTGCAGAAAATAAACGGCAATTTTGGGTTCCGGCGGGATTTGCTCACGGTTTTTTAGTGGTTTCGGAGACTGCTGAAGTTTTGTATAAAACTACAGACTACTATGCACCGGCACACGAGCGGTGTATCCTGTGGAATGACCCCGATTTGGCTATCGACTGGCCGCTAGATGGTGCCCAACCAATCTTATCAGCTAAAGACCAAGCTGGACAAACGTTGAAAAGAGCTCAAGTGTTTTGATCATGAAAATTTTACTCGCAGGCGGCAGCGGACAGCTAGCTCAAGAATTACAGCCGATTTTATTATCTTCGGGAGATGTTATTGCGCTCGATCGCACTCGCCTCGACTTATCCCAACCCGAAAGCATCCGTCAAGCAATGGCTGAAATTCAACCGGATTTAGTCGTCAATGCGGGTGCTTATACTGCGGTAGATAAAGCAGAAAGCGAACCGGAATTAGCAAACGCAGTCAACGGCATTGCACCCGGAATTCTCGCAGAAGAATGCGAAAAACTGGGAGCAAGTTTGATTCACTTTTCTACTGATTATGTATTTGACGGCAGCCACGGTTCTGCTTATCTGGAAACAGATTCTACTAACCCGCTGGGAAGTTACGGCAAGTCTAAATTAGCAGGCGAGGAAGCAATTCGGAAAGCGGGAAACCGACATATTATTATTAGAACCGCGTGGGTTTACGGCAACGGTGGCAAAGGCAACTTTGTCAAAACCATGCTGAGGTTGGGAAAGGAAAGAGAAGAAATTCGGGTAGTAGCCGATCAGATCGGAAGTCCTACTTGGACGGGGGATTTAGCGGAGGCAATTTCGCAGATAATTCCTCAAATACAACCAAAAAATTTTGGCACTTACCAGTACACTAACAGCGGTGTTTGTAGTTGGTACGATTTTGCGATCGCCATTTTTGAAGAAGCAGAAACACTCGGATTTCCCCTAAAAGTTCAGCGCGTAATTCCTATCACAACCGCCGAATATCCGACACCCGCAAAACGCCCTGCTTTTTCGGTTCTCTCTACGGCAAAAATATCAGCACTTCTGGGTACGCATCCTCCCCACTGGCGGCAAGGACTCAGAAAAATGCTGGCAAGAGAAGTGAAATGAAATAAGATTTACCCACAGAAAGAAACCCGGTTTCAGCCCGCCATCTTGGGTTTGACGACTAGACGGACAGGAAGAAACCGGGTTTCTGGTTCAATAGGAAAAATCAAAACGCGAGGGGGGCTTTTGTTCATGAGTTACCTGTTACATTCTAAGTTGCTCGCCTAAACCTGCCCTTACCAATTAAAAATCTCCCAATGTCTGAATCCATGAAAGTCAAGCAACAATATATTTTAATTGCCGCATCAGTTCTCGGCATTCTAATACCAGCGTCATATATTTTGTACTTGATATCCCAAGCGGGAGACTTGTCTAATTTTGATTATTGGTGGATGACGTGGAATTTTTATTCAGTAGACGGTTTCTCTACAAATCCTTTTAATTGGATATTTCGGGCAAACGAGCATTTTGTCTTGATTCCGGCAATTATTTATGGCTTGAATATAGCTGTAACCCAAGGCTCAAATATTGGTTTATGTTTAGTTGCCTGGTTCTTGGCTTGGATTCAGTGTTACGTATTAATCGCTCTGCTGCCGTTAAATTTGAGGCGTTTCCCCCTGCAATTTATTTCCCTACTCCTTTGCATTTCTATTTTTAATTTTACTCCGGCGGCGGCTCACAATTGGATGCGGGGATTCAGCGGCGTTCACTGGATAATTGCTAATTTATTTGTAATTTGTTCGATATTTTGTTTGCAATATTATGTGAAACTTTTGTCAAGTAAGAGGGAGGCGGAGCCTCTGGATATTCATTTCCAGGCAGAGCCTGGTAGCGAGTTTGTAGGGGCTGCGCTCCCGCATTTACAAAATAAGTGGGTAATTGGCAGCATTGTTTTTGGAGTTTTAGGCTGTATTAGTTACAGCACTCCTTTAGCTTTGTGGCCGATATTGTGTGCTGCTGCTGTTGTGCTGCGGTTCCCTCGGCGAATAACTTATTTGTATTTCATTGCTTCGATTGGAGTGGTTGGCATTTATTTTTTAACTTATAAAACTCCTTCTCATCACCCTTCTTTAACTAAAATTAACCCGCTCAAAACTCTCGAATATATTCCCACGTATCTCGGCGGAATTTTTAGCGAAAATATTATTGTTGCTTCAATTATTGGTATAATTGGTTTGATGGCAGCGACGGGTTTTGTGGGTTATTGGCTATTTGTAAAAAAGGTCGATCGCGCGGACTGGCTGCCTTGGCTATCAATCCAACTTTATACGCTGCAAACGGCGTTAATGGCCGCGGTTAGTCGATCGGGATTTGGCGTCGAACAGGCCACAGCTTCCCGCTACGCCACACTCCCAGCCTTGTTTTGGATGAGCACAATTGTCCTCACAGTATTGTGGGTGCGCGAGTTGCAGCCAACACCAAGAATTCAAGGGCGTTGGCTGACACCGCTGTTTGCAGTCGCCACAGTCGCGATTATTTTAATGTACGGGGTGGGAGGCGAAACTGCCATGGCGATCGCCCACAGAGCAACCTATCAACCGTTAGTAGCATTATCACTGCAATTAGGCATCACCGACGTAACCCTAATTAAAGACCGCGTAGGCAATAGACCCGCGGCTTTTATCGGGTTAATCGACGCCTTAAAAACTAACAATTTAGTGCCATTTAACCGAGACATCAAAAAACACAATTTCTGTGCAGCATTAGACACAAAAATCGACGCAAATTTCCTGTCAGCCCCCAAAGACGGAGTACCCGGATATTTTGATACAGCCACCAAACTTGCACCAACAGCAGCGAGAGCAATTGGCTGGGTAGGAGACCCGGAAAACAATGTAAAATGTATTGCCATTCTCAACCAAGAAAATGTCGTTCGAGGTTTTGCCATGTCAGGATTTCCGCGCCCCGATTTAGTTAAATTATTTGGCCCTTCCTACGAATTTGCAGCTTGGAGAGGATACATTCAAATATCGCCAACAGATAAATTATTGACAGCTTATGCCTCCTTTAAAAACCGCGAAGGTTGGGTAGCTTTGCGAAACTCCCAAGTTATCAATAAAAACTAAAAAACCTCTCTTCCTCCTCCTCTGCGCCCTCTGCGCCCTCTGCGGTTAATAAAAAAATCTCATTGACAACACAAATGAAATAGAATAGCCCTATGCCAAAACATCTCAGCTTCGTAATCCCCGTTCACAACGAAGAAGCTACTTTAAAATTACTGTTTGAAAAAATCAAACTTGTCATGTTCCAAACAGGAATTGACAGTTACGAAGTCATTTTCATAGATGACGGTAGCCGCGATTATTCGTGGCAAGAAATCACAGATTTAGCCAGCCAACATCCCAAACTAATTAAAGCGATTAAAATGCGCCGCAACTTTGGTAAATCCGCCGCACTTTCAGCAGGATTTCGGAATGCAGCAGGGATAATTATTTTTACTCTCGATGCTGACCTTCAGGATGATCCCGCAGAAATTCCCAAATTCTTACATCATTTAGAATCTGGATTTGATTTAGTTTCCGGTTGGCGAAAACAGCGAAACGACCCGCTTTCTAAAACTTTACCTTCCAAGCTGTTTAATGCCGTTGCGTGTTTGCTGACTGGGGTGCAAATGCACGATATGAATTGCGGTTTTAAAGCTTACCGTAGGGAAGTTTTGCAGTCGATTAAATTGTACGGGGAATTGCACCGCTACATTCCAGCTTTAGCAAACAATTTAGGGTTTAAAATTGGGGAAGTAGTTGTGGAACATCATCCGCGCAAGCACGGTAAATCGAATTACGGCTGGGAACGTTATGCGCGGGGATTTATTGATTTGTTGACGGTGTTAGCCACGACGCAGTATTTACACAAACCGGGTCATTTGTTTGGGGGTTTGGGATTGTGTTTTGGCTTGGTTGGAACTGTTTCGCTGAGTTATTTGATAGTTATTTGGTTTCTGAATTTGGCGGGGATGAATTTTGGGCCGATCGGCAATCGACCTTTGTTATTTTTTGGGATTTTGTGTACAATTCTGTCGGTGCAGTTGATTTCTTTGGGAATTTTAGCTGAGTTGATGGCGCGGAATGTTGATGCTGATTATGTGGACAAGCAAATTAGCGAAATTATTGATGATTCGGCTTTTGATATTTAACCGCAGATTAGATTCGGCGGTTGAAACCGCTTCTATACAAACAAAGTCGGCGCAACGCCAGACTGAATAAATATCTGATGTTTTCAAGAATAGTATTATCTAATTTTAAACAGTATCCATTTGCCTTCTCGATCTACTATTTCTCCCTCAATATTTGGGTGCCAATCGCTGCGAGTCAGGATATAATCGGCATGATAGTTTCTGGCTACTTTGACTAAATCCGCACTGCTGCGTCGGATGAAAAAGTCATTTCCTCCCCAAATCATTTGCGGGTTTAAGGGAACTCCTAAAACAGTTTCCATGCGATTTTGCCACTCTTTGATGCCTTTTTCGGTAAAGGGAAAGTTCTTGAAGTTGACGACAATCGCTCTTTCGGAGAAAAACTGGAAGCTGGTAACTGAGGGGGGAATTAATACGAGTGAATCGCGGCTGCTACTTTGCGAAAATCGCACAGCTAATTTGCTTAAGTCCTCTCTGGAAACGGCATTGATATTAACTCTTGTTTGAAATACATTTAATATAGGTTTGGGCAAAATTCCTGCAATTCCAAAAACTAAGGTTGCAGTAGTTATTAAGGCTAATGTGTGAGTTAGAGTTTGTTTGATAGATGTAGCTAAGGATGTTTCTTCTAAAATGAATGGAAAGGCGAGGATTGAGAAAAAAACTGGGATGCTAATTATTCGATCGCCCATTATTTCCCATGAATCAGTCAGCGGATATATCAAGCTGAAAATAACCGTTCCTGCTGCTAAAATCCACAACCATATATTATATCGTTTGGGCAATACGTAATTTTTTGTTTGCCAAACTGATAATGATAGGAAAATGATACCCCTAAAAGGCAAAGTTAGTACAGCTAACAGCAACAAGCTAATAGCTATTTGTTTTTCTCTGTAAAGTTGCTCGACTGTCAAAACAACAGCAATAAATATAATTAATTGAGCAAAAGGTACAGTTCTAGCTAACTGTAGTTTGGCGATAAAAGCCAAAGGGTAAACTTCTACAAATATGTAATTAAGAAACAGTGCAAAAATCGAGCTACCAACAATTGTATAAAAATTAACTTTGTCTTCTTTTGGCAACAAATCAGATTTTTTGATGCACAGCAAGCCACCAATTATGAAACATATAAAGTTGAACCAATTCCCGACATCCCAATTTGACGGCAGGATGTGGTGGGGGTTGCGGACTTTCGCGTGAATGTAGACAAAATCAGCGTTGTCGATAGTGTGAGTGCTGGTAGTACCTGTTAATAACATCGGTACGTAAACGATACTTGCCATTGCTGCTAAAAGTGCGATCGCCAAAATCAATGTTTTGAAATTCCGCTGTTTTACAGATTGAATTACCAAAACGGGAACCATCATTAATCCCGGCAACAAACCAACTAAAAATTGCAGCAAACAACCCAGTCCAAAAAATAAATATCCTGTCAGCCATTTCTGACGCAAACTAAAGTAAATTCCCCAGATTGCGAAGGCTATCGCGAAGGTACTGGGGACTGATTTGGTGGAAAATATCAGGGTGTTACCAACATCTGTAAATGAAGCGACTATACATAAAAAAGCCATCGCTGCGGCCGGCAGTTTAGAATTAGTATAGATATTGATAATTGCGTAGCAAGCTAGGATAAATGAACCAAAGGCTAGGAATTGATAAATAAAATGCGCTAGGGGAATGCTTGTTCCTAATTGGGCGAGTAAATAGATGATATAATAATAGTAATATCTCGGATTAAATTTAACCATTTCCTGGACGTAATAATCATTTTTATACAGTTCAGGATTTAGCATAAATTGAATGGGTGGCACTTCGGGGAAATTGCCTCCAATGGGGAAAATATAGCCAGTGGCCATCAGGGAGCCGATGATGACAAAAGTATAGAGAGATATATTAAAATACCAGTGGGATTTTTGATGTTTCTGCATTGACGGTTCAATTTACCTACTGACAGCTAAATTGTTAATCTCCAGTTGGCATTGGTTTGTTAAATCCTGTTTGCTGCTACTCAATACCTCAAGTAGCAGATAAGTGGGATTTTTGCCCTCAACTAATAGATTTAAGCCGATCGCACTTTTTTGACCATAAGCCATCTCTGCTGAGTCTATTAATTTACCTTGCTTGTCCCACAAAGTCAAGCGCAGGACAACTCCCGGACATTGCTTCTTAAGTAAATTGAGTTTGCTGGTAACTTTTACTTTGTCTGAGATGGAACCTAAATACAGGAAAGATGTATCGAGTTTCTGGCTGTTTTTAATTGGATGAGTTACAATCTTATATAGGTTATCTGATTCTTGACTGACTGAATAATTGGCACTTGTGTAGATTGATTGATGCAAACTAATCCAATCTAACTGCGTGCCTGGTCGATCGACTATTTGCCGCTGTATCGCCTCCAGAGTCCTAAATGCCGTTGCTGTATCAGTCGGCCGCACCCTCCGGTAAACTCTGACAGTCACGCCGTTTTCTAGCTTAAACTGTTCCGGTAGCAATTGGAAATCGCGAGCAATTTCCCAGTTTTGAGTAAAGGCATCGTAGACAACTTTAACAACATCTTGTTCGTGCGATCGCAAAACTTGTTCGTCACTCGGTAACACCTGCTGAAAAGGCACAGCAACCACCGCATATTGTGACTGCAACAACTCGGGTAGCGGGTAAGTATCGCGCGAGTCAATTTGTGGCCTCCCGATTGTATTTAATTTCCACCAACCCTCCGGCGGATTTAATTTGCGGTTGGCTTGTCTGAAGATATTAGCATTAAAACTGTTAGAAGCACCGGCAATATAAATCGGTTCTTCATTGGGCGCTAGTTTTCGCAGAAACTCTACTAATTTTACAACTTCGTTGTAGTCCGATCGCACTAACGGTGGAAAATTACCTACAAACAGTCTTGACAAATCAATCTTGAGAGGAATTAACCCGACTGCGGCATTCACAATCAGGTACAAACCCGCGACGCCCAGCATCAAATACCGAACTTTTCCCTTGAGTGTCAGCCAAGTTGTCCAGAAAAATGTTGACAATCCCAAAAGTGCGATCGGTGTAAGATGAATTGTATAGTGCAAGTAGCCGTAACGCAACACTAACAGCCATTCAATCAGCGACAAAACCCCAAACAACGAAACAAAAATAGCCGCCGCCGGAACCAGGATTCGGGTGAGAATTCCCGCCGAAAAACCAATCACTACCAGCAGCCAAGTTCCCAAACCGTAAAAATCCGCATAACGAGTTAAAATATCATTTACAGGCAAACTCCAAGCAACATACAAATTGCGGTAGTCAACCGTCAGAGCACTGCGAGTAAAATCTCCCGCTACCAACATTAAAATAGTCAAGCTAGTTGCAGCTATCAAACCCAATTTGATGCCTGATTCAAACAACAATCTGTAGGGAAACGGCACAGCCACGTCCTTATCTTTTGAAGACGACAATGCTGTTTCTTTACGGTATATTAGTATAATAAACTCGATGAAAGCCTGTAAAGTCGCGGCACCAAAAAATGCGATCGCACTATAAGCAAAATGACGCCGCAACAGAATCGCCGCCGCCAGAAAAAACCCAATTAACGGGATGTTCCACCAAGATTTTAGCTTAATATCCTGCACGTAAACCCAAATTGCCAAGGCTACAAACACACAGCCGCCAGTATCCAGATATCCCCGCAGAGTCGGTATCCAACTCATCGGAATTAATAAACTCAGCAGCACAGTTGACCAAAACACACGGCGGGGATAAACTGGAATTAGCTTTGCAGAAATTGCCCCCAGCAACAGGCGAAACGGCAGCACATAAATCAGAGATACGCTGAGAATGTAACTCAGCCGAGACTCGCCAAATAATAGAATAAACGGCACTAACGGCAGAGAAATTAACAGGTTTTTTTCCTTAGATAGGGATTCTATAACTCCGCCCCATGCTTTATCTGGCGCGTCTCGAAATAAATTTGCCGTGTTGACTGTAGCGGTGTTGTAGCCCGCGTAATCCCACCAATAAAAAGTATGTTCGCTGGATACATAGATTGATGTTACTGCAACTGTTACGAGAACAAGTAAAAACAGGAAAAAACCATCAATTATAAATTTTCGAGGCCATTTAAAAGAAACAACATCAAATACTCCCATCACTCTCGCAACCCTAAATAACTCCTAAACTTCCTCTTTCTCTCTTCTTTCGCGCCCTTTGCGCCTTCGCGGTTCGTTAACTTACTTTAAAACAGTATCTTGCAAAAAAACATCCAACTTTTCTGCATATTGCCGATTGGCGATCGCACTTGGATGAAGGTCATGAGGTAAATTATTATTGGCAGGTATTTTCAAATCAACAGAAATATCCGCCGTAGGAATTCCCTCCTCACTTAACTCCTCCAACATCTTAGCAGAACCGGCATTAATTCCGGCCACAACTAACTTAACACCATTAGCCTCAGCCACATGGTTAAATTCTTTAATAATTGCCTTAGAAACATCGTGACTTTTGTACAATCCCTCTTCAAATTGATTGTAATTAACCTCCAAAAAATGGCTTAATGCAGAAACCCGCATCAGCGGGAACTCGTGATATTCAAGTTTTGCCATTTTGTAGGTAAAATTATTTTCTCCATTCAGCCTAGCATCGGGCTGGAAGAGAATACCAAGTTTATTCCAAGCAGCCATTTGCTTTCTTCTTGCCCTTAACAAAGTATTGCGGCGGTCGTGAAATCCCGCATAAGCAATCACCGTAACTTTGGGTTTATTTGGTTGTTTGAGTGCTTCTTTGAATTGAATCAACGAGTGCAGCGTGCCGTAGCCGTTAACGCCAAAATTTACTATTTCATACTTGGGTAATTTCTCTTGCAGCAACCAAGCATAAGTTTCGCTATCATTCAATGACCAACCGTAGGTAAAAGAACAGCCAAATATCCAAATTTCAGGCTTTTTTGACGATAAATTGTAAGTATTGAGGGGATGTGTTATTCTGAAACTATTATTGAGATGAGTTGTCTTAAATGAGTAATTGCCGTTAAGCGTCACCTTGAATTTACCCGGCAAATGCTTGTAGCCTAGTTCCGAGTCTTTGGTAAAAAAGTTACCTTTTGGTTCGACGGCAACATCAACATTTTCTATTTGCCAGGGTTTGTATCCCGCAACTCGCAAGACAATTTCAGCGGTGGTGGTGGATAAAAAAATTGGAAAAATTAGATATGTTATTAATCTGAAAGCAATATTTTTAGCGAATTTTTTTTCGATCATTAACATAATATGAAATGTCAGCAAAAGTATAGTAAACTGCCATGCGAGTATTATCTAGTTCATAGATCTAATTTAATTAGATTGAGCGCCTTCACTGCATCCCCCAACCTACTCCACTAGATTGTTTGCGAGAATTAAATTTTATTCGTAAAACCCGTGGCTACAAAATATTTGTTTAAACTCACATCTTGCACCAATATCAATAATCCTTTTTTGGGCGGGCAGGATGCCCACCCCACAAGAAAACTCATTCTTCGCTTCACAAGCATCTTGCCTGTTCTTGAGAATGGTGCAACATCTCAGTTTAAACTCACATCTTGCACCAATATCAGCAACGGGCTAGAAGGCCGTTCCACAAAAAATAAACTTGATTGTGGAACGCGCATCTTGCCCGTTCTTAAGAAGAGTGCAAAATATTGGTTTCAGCTAATTGAGTAATTTCTAATAACCAGCCTCCTCCTCGTACTCAGGAGTCTTAGTCTTCTCAGGGATATTCACCCGAGGAGCCTGGTAAGGCTTCGGCGCCTCATCGTCAGCCCAAGCATCAGCTTCCACATCATCCTCGTACTCGTACTGTACGATGGGCTGCTTCGGGCGAGAACTCTCAGGGCGAGTGTACTGCGGCTTCTCCTCGTACTCCTCCTCGTAATCGTCCTCCTCGCCGCCCCAATTATCCTCTTCGTAATCCTCGTAATCGTCGATGAGCGGCTCAGGCTGCACCGCGCGCATCTGCTGCTGCGGTTGTCGCACCGCAGGCCGATTCCACTGCGAATCCTCATCCCAAGGAACTTCCTCCACCGCAGGCGCGGCTACCCTGCTGCGCATTTCCGGTGCAGGTATCCGCACGCCCGGGCCCAATTGATTTCCCGTAGCCACGGGTTTCGGATAATAACCTGCCTCGTCCTCTTCCCGTTCCCAAGGTGCTTGACCCAAACCGACGCGCTCCAGCAAACCCACACTAAGCTGTCTGAGCCTTTCCTCGGAACCTTCAAACACAATCAAGCGATTCGGGCCGCTGCTGACAATTTCTTCAATCCCCAACTCGTAAGTGCTGAGAACTTGGTCGGGGATTTGGGGGATTCCCAGGGAAGCGATAATTATAGAAACTAACTTACCGTCTTCTGGGTCGAACCTAAAGCCCCGCACCCTACCTAAAAGTTCGCCTGTTTCGGTAATAACTTCGCTGTTAATCAAAATGCTGTAGACTTCAACATCAACATCATCTTCGATCGCGCTCTCATCTTCCACCAACAGCACGTCACCGATTTCGCTGACATTGTTGAGGAACATAAACCTCGGCATTCCAGCGACCGCGAATATATTATCGCGCAGACCGATCGCCACAACTTCCCGCCGGTCTATGTCCACCCACAATTGACTGACCACCCCCAAGCGTTTGCCTCTGTCGCGGGTGATGACTTGAGTGCCGAGAATGTCGGAGCGTTGGCAGATTTGTTCGGATGTCATTCTAACTTTAATCCTGATTTATTAAGTACATATATCACTCAACACGAGCGTTAACATAAACTCCGGGACTACAACTTCAGTCCTATGACTTGAGTATAAGCTCCCCGCGCTTGAGTAACGCCAATTGTACGCTCAGCCGATTGAATCATAGGTCGCCGCAAACTCACAACAATAAACTGGGCTTGTTCAGACTGTCGTTTTATCATTCTAGCTAATCGCTCCACATTTGCCCCATCTAGAAACATATCCACTTCATCAAAAGCGTAAAACGTAGACGGGCGGTAGCGTTGCAGCGCAAAAATAAAACTCAGCGCCGTCAGCGACTTTTCGCCTCCAGACATGGAAGCCAGCCGCTGTACGGGTTTGCCCTTCGGGTGAGCGACCAAATTCAAGCCGCTGCTGAATGGGTCTTCCTGGTCATCTAGCTGAAGATAGCCGTCGCCTTCGGAAAGTTCCGCAAAGATAGTCTGAAAGTTCTCGTTAACCGCGTCGAAAGCTTCTTTAAAAGCGCGCCGCCTGAGTGTGGTAAAATTTTCGATTCTCAACAGCAGTTCAGTGCGTTCTCCTTCCAATGTCGTCAATTTTTGACTCAATTCTTGAAGGCGTTCTTGAGTGCGGTTGTACTCTTCCAAGGCTAGCATATTGACTGGTTCTAAAGCTTGAATGCGTTTGGCGATCGCCTTTACTTCTTGCTGCAATTCCGTTAAATTGGCTTTCTCGACATTTTCAGGAATCGACGGCACGGGGTCGGGCATTTCCGCCCGCTGCGTTTCCAATAGAGTGCGGATTGCGGCTAATTGTTCCCGGCGTTCTTGCTGAGTTTCGTGGAGTTTTTGTAACTGCCATTGTAACTGTTGTTTGGCTAAATGCTGTTCTCGCAATTGAGATTCCGCCCGATCGCGCTCTCCCTTCTGCACGCCCAATTTTTCCTCAATTTCCCCCAAAGCCGCCTTAGCTTCCTCAATTTGCCGATCGAGTTCTAACTGCTGCGAAACAATGCGATCGATCGCCTCCGCCCCCGCGTTTTGCTGCACTTGCCAATCCTGCAATTTCTCGCTACCTTCCTTAATTTTGTCTTCCAAACGCCCGAATTGATTTTCCAAGTCTACAAGGCGTTGCTGGACGTTTCTCAGAGCCAATTCTCGCTCTTGCAGTTGCGCTTCTAGAGCGCGCAAACTCGATTGCATTTGCTGCCATTCGCTGTGACTGTTCGACTCTTCCAACTGCGCCAAAGTTTGCCGGTACTGCTGCAATTGAGTTTCCTGTGCGGGCAATTCTCGTTCCAGCAACTGCAATCTCGATCGCGAATTAGTTAATTCCTGTGTATTTTTGGCAATTTGCGATCGCACTTGTTCCTGTTGCGCTTGCAAATTCTTAATTTCTGAATCCAACTGTTCCAAGCGCAACTGATTTTCGCGCAAATTTTGTTTCGCTTCCATCAATTCTTGGCTGCGAGTTTTGACTGCAACAGAGGCGCGGTCGATCGCAATTTTGCACCGTTCCAAAATCCGCTCAATTTCCTCCAACCTTTCTTGCAGAGATGCGATCGTCCGCGCTTCACTAGCAGCCTCACTAGCCTCAACCGTGCCAAAATGCAAGGTAGATCTGTTAGTAGAACTTCCCCCAGTCATCGCCCCGCTAGTTTCCAAAATTTCCCCGTCCAAAGTGACAATCCGGTACTGTCCCAAATAGCGGCGGGCATCGCTGAGGTTGCTAAACACAACCGTACTGCCAAAAACGTACGCAAAAATTTCCTGATACCGCGAATCGCAATCAATCAAATTAACAGCCGCATCCACAAACCCAGCCGCGCGCCGCAAATTTTCATTCACCGAATACCTGCCGCCCCTAATTTTATTCAAAGGCAAAAACGTCATCCTTCCCGCCCGTTTTTGTTTCAACAATTCGATCGCAGCAGCAGCCACGCTGTCATCTTCCACCACCATATTTCCCATGCGCCCGCCCGCCGCAATTTCCAGCGCCAACTGATAGCGCGGTTCCACCCTGCCCAGTTGAGCCACCAAGCCGCAAACTCCGCCAATTCCGCTTTGCGCGACAATTTTTGCAGTAAACGTTCCCGTCGCTTCTTGCAGTGCTTGAAACTGCACTTCTAGTTTGTCTAACTTGCGCTGTCTTTCCCGCTGTTCTTCCAACAAACGAGTTTGAGTTTCCTGTTGCAGTTGCAATTCTTGTTCGGCTTCGACTAAAATCTGATTCAGCGATTCTACTTGCAAAGATGCCATGCCTTTGGTTTCCCCAAGGCGAGATTGCTGCTCTTTTTTCGCTGCAATTTCCTGTTCCAATACTTGCAGCGATTGGTTTTGTTCTTGAATTTGACTTTGCAGGCGATCGGCTCTTTCGCCAATGGTAGCTTGTTCTGTACGCTGCGGTTCCAAAGTTTGTTGAATTGTTTCGATTTGGCGGTGCAATTCCGTTTGCTGCTGTACCCAAACTTCGGCAGTCGAGGCGATCGCATTTGCAACTTCCCGACTTTCATCTAAACTTTGCTGGGCTGCATCCCGCTGTTCCTGAAAACTCCCCTGCTGAGACTTAACATAGGATATTTCAATCTCAATTTGCTCCAAACTTTGCTTAAATTGCCGAACTTCTTCCTCGGTTTGTGCTATACTAGCCGCCATTTGCCCAGCAGTTTTTTCCAAATCCTGTTTGCGGTTTTGGAGTTGCCGCCTTTCCGCTTCCTGAGTGGCAATCGTCGCTTGCAAAGCCAACAATTCCGACTCTCCCAAAGCTTTAACGCGGGCATTCAGCGCGTCAAGTTCGGCGGTTGCTTCTTGAATTTGGGTGCTAATTGTTTGCAGTTGTTCGGTGAGAGATGCAGAAGTGCGATCGCCCGTTTCGATTTGTTCTCGCAGTTTCCATTCTTGCTGCTGCAATTGACGGAATTTCAGCACAATTTCCCACTGCGACTTTTCTTGAAACTCCGCCCGCAGCTTTTGATATTTTTCCGCTTTTGTACGATCGGAAGCCAGTCTATCGCGCTGAGAAATCAGCTCTTTTTCCACAATACTGCTGCGTTCTTCCACCTCCTTAACTTCATCCAACTTCTGCCTAGCTAAGGAGATTTTGCGATCGAACTGAGCCACCCCAGCCAATTCGTCAATGATTTCTCTGCGTTCCTTAGAATTCATCGAAATAATGCTCGTCACGTCTCCTTGCAGGACGACGTTATAGCCTTCGGGATAAATTCGCAAGCGGTTGAGTTGTTCGTGAAGTTGAGTCAGCGTGCAAGGTTGACCGTTAATGTAATAAGTTGAAGTGTAAGTACCTTGGCGAGTTACCCGAAGTTTGCGCGTCACACTCCACTCATCCGATTTTGGATTTTGGATTTGGGATTTTCGATTGGTAGCGAGTAGTTGTCCGTTGTTGTCTTGAGTTGCTGCGATTTCAATCTCTTCTACGTCTTCAACAGATAACTCATCCGATTTTCGATTCTCGATTTTCGATTTTCGATTGACAGGAGATGATTTGCCGTTGTTGTCTTGAGTTTCGGCAGTTTCTATCCCTTCGGCTTCTGCAACAGATACAGGCGATTTTTGATTGACAGGAGATGATTTGCCGTTGTTGTCTTGAGTTTCGGCAGTTTCTATCCCTTCCACTTCCTCTGCTTCAACAGATAACTCATCTGCTGCATTTTCCTCCTCATCTTCATCCCGGGCGAACCATTCCTCCCCCACATCTTCCAGCGCAAAGGTAGCAGTCACGCTAGCTTCGATCGTACCGCGTTTGTTTTGGGCGCTGTTCACCAAATCCGGCAAACGTTCAGCCCGCATTCCCTTAGAACTCGAAAGTCCGAGACAAAACAGCAAAGCGTCGAGGATGTTGGACTTCCCAGAACCGTTGGGCCCGGAAACCACAGTAAAACCGGGCAGCACGGGAATGGCCGTCGTGCCGCCAAAAGATTTAAAGTTAGTCAGTTCGATCCGTTTAATGTGAACCATATGCTAGGAGTAGCTTTGGCTCTAGGTTGTTGTCACAGGTTAGCACAGGCAATGGGGCGATCGACAATGTGTAAACTTTCTGGCATGGTCGATCGAACCGATATCTTACACCTTTGTCAACAACCGAGTCTGCTTTTATTTCAAAAGCTCGTTGACAAAAGTACAACTTCTGCGATCCGAGCGACCGCTACTAATGAACGTAAATTTTGATACAGATAACTTCATGAGACTCGATCGAGATTATTTTTGCGAGCGAACATGAAAGCCTTGCCCCGACTCAATGCTAGCAAATATAATGCCGAAAATTCCTCATGTTACCCCTAGACATATAAAAACTTTCCGGTAAAATCGAACCAAAATTAATAATGTATAAAGTAACGAAGCGCATTATGGAGGGCAAACCCATTACACCAGCTCAGAACACGTCTAACCTGCCAGCTTCACCTGAAAGCGACGAACAACAAGTATTACAAATTTGGGGTCGCGAACCCCTTAAAGGACACGTCAAAATCAGCGGTGCCAAAAACTCGGCCTTAGTCGTCATGGCAGGAGCCCTGCTATGCCCAGAGGATTGCCGTCTCCGCAACGTTCCCGGTCTAGTCGATGTCGCTCGCATGGGGCAAATTCTCTCGGCTGTAGGAGTCAAATTACAGCAAAACGGGGACGTTTTAGACATCAACGCCAGCAACCTCATAGACGCTCAAGCCCCCTACGAATTAGTCAGCCAACTGCGGGCGAGCTTCTTCATCATCGGCCCACTGCTAGCGCGTTTGGGATTTGCCAAAGTGCCCTTGCCCGGTGGGTGCGCCATCGGCGCTCGACCCGTTGAACTCCACGTTCGCGGTCTGCAAGCCCTCGGCGCCGAAGTCCACATCGACCACGGCACGGTTCACGCTTACGTCAAAGGGCCGAACCGCCGCCTCAAAGGAGCCAAAATTTATTTGGACTACCCCAGCGTCGGTGCAACTGAAACTTTGATGATGGCGGCGACTCTGGCTGAAGGAGAAACCGTGATTGAAAATGCGGCTCAAGAGCCGGAAGTCGCAGATTTGGCGAATTTCTGCCGCGCTATGGGAGCAAAAATTCAAGGCGCCGGCACTAATACGATCGTCATTTCGGGAGTTCCCAAGCTGCACGCGGTAGACTATCCAATTATTCCCGATCGCATTGAAGCCGGAACATTTTTAGTAGCAGGAGCCATCACTCACTCCGAAATCAGTTTGTCGCCGGTAATTCCCGACCACCTGACCGCAGTCATTGCCAAATTGAAGACAATTGGGGCGAAAATTATTGCAGAATCCCCCGACATTTTGCGGATAGTTCCCGGCCAAACTCACTCCGCCACAGACATCGAAACTCTGCCTTACCCGGGTTTCCCCACAGATATGCAAGCTCAGTTTATGGCTTTGCTGACGCTGAGCCAAGGAGACAGCTTGATCAAAGAAACCGTGTTTGAGAATCGCTTGCGCCACGTAGCAGAACTCAACCGCATGGGCGCCGACATTCGCCTTAAAGGCAATGTAGCGATTGTGCGCGGAGTATCGCTGCTGTCGGGTGCGCCAGTAGTGGCAACAGATTTGCGCGCTTCGGCGGCGTTAGTGCTAGCGGGACTTGCAGCCGATGGTGTCACCACCATCAGCAGCTTGCAGCACTTAGACCGCGGCTACGAGCAGTTAGAGGTGAAACTGCAAAAATTGGGAGCTAAGTTGCGGCGCGTCAAAGAGGGCACAGACCCGGCGACTGCTGAGGCTCCTGTCAATCCCGTGCGATCGGGTTTAAACTGTTAATTAGTCATTAGTCAGCAGTCATTAGTCATTAGGAAGAAGGAAGAAGGAAGAAAAATAATTCAACCTTTTTTAATTGCCAATTCATAATTCCCACTTCCCAATGACCGATGACTAACGACCAGTGACTCTTGACTAATGACTCAGGATTAAAATGTCGAACATACCGCTCATCGGTTTGAAAGCAGACCAGTTTCGCCACCCGCTAGACTTGGAAGCAACCAACACGCTCAAACAACTGCCCGGCCTAGATTTGATGGTGCGGCAGTTGCTGGGACAAATTGGGGAACAGTTTTTCATGCTGGAAAATCTGGCTTCCAGCGTCCAAGTCGGCGAAAATCAATTGCCCCACCTGCATCAATTGCTGTTGGATGCCTGCAAAACTCTTGATTTGGAACCGCCGCAGCTTTATGTCCGCCAGCATCCGATGCCGAATGCTTACACCTTTGCGATGCGGGGAAAACAGCCTTTTGTGGTGATGCACACTTCTCTAATTGATTTGCTCACTGACGAGGAAGTTAAAGCAGTAATCGCTCACGAGTTGGGGCATTTGAAGTGCGAGCACGGAGTTTACCTGACTCTGGCTAATTTAATTGTGTTGGCCGCCGGCCAAATTTCGCCGGTGGGAACCGTGCTCGCGCAGGGTTTGCAGGCGCAAATGTTGGAATGGTTGCGGTGTGCGGAATTTACGTGCGATCGCGCCGCCTTGCTCGCCACCCAAGACCCAAAAGTGGTAGCATCGCTGTTGATGAAACTGGCCGGAGGTTCGCCGACTTTAGCTCCCAAACTGAATGTCGATGCGTTTTTGGCGCAGGCGCGGGCCTACGACGACCTCAGCAGCACTCAACTGGGAGATATGCTCAAACAAGCTCAGACGGCTCAGTTGTCCCATCCTGTACCAGTATTGCGCGCCAGAGAGATCGATCGCTGGGCAAGTTCAAAAGATTATGAATCTTTGCTTGCAGGAAATCGATCGGTGTGTTATGATGGTGAAACGAAAAAGGGCGGGTGGCGAAATTGGTAGACGCATCAGACTCAAAATCTGACACCGAAAGGTATGAGAGTTCGATTCTCTCCCCGCCCACTGCTAAAAAAGCTTAATAAATCTAGGGTTCCAGATGATAAGTCTGGAACCCTAATTTATATGGCATGGGGAATTGGTAACAACAGTCAACAGTCAACATTCAACAGATTTTATGGGTGAATTAGCCGCTTTAGGCGCTGCATTTGTCTGGGCCTTATCTTCCACAATCTGGCAGCGAGTGGGACAGCAAATCCCCGCAGTGGTGCTAAACTTGCTCAAAGGCGCGATCGCCCTTTTCATGCTCCTTGCCACTGTACTAATTTTAGGTAAACCCTTACCCGCAATCAACCCTAATATTTTAGCAATGCTGCTCATCAGCGGCGGCCTAGGAATTGGCATCGGAGACACCGCTTTCTTTATCGTATTAAAATATTTAGGCGCGAGGCGAACGCTGCTTTTAGAAACCCTATCTCCCCCTTTAACAGCTTTATTTGGCTTAATATTTTTGCAAGAAAACTTATCGCCCATTGCTTGTACAGGCATTCTTTTAACAATCTGCGGCGTAGCTTGGGTAATTGCAGAACGAACAGCCGAAACAACCTTACCATCAAAACATCTTTGGCAGGGATTAGCCATTAGTTTATTAGGACAAACAACCCACGCCGCCGGAGCAGTTTTATCCCGCGCCGCCTTCACTCAAATAGATATCGATCCCCTGTGGACTGCGGCCTTGCGTTTGAGCGGCGGCCTAGCAGTCATGCTATGCTTTTTGAACCCAACAAACCGGGACAGTTTCAAACAATTGAAAGCGCCCAAACTATTAAATGCAATCATTCTAGCAGCTTTTTTAGGAACCTATCTCGGGATTTTCCTGCAACAGATTTCGCTGAAATATGCACCCGCAGGAATAGCTCAAGCACTCAGTTCTACCAGTCCCCTATTTATCCTCCCCTTAGCCGTGCTGGCGGGCGAAAAAGTGAGCCTTCGGGCTGTTTTGGGGGTAGTTTGTGCGATCGGCGGAATCGCCCTATTATTGGGTTTGAAGTAATTAGATGTGAGAATAGAGATTTAATATTTTAGATTTTATACCAGTTCCCAAAAAGAATGAAAATGTAGGTATGCTCCCAACCATTATAGTCATCAGTGATCCCCAATCTAAAATCTAAAATCTAAAATCGTATGACTGATTATAAAGGCGATCGGCAAAGTCGCAATTTAGCACTTATTAACGAACAAATAAATTGGCTTCAGCAACAACCAGACGGCATCCTATTTCAACAAAACTCCGGCGACAACTGCATAGCAGTAAAAAAAATAAAATCAGTGCTACTACTGCTTTTAGCAGACAGAGAAACCTTAAGCACAAATGTAGCTCAATCAATCCTAGACCTCAACAATCCGCTAAATTTAATATTTCCCTATGCCAGAGCCATGCTGCTAGCATTAGTCTGGAAAAATCAACCAAAAAATATCTATATAATTGGCTTTGGCGGCGGCAGCATTCCCAGAGTTTTTCACCATTATTTCGCTGACGCTATAGTCGAATGTACAGATATTGACCCCACAGTAGTCGAAGTAGCTCACAATTTTTTTGGCATTCTATTCGACGACAGACTCAAAGTAGCCATTCAAGACGGGCGCGAATATCTAGCCCAACAAAAATCTACAGTAAAAAACGATATAATTATCGTGGATGCTGGTTTTGGCAGCGGCTATATGCCCTATAGATTGGTGACACAAGAATTTTACCAACTGTGCAAAACTCGCTTGTCAAGCGCAGGTGTTTTAGTTGTCCACCTGTTCCACAAACAAGAGTTTAATGCGGCAGCGGTGAAAACAATTCAAACTGTGTTCGCACAAGTTTATATATGCAATTTTGAAACAGGCAACAGCATTGTCATTGCAACTAATACTCCTGATTTAGCTAAAAATGAAATATTTTTGAAAGCCGAACTTATTCAAGATTTCCACAATTTAGAATTTTCCTTAATAGAAATGTCGCTTCAGCTAAAAAAAGTAGCCCAATTGCCGGAATGGGTGAAAAATTGGGAAACCCTGCCAATTTTTACAGATGCTGAAATACCTGCAGGATATTGGGACTGATAAATACACAATTAGGGCTGTTGACGCCAGACAAAAAACTGTAATTTTAGGGTGCTTATAGGCGCACCATCGGGCTGTATGGTGTTTATTGGCCACCATCGCTATGTCTATCGCAAACCCCAATCAGTCAACACTTGATACTAGGAAACATCTCTCTCAAAAATACTTGACAGTGAAATTACGTTAGTCTATTATAGAAGTAGTGCAAACAATTAAAAATATGAGACTAAAAAGTTGGGAGTCTCCCCGCAGCGAGGGCAGAAACTCCAAAGGCAAAGGCGGCTCAGCCAGGGCTCGGCAACTCAAAAAGCAACAGCAAACTCTGCGAAAGCAGTTAAAAGTGCAACACGATCGACCAAACCACCAACAAAACCACCAAAAAAACCATCAAGGGAAGGAAACCGATAATTCCTTCCCTTATTTTGTATCTTTCTGCAGCAGCTCAATCCCGCTGAATGTTCGGACAAATCGTGCGAGTAATGCTCGCCTGCGAGGGTTGCTCTTGCCAGCAGTTGAGAATGCCTTGCAACTCCCCCTTCAAAGTTTCTAACGCTGCAATTTGCCCAGAAATTGCCTCTACCTTCGCCGTTAGATGCTGCTTCGCTTCAAAGCATGGCAACTCTCCCCGATCGCGAACTTGTAAAATATCCTTAATCTCCTGAAGGCTCAAACCCAGAGTCTGAGATCGTTTAATAAACGCTAACCTGTTGAATACCGCTTCCCCAAACAAGCGATAACCAGCGGGCGATCGCTCCACCGCAGGAGACAGCAAGCCCATCTCCTCATAGTAGCGAACAGTTTTCACCGACAAACCGCTACAGGCAGCTACGGAGCCAATTTTGTACAGTTTCTCGGCAACAGAAATATTCATAAACCAAGCATCCCAGATCGAAAGACTTTCTTGCCCTATCTTTTAGTGCCTCAGATCCAGGGAGTCGATCGGCACCTCGCCCAGTCGCCATTGTCCGGTAATCTTAATAAGGAGGATTTTTTTTAGACACGTTAAGCACGGGCAACTGGGGCCGAGAAGACTGAGGAGGAAGATAGTATTCGGGAGCAGGTGCGGATTGTTCGGCTCCAGAGCGGTACATTTGCCACCAGCGGAGAGCCATCGCCACCCCAGCGGTACCCAGCCCAAAAGCTAATAAAGAACCACTCGCACCGATGCTGCCGATCGCTACATCGACAACGCCCACTGTGACAACAAAGCTGGTAATTGGCTCTCTACGGTAAGCTGACCTCAAAAGTCGCGTCCACGAAGCATTCATTTGTTTTACTCTGTTCTATATTTATTTACAATCTCTAAAACTTAGAGTTGGCGGAACGATCGGGATTTCTAGTTCAGAGACTAGCTTCACCTAAATTAATCTTCTCGCCTGTGGGGCATTGTACGGGAGCGAGGCAAAATTGCCAAGCTTGTCAAATCAAAATTCCACCCGATATACAACACATCCAAAAGTCAGCTCTTGAATTCGGGGAACCGATCTCTCTCGACAGAGAAGTCA
Organism: Microcoleus asticus IPMA8; assembly: GCF_013179805.1. GTDB lineage: Bacteria > Cyanobacteriota > Cyanobacteriia > Cyanobacteriales > Microcoleaceae > Microcoleus > Microcoleus asticus. Next base: position 11,092 of record NZ_SRRZ01000019.1, on the reverse strand, counting down.
CTGGGCTTGTTTGTAATTAATATTTTAATCAATTCCCGAATTTGTCGCGATCAGCAGAAGTGACACCTGCTGCGGTCTTGTCAAGACAAAGTGTGAGGCTGACCGCGCCGCCATTGCTAAAATTAGTTGAGACCTAACCAGGACAGCAAGCCCTGGCCTGTGACATACTCGATAATTAAAGTTAGAGAAAAACCGATCATCGCGGCTCGACCGTTAAGGCGTTCCGCGTAGCTGTTGAAGCCAAACTTTGGCTGTTCGAGTTTGGGGGTGACGGTGGGTTGTAGTTGTGTCATTGCTTTGGGTACCTGGCGATCGACGCTATTCAAATGTGAAATCCAATGTTAGTTACAATTCTTAAACATTGCTACTTCTATTATAAAGAGGGTTAACCCCCGTCAACCGTCCTCGAAGAGAAAAAACTGCTGCCAACTAATGCCAATTAATTATACCCGCTCAAAATATGACTAATCAGTTAGATAACGATAAGCTTCCTGTCGCGGTACAGCGAGTAGCCTTTGCCCTTCGTACAACAGGCTGGGTTTGCTTCTGGGTACAGGTAGTGCTAGGGGTGGTAGCGGCGATCATTTTGCTCTTTGCCATCCCCTTCGCCATCCCCAGGGCTAGCGCCGCTGCGGGTTCAACCAGTGCCGGCACCGGCGGCGGCGTATTTTTTGCCATTTGCGGGCTGGCCGTACTCGCTTACAGCATATATCGCTCTTTCCGCTTCACTCGCTTGTCGAGACAACTGCGATCGCCCGCTAACGCTGTCCGCCCCAAAAAAGCAGACACCATCAAAGAAGTGCGGCTGGCACTTTGGAGTAACTTATCGGGAATGGTGCTGACGCTGATCGGCGCAGAAGCCATCAGCGGCACGCTTTTAGCCAAATCTCTAGCTCAGCCGCAAGCCTTGTTCGGTGCCGCAGTTGATTTGGGCCGATTTATTCAGCCCCTAGACATATTTGTGGTACTCGCCAATACTCACGCCACTGTTGCCCATTTTGTCGGGATTTTCGGGGCTCTTTTTTTGCTAGATCGCATACACAAGCAATAGACAATCAATAAGTGGGAATTGCGCCTCTCCCACTCTCCCACTCTCTGACTCCCTCGCTCTCCCAGTCTCCCCAACCGACATCCGGAATCACTGCCAAGCTGTCGAAGAACGTACTCAGATACCTTCTAGCAAGACAAAATAAATATCATGGCACTGAAACCCGAGGCTTATTTTGGGGTGACAGATCACGTAACTATTGAAATTTCTCAAGAAAGTTTTCGTTCTGTCCTCAGTCAAATAGAATCTGAACTCCTCTGTAGCGACACCTATAGCCACGCTCTAGCTAGCTTGCAAACAATGTTGGGCGAAGCAGCCTCCGCTGCCGAAATTTTAATTAGAGCAGTTAGCAGAGAAGCCGTCAAGCTCGCATTTGACCGATTTCCCAAACAAAACAAAATTGAACCGCAAGTAGCCCAACAGAGTTTTGCTGCTTTAAGTCCCGCCATTGAGACGGTCACAGAAATTAAAGAATTGGAGCCACCAGTAACTGTTCCTGTCTTCTATTGGCGCAGCGCTAGTGTGGAAGCGCCGCCCCAAACCGAGTCCGACACAGAAAATTCCGATCGAGAGCCTAACACTTCTGAAGACAGCAAACAAGCGCCCCAAGACGAAATTAAAGTCGAGTCGGCTCCACCTGCAACTGTCACCGTCCCCGGAAAATCCTTCCCAGGGTTCGGTTTTCCCAAGAAGCCAAAAAAACTCACCAAGGAAGAAGAAGCAGCTTTAGCCGTTCAACACCGAGAAGAGTGCCTGCGGGAGTTGGGTAGAGAATTGCGCAAGGGACGGCAAATTCGCTCCCTATCCCTGCAGCAACTCCACAGTCAAACTCTCGTACCGCTGCACCACATCGAATCGATCGAAAATGGGGAAATCGACAAACTGCCCCAAGATATTTACGTTAGAGGTTTTATCCGGAGACTCGGCGACGCCTTGGGACTAGACGGCAGCGCTATGGCGAATGCTTTGCCCAAACCCGCTCCGAGTCCAATTCCCACTATGTATGTGTCCGTTTCCGATTCCGACTCAAGCGAAGGCTTTCAAATGCGTCCGGTGCATTTGTACATCGGCTACACCGCTTTGATGGCTGGGGCTGTAGGGGGTTTGGGTTGGCTGTCGCAGCAACCCGTGGTGCCAGGAGCACAGGCAGTACCTCCAACGCAGGTGACACCGCCAGCCTCAGTTGCACCGGCTCAGAAGACCCCAGAAAAAGCACCTCAACCCGGCTTGAAGAAGTCTAGCAACGGGGGATTGATGATGGGGGCTGACATGGCGCCGCCGGAGGTGATTTTTGGTTAGTGTGTGTCGGGCGAGCGATCGTCCGACAACTCTCCTGGCGCAGGTGAACTCAGAAACCCGGTTTCCGAGTTCACCTGCATAGGGATACTTGCTTGAAGAAATGAGTCCAGCAGAGCTATTACGGTTGAGATTTTAGTTCAATCCCCCACCTTCATCCATCTGTAGAGTCAATTCTAAAATCTAAAATCTAAAATCTAAAATCTAAAATCTAAAATCTAAAATCTAAAATCGCCGGCCCGTGTAGCCAAAGTGATTTTTCAACTGCATCAGGAAACCCGATATATGCGATAAACTATCTATTTGACCACTCCTAAAAGAGGTTTCCGATAAGGTCAGTAACTCAGGGCTAAAGCCACTGAGCTTGTAAGAGAGATCAAGCAAGCTGTGCTGACCAGCCTAAGTCTTAGCTGACTACGTTATTCAGGTCATAACACCGGAGAATGCGACGCTAGTTTTCCGCTCTGTTGTTTACAGTTAAACAGTCTTAAAGTCACTGAGACAGTGCTGTAAGCGTGACAAGCCTTTATAACCTTGGCGAAGCGAACATTACCCCGAAAGGGAGACGGGGCAACCATACCCCGTATTGGAGAGGCAATCATACCTCTCCAACCCCGCAAGGGGATTCAAGGCGATTGAAATCGCCGCGCCGTTTTCCTCTCTTGGCTCAAGCCAGTGAGTTTCCCACTTACCGAGTATTTTTATGAGTTCCCCAGCCACCGCTGCTTTCTCCGATCTCGATCCGCTATCGACTCACTCGCCAACAGTCACGAGTTTGGCGGCACCAGACAGTGCTTTAGTAACGGCGGCTCAACTGCCACAAAAATCTTGGACAATAGAAGATAGTGAGAAACTCTACCGCATTCAAGGTTGGGGCGAACCGTATTTTTCGATCAATGCAGCCGGTCACGTTACAGTGTCTCCCAAGGGCGATCGCGGCGGTTCCCTCGACTTGTGCGAACTGGTAGAATCCCTGAAACAGCGAAATTTGGCTTTGCCCCTGCTGATTCGATTTTCTGATATTTTGGAAGACCGGATCGAGCGCTTAAATTCGTGTTTTGCCAGAGCGATCGCTCGCTACAATTACAAAAATGTCTATCGAGGTGTCTTTCCAGTCAAATGCAACCAGCACCGACAATTAATTGAAGATTTGGTGCGTTTTGGTAAACCCCATCACTTCGGACTGGAAGCCGGCTCGAAACCGGAATTAATGATAGCTTTGGCGACCTTGAAAAACCCAGGCGCTTTATTAATTTGTAACGGTTACAAAGACCGCGAATACATCGAAACTGCTATTTTGGCGCAGCGGCTAGGGCAAACTTCCGTAATTGTGCTGGAGCAAATAGAGGAAGTAGAACTCGCAATCGCCGCGAGCAAAGCATTAGGAATTAAACCGATTTTGGGAGTGCGAGCAAAACTCACTACCAAAGGCGTTGGCCGCTGGGGAGGTTCCACGGGCGATCGGGCAAAATTTGGCTTGACAATTCCTGAAATTATCCGTGCAGTCGCCGAACTAGAAAAAGCTGGAATGCTCCACTGTTTGCAGTTACTGCACTTCCACATCGGCTCTCAAATTTCCTCAATTAGCGTCATCAAAGACGCCATTCGAGAAGCCAGCCACATTTATGTAGAATTGGCTAAATTGGGAGCTAATATGAACTACTTGGACGTAGGCGGCGGACTAGGCGTTGACTACGACGGATCTAAAACAAACTTCCACGCTTCCAAAAACTACAATATGCAAAACTACGCTAACGACGTAGTAGCGGGAGTGAAAGATGCCTGCGACGAGCGCAAAATTCCGGTTCCAATTATCATTAGCGAAAGCGGGCGGGCGATCGCTTCTCACCAATCAGTGTTAGTTTTTGACGTACTCGGTACTAGCGATGTCCCCAGAGAAGTACCAGAACCAGTAGATGAAAACGCGCACCAAATTCCGCGCAATCTTTACGAAATTTACCAATCTATCAGTCCCGAGAATTACCAAGAAGTTTATCACGATGCTATCCAATTCAAGGAAGAAGCAGTCAGTTTATTTAACTTAGGCTATTTGGGAATTGCGGAACGGGCGAAAACCGAACAGTTGTACTGGGCTTGCTGCGATAAAATACAGGCGATCGCGCGGCAAAAAGAATATGTATCGGACGATTTGGAAGACTTAGAAAAGGTGATGGCGTCCATTTATTACATCAACTTATCTGTTTTCCAGTCCGTACCAGACAGTTGGGCAATTAACCAATTGTTCCCAATTATGCCAATTAACCGACTCGACGAAGAACCAACTCAACGCGGTATTTTAGCCGATCTCACCTGCGACAGCGACGGCAAGATCGACCAATTTATTGATTTACGAGATGTGAAGTCGGTTTTGGAACTGCATACTCTCAAACCTGGAGAACCTTACTATTTGGCACTATTTTTAGGAGGTGCTTATCAAGAAATTATGGGCAACCTTCACAACTTATTCGGAGATGCTAATGCAGTTCACATTCAGCTAACACCTTCTGGCTATCATATCGAACACGTTGTGAAAGGAGACACTATGAAAGAAGTTCTCAGCTACGTACAGTACGATTCAGAAAGTTTGGTTGAAAGCATCCGCCGTCAGACAGAAGCAGCTTTGCAGCAAAATAAAATTACTCTTTCCGAGGCCCAACTTTTGCTGCAAAATTACGAGCGGAGTCTCAGCCAATATACTTATCTTCAGTCTTAAAATGTAGGGTCAACCTAAGCACCTTGCCAGAATTGAAAGCTGAGATAATAACTGTAAAAGTAGGGTGCGCAGTGCGCACCTTACCTTGAGCAATTACCAATTAGCAATTACCAATTACCAATTATTCAGGATGACTACCGAGAATTTCTGCGATCGCCCGCCGCTCTTCTCCGTGTTGAGTGGGTAAAACTTGGCGAGCGTCAGTAATCAGCCAATCGAGAGCAGCCGCTTGCAAATCGATCGCAGCCCCAGTTTTATCAACGCAGTAGCGCCCGAACACCAGTTTATCAACCAACCGCACCTCCGGACCCAAACGGGAATACTCAAAAATCACGCTGTTTTCCACAGTGGCGCCACTGCAAAGCCAACAATTTGGGCCGATCATTGTCGGGCCGACAATTTTTGCTCCATCCTCAATGATTGTCATCCCCCCAATGTACACAGGCCCAGTAATATCAACCTTATCCCAGTTGACAGCTACATTCAAACCAGCGTAAATGCCGGGGCGCACTTCAATTCCCGGAATCGAAACATTTTTAACTTGTCCGAGCAGGACGCTCTGAATTGCCCGCCAATAGTCAGGAACTTTGCCGATATCCACCCACTCAAAGTCCATGCTAATCCCGTAAAAAGGCGCGCCTGCTGCTACTAGCGCGGGGAATAACTGCGAACCGATATCGTATTCCTTACCCGAAGGGATGTAATTGAATATTTCCGGTTCAAAAATATAAATACCAGTGTTAATGTCGGTACTCAGAGCTTCCTCTACAGAAGGTTTTTCTTGGAAAGCTTTAATTTTGCCAGAATCGTCTGTTACTACCACTCCGTAACTGGGAACCTCCTCGCGGGGAACCGATTTCATAACAATAGTAGCGATCGCCCCTTTTTCCCGGTGCCACTTCACAGCAGCAGTCAAGTCCAAGTCAATCAAAGCGTCGCCGCAGAGCACCACAAAAGTATCGTCAAAAAACGGCGAGAAGTCCTGAATTCGTTTCATGCCGCCAGCCGAACCGAGAGCCTCTCCAATCATTTCTCCCTCCTCAATTCGCCCTTCAAAAGAATAGCCAATTTGTACCCCAAACTTTTGACCGTCACGGAAGTAGTTTTCAATCACGTCTGCCAAATGGGAAACATTGACCATAATCTGGTCAAATCCGTGCTGGCGGAGTAATTCAACCAAAAACTCCATCACTGGCTTTTGCAGGATGGGAATCATCGGTTTGGGTATTGTCTGAGTAATGGGACGGACGCGAGTGCCTTTACCGGCCGCCAGAATCATCGCTTTCATTCTTAACTTCCTCAACCCTCTGTTAATTGATATAAACTCAACAATTAGATGCTAGCGATTGCGCTCGAATCGATCGCAGCAAAATCCTGACCTGTTTATAGGCGACATCGTACCAGGCTATCAATCATTTATTGCTAATCTACCTAGATTTAACGAACCAGAAATCAGAAATAATATCAAGTCCGGGTGAATGCACGTACAATTGCTCTAGGAGCGGGTTCGCCTGGATAGCTGTCAAGAGTTCGAGAGACTGGTAAACCCGCCCCAAAACCCGATCTGATGCTCCTCCAAGCTCAAAGCGCGCGGATTTTGAGGTCTTGGTAAAACTCCTCTTGAAGCAACTCTACTTTAGACTGAGCCGACAGCAGCAACAACGCCCAAAAAATACCCACGCGGTCATGATTTGGCAAGTGAAATTCCCCAGTCGATACCGGGACTTCTGGGTCAACAGAGGAGTGCAAATCCTTATGATGCCAAAGTTCCAGCAGTTGTTCCAAGTCGAGCCAACCCTCGTCAATTTCCGAGCCCCGTTCTGCCAGAAAGCGATCGAGTTCACTAGCAGTTTCCACCAAATTTTCTTGGTGAGCTAGCTCAAAGATAGCCTGGGCTGCTTGCGATCGCATTTTTGAGGTAGGGCGCCGCCGGGGGGTAACTGTCTGCTCCATTGCTGCTTTCATTAGCTGCAACTGCTCGATCAGTTCTGGGAGGGTCACCGGGCGTTTTTGCGGTAGTTGAGCTACACCGCGACGGCGCAATTGCCGTTCCAAATGCTGGGGCAAGTGTCGCCCTCCTGAGTGCTCTGCGTCTTCGAGTGTCGCCTCGTCGGCCGAGTCGGAATCCGCGGGGGATTCTGAGAGGACGATACTTTCTGCTTTGAGCAACACCAGCATTGAAGCGTACAAAAATGCTTGGCCGGAGTGGGACAAATCAGAGAAATCCGTAGTCTGATCGGCATCGCAGGCATTCGTAAGCTTGCTCAAACATCGATCGAACACTTCAATGACCTTAACGTCCCAAGGATCGATTTCTCCCCGTTCGGCGAGGTCAATTAAAATTGCGATCCCCTCGGAAATCGTTTCTAAGCCATCTTGGTCTCGGGAAACGGCCATTCGATTTTAGATTTTAGATTTTAGATTTTAGATTTTGCCTGTGAGAAACCAGAGAGCATATCAAGTTAATTGGCGGTTATTTCAGCAGTTGTGCCCTCAATGGCTGCTATTTCTAAACTTATCGGTTCTGCACTTTCTAACAAAGGTTGTTTGCCTTCTACTTCGGCTTTATAGCGTTCAAGATTTTCTTCTAATTCCTGAATCCGCTGCTCTTTTTCGCGAACTTGGCGGAGTTGTTGGCGCGAGGCGAGGGTTCGCTGCATTCTCGACCACAGACTGAACAGCCACGCTAGTATTGCCCCTAATCCTGCCGCCATAATTAGTTCTAGGCACAGCGGACCTTTAACTTCGACGCCTTTGATAACTTGAATCGCGACGGGCTGTGTATTTTCGATGCTGAACAATACTAGAGCCAAGCAAATCAGAAAGATAAAGAAGAAATTTAGCGATCGCATTTTCTCTGTCCCTAATTCTCAATTCAGGTTAAGCAAATTATTGGGCATTTGTCAACTGTTTTTTGGCAGATGTTCCCAGTTTTTTTGATAATATCAAATCTTTTCAATTAAACATAATATTCAGGGAGGGGCGGGTTTATTGTAGCTCGGAGAGTTGATTGAAGAGATTGGTTAACCCGCCCCGGCAGGACATATTCTCTTTAGGTTTGACCGATTTTTTGCGGTTTCTTGCCGATTCCCAGTGCTGGCAATATTTGATATTTCAAAGCAATGCCCGCCGCCACAAATAAGGCAATAATCAGCGCCCCAATTCCCACGGGACTGGGAATCCAGAATATGGCCTCCAAATAGTTAACTTCCCCGGGTTTGAGCTTCCAAACTAACTGTTTTCCCTGCTGATAGCTTTCGGGAACCAGCGCACCGGCGACAGTTTCAATACTTTTGGCACCCCAAGGCGTGTTCAAGCTAAAATCTAGCTCCAAAAGTCCCCCCGGACTCAGCAGCAGACTGCCGTTAGAGGAAATCAGAGAAAGAGAGCGCAAATCCAATTCCAAACTCAACCGATTTCGCAGCACCAATAACAAATTATTCTGCTTGACACTCAGGTGAGATTCAAACTTCGGCAAATCGGTTTCTAGCGGACTTGCGACCCGAGATTTTGTGGTTGGTGCGATCGGATTGTAAAATTGGTTGAACTTGTCTTGCAACTCGGCTCCATTATTGAAAGGAATCGTCACTAGAACTTCTGTATCGGAAAGCCGTTTAGTTTTTCCGTCCAGCAACCTCACCCGGCGTTCTACGCTTTTCAACCATTCTGCAACAGTTTGGCTGCTGAAGCTCGTCAACCTTTCCCCCAGTTTAATGTGCTGCACGATTTCGCCGCGAGTTTGACTCTCAAAGTTAACCCCGACATCGTACTGAACGCATCCAGTCACTAGAGTTAAAAGGCAAAAAACCAAAGGTAAAAGAAAGAAAAAGTGCTTTTTCTTCTTCCGAGTTCCATCCTTGACATTTTGCTCTTTCATTGTACCTTTTTCCCTGTTTTTCCCTATTTGCATGAATTAGCAAAGCGCTGAATGGCCGACACTGTTTCTATGTTTGTTTTGCACGTCTGGACTTAGGAACTGCTTACCAAAAACCAGGTTTCTGGGCTGCCAAAAGGCGATTTCACAGAGGATTTGTGGCAGAAGCAGGTTTTTTTGACGTGAGTGCTAACATTTTGCTGGCAGCAGTGTCGGCCTTACCTGGAATTAACCGCACTGAACTTATTGCCTGGAAGCTACACCCAACTGTTGAAACAGCATACTCGGCAAATATGCCGCACCGCCTACCCATTCGGCTTCGCTGCTCAAATCTGCCAAATTTTTAAAGGCTTCAAAAATGCTGCCTGCCACCATTGTATTCTTGACGCGGCCGACTATTTTGCCTTTTTCTACTTTATAGCCTAAGTCCAAATTGACAGAAAATTCGCCAGCTAACTGATTGGACTGACCGGCACCTAAAACTTGCTCTACTATTAGACCTTCGTCCATGCTAGCAATCAAGTCTTGAGTGGCGGTATTTCCTGGGGAAATGCAAAAGTTAGTCAAATCAGGGCCTGGGCGAGACAATCCGCCACGAAAACCGTTGCCGGTTGATTGTACACCGGCGCGAGCGGCCCACCTGCGATCCCAATAAAATCCGGTGACAGTACCTTTGTCTATCAAGACTTTGCGGGTGGTGGGCGTACCTTCGTCGTCAAAGGGGCAAGCAGAAGGGCCTAAAGTGGGGTCTTCAAAAAAGGTAAAGCGTTCGTCAAATAAGGTTTCGCCGATTTTGTCGGCTAGGGGAGAGGCTTTTTGAACTACTGTTTGACCTGAAAGGATGGTATCAAACAAGCTGCCGAGGGTGCTAGCGGCGGCTCTGGGGGTAAATAATACTGGGTAGGAACCGCTGGTGATGGTGGCTGAATGTTCAGCGAGGCGGTATTTTTCGAGGAGTGATTGGAGGATGCTGTTGGTGTCCAGGGGCCGATCGCGCGCTACGTCGTAACTGTATGCTTGCATAAAGTCTTCTCCCTGTACCAAATTTCCCGCGATCGAGCCGCTGACTATTTGGCTGCTTCTTTCGGCATACACGTCTTGCGTGGTGGCAATTTTGACGATGCCGCTGCGGACGTGAAAGCCCACATCTACCATAATATCGGGATTGTAGGCGTGAACTTGCTCGATCAGGTTTTTGCCGTTTTCGACTAATTCTTGAGTTGTGGGCGGAGTGTAGGTGGTTTCCGGGCCTTTTAGCTGGAAGTTGGAGGCTAGTTCAAATTCTGCGGGGTCGCCGATTTCGGCTGTTTGAATCGCTGCATCTACTAAATCGTCTATCCGCGTTAAATCTGTGGAACTGGCAAAACCGATTTTGCCAGAGTGAATCAGCCGGAGTGCTACGCCTTGCAGTGCTTTGGTTTGTAGGGATTTGAGGCGATTGTTTTCAAATTCGATCGGCGTGTCTTGACTCGACAGGTAGTATACCTCAGCGGCCGAAGCTCGCTGACTTGCCAATTTCAAAATCTGCTCTAGGGTAGAATCACTCACAATAATAATAGCCTTTCAGGTTTGGTCTTTGTTTTATTTTAGCTTTGTTGGCCGGTAGCCTGACACTCATACAATTTTAGATTTTAGATTGGGAATGACTGATTCTGTATAAGTTACGAGCTTGGCTACACTTAATTCTTTTTTTAATGGTATTACATTAATGTAAGTGTGGGATGAATAGCCGATCGAATTACGGAGATCGAATGCCCGGTTTTTATACCGCTTTTAAAAAGTCTTGCTTCAATATATCTTTTGCAGGCATTGTTCTCCTATTTTGAAAGGCATTTGCGTTGCATTTGCGTTGCATCTACGATTTCCCTATCTCAAGATTTATGCAAAAAGTCTAATCATTAATCAGATACGAATTATTTAAAGTCGCTGATACCAACACCTGACACGGCATTACCATTTCGCTACAGATACTCGCGTACAATCTATTTTATGTATTTTAAAGCTTCATTTAACTTATTGCTTAATTTAAGTTATTTCCCTTAAAAATAATGTGTTTTTATTCGATTATTTGTAATTGCTCAACCCCCTTGACAAGAGAACGAGATAGACATTAGATAAAGGAATGAAAAAACTCCCTGACCTAAAACAACTATCGGATGAG
>NZ_SRRZ01000189.1 GCF_013179805.1 Microcoleus asticus IPMA8 | reverse complement strand
CCCCAGAGGGTTGACGTGGCTGGAGTCGGTAACATCATTTAGATATGAGCCGACTGGGGATGACAAGCCCTATACAGTCCGCAAAGAGTCAGGCAAGGGGGGTGACTACTGGTATGGTTACAGAAAGATGGCGGGGAGGTTGCATAAAAAGTATATCGGCAAGTCCTCGGAAATAAGCACAGCAAAGCTTGAGGAGATTGCAGAGGCGCTGAATACTCCCCCACAACCACGGGTTACAGATAAAGTTACAGAAGTTACAGAAGAAAGCAAACAAGTAGTTACAGATACAGTTACAGATACAGTTACAGATACAGTGACTACTGGGGAATTCACTGCCTTAAAATCCCAAGTGCAAGCGCTGCAAGAATCTATAGAAGCCTTGAGGAGTAAACTGCCGGGAAAATTGAGGGCTTGAGTGATTCCCCTGAGTTACTCAAGCCTGATGAGGTTACAGACAGCGAGTTACAGATTGAGATAGTTAACCTGAAGGCAGAGAATGAATCGCTCAAACAAGAGTTGGAGGAATTGCGCCCGCCTTACCATCGCTTCTATACAGAGATTGAGCAACTTAAAGAACGCAACCGCTTGCTGCTTATCAAGGACAGAGAAGAAAGGCAGAAATTGCAAGAGGAAATCTCAGCCTTGAAATATCGAGATGAATCGCAATCTCGGAGGCTCCAAGAGAAGCAGGCTCGGATTGATGAATTAGACGTTCAAGCTGAGGAAGCCCGCGCCAACTATACCGCAGTCACCAATAAATTGAGAGAGGAAGTGCAGGAAGTGCGATCGCAATTTGCGGCAGAGAAAGTCGCTCATTCTGCAACGGCGCAATTCTATCTACAGACAATAGAGGAATCAGGTGATGAAGAATATGCAAAGCAATCAAAGCTTCAACAAGAAATAGAGGATCTGTCGGAAGAGCTGGAAGAAGTGCGATCGGAACTCTCTGACCTGAAACAAAAATTACCCACTGTCGAGAAAGATTTACCCAACGCTTACGACTTGCTCAACCGGTTCAAAGCCAAGTATCCCAAATCAAAAGTTACGCCCGCTGAGATGAAGACGATTTTAGAGATAATTGAAGGGTAAACCCCAAAAGGGAAATTAGGAATCACGCCCCTCAAAACGGGTCTTTACTCGCACAAAACTTTACCGTTGCAGGGGTTGTCATTTCTCTAGGAATCTGCGATCGTAAGTTTAAGGAAGATTGATGCGCGACTGAGCAGCACTTGCGATGCTAACCAAGTCACGACTTCCCCAAACCGTTCTCGTCAAACGTTTGGAGCTTAACAATTATGACAATTTCAGGTGATTGCCTCCAGGGGCGATCGCAACACTTTACATTTCCCCGGCGCGAACTACTACAAGGGTTAGCGGCGGTCGGTTTGCCGTTTCTCGTTCCGCGTGTTCAGCCTGCTTCTCCTAGTAAGCGCCCTTTGCCAGTATTCAATATTGGCGACCTGGTTGCCCAGGACTGGGAGGGAAACGAGGATGAGGACGCTCCCCAGTCTGCTACTGATTTTGGCGAAGTTGTGGGGCTGTGCTATTTGCCGGAGGATGGCTCGTACTACCCCCGCGATACATGGGTTTATTACATTTACTGGACACACAGCACTTGCAGCGAATGCTCATACCCCTGTTTTGATGGCGAACCGACCGCAGGCAACACGCTGAGGCTTGTCAGTCATGGCTGAGCCGATGCGGTCACGCCGCCGAATTGAACACTTGAAGCAATTAGCTTTTGACTGCAATCTCACAAACGAGCAAGCACGGCAACACGGAAAGCTCACAGCGACGGCGACGTGGGAAAAACTCTTGCTAGCTCACGGGCTGGAGTTCGATCGCAAACCAGCAGAAATTGCACTAGCACCAGTCAATCAGCATCAGTCAATCAACTTTTTTGAGTGGATAGACTTCGGGCAATTAATCGCCGTGTCTCTAGCGTCGGTTGGCTTTGCTGTGTTGGTTTTGAGTTTGTGGCCGCGAATCAATCCGCTCAACTTACTCCCGCCAGTCAAGATTCAAATTCAAATAGGAGCAAAATGACTCAATTCAACCCGCTCAATGAATCGCTTGATATCGGATGGCTGCAAGCGAACGGCTGGACAATTCCCGGCAACTTAGCCTACCGCCATATTTTGCACGATTACCTGCGAGATTCAGAAATCTCTCAAGAGCGCATCACTCAAATCATCATGCAGTACGGCGCATTAGACCAGACGGCAAAAATCATTCAAAGCTTGAAAGAAGCGATCGCACTAAAGAACGAAATTCACCAAATTTTTAACAAGGGAGAGCAAAAGTAATGGGAACAATGACCCGACTGTTTGGCGGCGAAAGTAGCGACGCTATCAGCAGCAAGTCTGAGAAGTTAACCGCTCCAACCGATGCCAGCGTTATCACACCGCTCAATCCCGGCAACTTCACTAGCATCCGCACAACACCCGTAGTGGATGCCCCGCGCTACTTCACAAAGGAAGAAGCGGACGCCATGAAGAAGCTCGCCAAAGAAAAAACCGAGAACGCTCGTCATGCCAAAAAATCTTACAAGTCCTTGGGGCAGATTGAGGAAGCGGACGCGAAAGTACACAAAGCACACCGGGGGTACGAAAAGATTGTTAGCACTAGCGAACTCACGAAGAAAAAAGCTGATGTGGGCTTGGCTAAACACTTACACGGCTTGCGCCCTGGTTATGCCCGGTTAGGTATGGGATTGGAAAAAGCAGAAAACCGCGCCACTGAAAGGATTGAAGCTATCAAAGCCAAATTACTGGGAGGCTCGGAGCAATGATAAAGGCGATCGCACTGGGCAACAATTTTCTGCTGACTGCGATTGCTTCCAGCTTCCTTTGCTGGCTGGCATCGCTGCACCCGAATGCTCTGGCATTTGTACAGGCGTTGTTCGCACTTAAACTCATTGTCAGCGCTAGCGCTTGGCTGCTTGACGACGCAATCATCGTTATTTTGAAAATCAATCTGCTACAGCTTCGCTTTCGACTGATTGCCAGCACAATCGGAGCATTGGTTGGCGTGGGGGTGATGTTATGTCGCTCCTAAAAGTTTCGGTGTTATCGGTTTCTGGGCTTGCCCTCTGGCTAGCTCCACCATTCATTTTTTCTCGCAAGATTCCCCTGCACAATTTCATGCAAGGCATTGCCCTGGTGTCTGGTTTTGCCTGCTGTTTCGAGGCGCGTCGCTCTGCCTTGAAGGTGGCAAAAGAGGAGGAATTTGAGGCGATGAAAGCGCGGGCTATTGATGCCGACGTGGCTGATGAACTTAGCACTTCAATTTATGTAGCCGAGCAGCAGCGACGGAAGGAAGCTGAAGAAATCTTGAACCCTGTTGAACATCTCGAACGCGCTCTGGCTTTGACTTCCGATGATGATGAACACTCAGACTCTGATCAACTAGCTGAACCTTCAGCGAACGCTGAAAACGAACGTGCTGAACGCATACTCGAACTCAAGGCAAAAGGGTGGGGCAAGTTGAAAATCATTAATGAAATTTGGGGACTGACCAGAGGAGGCGGGGCAAAATATAAGGCTGCTGAGGCTGAATATCATCGCGTCGTCGGCGAGTAACTAACGTGGGCCGGGAGGGGGCTGGCTTATGGCCTGCCTCAGCCGCGACTTACCGGGTCAGGGATACCCGGTATAACCCCAAAATTAAGCATAAAAGCTCAGTCAGAAAGCATCAAAATACCCCAAAAACTGTTTTTTCTGAAACCTGCTCTCTGTCTGCGTTTCTCTCCAAAAAATAATGTGTCGCCCTTAAGGTCGACACCGTAGAGACTGGCTAGGTAAACAAGGGTGATTTTCGGGGCAAAATCCGTCCTAAATGTTGGACAAAAACCGAGCCTCGCTCCCGTGAAAAACTAATTCATCGACCTTAATACCGATGTCGTAGAGACCGCTTAGCCAAACCCTGGTCTGTCAAGCGTTTCCCGTGGAAAACTCACTCTTCGCCCTTAATACCGAAGAGGTAGAGACTGGTTAGGTAAATAGAGGCAAAATCTGTCCAAAATTTTGGACATTTGACGCCCATTATTCTCTGGAAAAACTCACTCGTGGATATTAATATCCATGCGGTAGAGAGTGGTTAGGCAAAATTGAGTAAAACTCTTTCTGCGAGCGAGTCGTCGCACGCTTTTACCTTTAAATCCGACGAGTGAGTTTTTTTTACGTTTCCAGTCCGTTGCCGGGACAAAATTTGTCCAAAATTTTGGTTGTAGTGTATGACCTCGTGTTAAATAGAAAGGGGGTCAGGATATATGGGGGCAGATATCCGCAATCGACCACCAAACCAACATATTTTCACCAGCACCGTATCCTCTGGTGAGAAAAGTGCATTAGTCAGTGCAGGTAGAAATTCTCAGAGATAGAAAAATGACGCAAGTATATTTCCGCAACAAAAGGGCGGTACCTTTCTCTATGCCCTAAAATCTTCTAAAAATTTAGACACCAAAAAACCGCTGCTATCGATTGGTACCCGAACTGCAACGGCTCTTTGATTCCACACAATTAGCCCCGCCAGGTGCGGGAAAAATCATGACTAGGGACAATACTAACGCGATCGGCGGTCACGCTTCAAGTGACTTAACCTTACTCGAATCCACACAATCTTGTCCGATATTAACTGAATCTATCCAAGATTGTCAAGAACTACCTAAATCTACTCAAACTTACTCATCGACATTTTTTCTCAACACTAAGCATCAAGCGGACGCCGAAAAGCGCAGTCTGCTTAATGATTGGACGCGGGCGACATTTCGGAGCGTGACAAAGGAAGAAGCGGAATTCTGTTTAGGCTATGAGGCTAAATCTGCTGGCCTTCTATTTTGTGGGCAAACAACCCAAATACAATATCGCCCCGATCGCCCTTGGAAAAAAGAGGGAGACAAAAAAGCTCTAAAATGTCTGATACCTCTAACCGACCACGGCTGCGATGCACTTATCCCCACCAGCCCCTACCAGCCGGATTATTGGGACAAGATTAATTTAGAAAAAACTTGTTACCAAGTTAACGGGCATCCGTGTCTAATAATTACCGAGGGTGACTGGAAAGCGATCGCCGGTTGCAGCAATAATTTGCCGACGATCGGATTAACAGGAGTCGAGAATGGGTTAACTGGGAAAAATCATGACGTGCAAGGCAAGCGTTACTTAATCCCGACTCTCGAAAAATATGCCCGCGCTGGGCTTGGCTTTATTATTGCTTTTGATGCTGATGCCGCCGTCAATCCCTTCATCAACTCGGCACAGCGAAAATTAGGTCGCCAACTTCTAAAATTTAATGTCCCTGTTTACATTGCTACGGGAAACTGGGAGATGGGAACAGAAGGGGAGACTAAGGGGATGGATGACCTGATCCAGAAAAAAGGGATAGAGGCTTTCAGGAAGGCGCTTTCGGCTGCTACAGATTTTAAAAGCTGGGAGTCAAAAACTTTTGATGAAGAGGATGGCGACGGGCCCGGTAAATTTCTTGTCCGCAAAAACACAACTTTTGAGGTGCACTGCCGGAAAAGTTTGTTTGGCGATGACTGGTTTGTCTCAGATGGCGGCGCTTTTTTCCAAGATTGCGGCACTCACTGGCAACTGAGAGAAGATGCTGACGTAGCAAAAGCGATCGGAGATTTTGCCGAGGAATGCTACGAGCTGGCAGAGGTCGGCAAAAACTATAAATTTGGGACGAGCAAAAACTTAGAGGCCACGCTCAAATATTGCCGTCGAACCCTTCACAGAAAAGACAAAACCGCTAATCGACATCTCAAAGCTTTCTTGAACGGGACTGTTGACACCAGGACTGGGAAACTAGAACCCCACAATAAAGAACACTATCTGCTGGAGTGTTCGCCCTACAACTACGTAGAAAATGCTGGTTTGTCGCCAACTCTCAAGCAATTTCTGCTTTCATCTTTTGGGGAAGCACAAATTCCAGCTATCAGAGCTTTCATGTCTGCACTGCTAGACCCGACAGCTCCTTACGGTCGGTTCCCGCACTTTATCGGAAACAGCGGCGACGGCAAAGGTACAGTTTTGCGACTGATGGAAAACTTGGTAGGCAATGAATCCTCATCATCTTCTCAAGATTTCTCAGAGCTTGGAAAACCTGAAGGCCGCTACCAACTCCTACTGGGCAAAAGTTTTTTCTACATTCCCGATACGGGAGGATTTCAGTCAGGTTTGAAGGCTTTTTATGAATTGGTGGATAACGGCCCGATGTCTGGCCGCGCTCTCTATGTGCCGAAAGCCATCCAGAAAAAATGGAATATACGGTTTGCGGTTGCCTCGGTTGAGCACCTTCCAATCGAGCACGCGGGCGACGGATGGAACAGGCGGTGCTACCCCATCCCGACAATAAAATCCACAAAAAATATTGATCCAGACTTGGGGCAAAAACTCTCTGAGGAATTGGGGGAGATTGCGGGATGGGCTTTGAGCATGGATAAGGTAGAGCGCGACAACATCCTGACATTACCCATGTCAAATCCCGTGTTGCTGGCTCTCCAACAAGAAGCGGCAATTATTGGGGACGGTGTTAAATCTTTTGTCGATCGCTGCTTTTTACCAGGCACAGAAACTCACGGCGGTAACGACCTACATAGTTGGTATCAGGCATACTGCAAAGTCCACAATCTCAGTCCGCTGTCTTACCAAAAATTTATCCAAAGGTTGCAGCGGGTTTTGGCAAAACAGTATTGTCCTAGCGAGGTTATCTGGACAAACGGTAAAGCTAAGCGTCAACCAGCTTTCTGGGAAGGGCTACGAGTTTTGCCCTGCTTCTTGGATCGAGCGCTCAATGAAGATGATGACCAACAACCAAGCCATCGCCCGCACATTCCAGACTGGATTTGTGTGAAAGACGAGTGCCAGGATGGTGGCCTTACATACCTTACAGACCTTACAACCGCCCTTACATCGGAAAAAACGGCTGAAACCATTGACTTACATACCTTACATACCTTACATACCGAAAGTCTTCGCGATGCAAAAATTTCTCACGAGATGAGAGAGGATGATGTAGTAGAGAATCTAGTTTCCAGTGAAAGTGGAAGTAAGGTATGTAAGGCAAGGCTTACACCCACTTTTGAGACTGCTGACGATGGATGTAAGGTCAGTAAGGTATGTAAGGAAGTCGATCAGGTGACTCCCGCACCAGAAAAAACTGAAGCAATATCAACTCCCAAAAAACCTACTCCCAGAATTTTGGAGGTAGGTGATCGGGTTGTGGTTAAGGATGTTGGCGGGCTGTACCAAGGCGTCAGAGGAGTCATTACAGACATCCGTCCGTACTCTACCCACACAGGTTTGGTAGTGAAATTCGATAAAGAGGTTTCATTCTGCCAGCAGCACGAGTTCATCGCTGGCGATTTGATGAAGCTGTAGCAGTCCCGAGGTTAGGTATTTAGTATTTATAACGGCACTTTGAGATACCTAACAGCCCCCTGCAATTCGCAGACCTCACCCTGGACCGATCGCAATTTTTGTCCTAAAGTTTCCAGCT
Organism: Microcoleus asticus IPMA8; assembly: GCF_013179805.1. GTDB lineage: Bacteria > Cyanobacteriota > Cyanobacteriia > Cyanobacteriales > Microcoleaceae > Microcoleus > Microcoleus asticus. The sequence goes on along the minus strand of NZ_SRRZ01000189.1, from coordinate 1,207 downwards.
AAAATCTGTTTTGAGAAATCTGTTGATACTAAATAAGACAAATTCAAAATTCAAAGTATGCAAACTCAACAAACTCACATTGCTCTCTCTGACCTTCGATTACAAGTTGATGCTGCACGTATTAACTTGGAAAACCTAAAGGCTCAGCAGGTTCAACATTTAGCAAAAGCCCGATCGGAGGTTCAGACCGTTGACGGAGGGATAGCGCAGTGGAAAGCAAATGAAAGAGAGTTTGGAATCTACAAGATGTGGCAATCATTCCAAATCTTTCCCAAGTTACGCTGATCGCAAACACTCTAGCTTCTGCCTCAAAAGCTAGAGTGTTGGGGCTGATTTGGTTGCCAAGATGCTTGATACGCCATTGTCTGAAAATGAAGCCCCACTTCTAAAAGCTAGAGAGTCAAATAAAAACCAGAAATATTCTAAACTCCGCGACCGGGAGTATTTACTAGAGTCTGAGGTCACGGCGATGGTGAAGGCCGCTAAATCTGGCCGCTGGGGCCATCGTGACTCAACTCTGATATTGATGGGGTATCGTCACGGGCTGAGAATATCTGAGCTTGTAAATTTGCGCTGGCAGCAGGTGGATTTTAAGAGCGGTCATCTTCATGTAAGACGGCTGAAAGGTTCCCGACCGTCAACCCATCCGATCGTCGGCGATGAATTGCGATCGCTCCGGCAACTGCTGCGAGAAAATTCTGAATCGCCGTTTCTATTTCTGTCAGAGCGCGGCGGGCCGATGAGTGCGGACGCCGCTAGAAAGATGATCCGCAAGTCGGGCGAAGGGGCTCAGCTTCAGTTCCCGGTACACCCCCATATGCTCCGGCACGGCTGCGGGTACTACCTGGCGGCTAAGGGGATAGACACCAGGGCGATTCAAGATTATCTGGGACACGCCAACATCCACCACACAGTCAGATACACGCAGCTAGCACCGCAGAGGTTCGAGGGGTTCTGGGAGGATTGAAATAATTTTCTGTGACTCTTGACAGTTACCTATAGGGTTACTTATATTGGTTACAGATAGCAATAGGTAACGAGTAGGTAACTTATGACAATTCCATCGGTAGTGCAAGGGACTGTAGAGTTCGCGGGAAAGGTCTTTGAAGTTGATTCCCCCAGAGGGTTGACGTGGCTGGAGTCGGTAACATCATTTAGATATGAGCCGACTGGGGATGACAAGCCCTATACAGTCCGCAAAGAGTCA
>NZ_SRRZ01000188.1 GCF_013179805.1 Microcoleus asticus IPMA8 | reverse complement strand
ATCCTGAGTTTGAAACGTTCTACACTAAGAACATTCTGCTTAACGAAGGCATTCGTGCTTGGATGGCTCCTACGGACCAACCCCACGAAAATTTCATCTTCCCTGAAGAAGTTCTGCCTCGCGGTAACGCACTTTAAAAAAATCTGGATTTGGATTTCAGATTAATTTAATTTTTTTAAACTGAAATTGAAATCCAAATCCCTATTCCCCGGGGCAGGCGCGGTGATACCGTGCCCTACTAGGGAACAAAAAAACCCAAAATCCAAAATCTAAAATCGTTGGAGGTTCTACCGGGTGGTAACGCTCTCTAATTCCTACGCAAGCGGTCGCGACCAAGAATCCTCCGGGTTCGCTTGGTGGTCTGGCAACGCTCGTTTAATCAATCTATCTGGCAAACTGCTGGGCGCCCACGTCGCTCACTCTGGCTTGATCGTGTTCTGGGCCGGTGCAATGACTTTGTTTGAAGTCGCTCACTTTATCCCAGAAAAGCCCATGTACGAACAGGGCTTAATTTTGATGCCTCACATCGCTACTTTGGGTTGGGGCGTCGGCCCCGGCGGTGAAGTTACGGATATCTTCCCGTTCTTCGTAGTCGGCGTTCTTCACTTGATTTCATCTGCTGTTCTCGGTTTGGGCGGCATTTATCACGCCGTTCGCGGCCCGGAAGTTCTCGAAGAATACTCTTCGTTCTTCGGCTACGACTGGAAAGATAAGAACCAGATGACCAATATCATCGGCTACCACCTGATTCTGTTGGGATGCGGCGCTCTGCTGCTAGTAGCTAAGGCCATGTTCTTCGGCGGTGTCTACGACACTTGGGCTCCGGGCGGCGGCGACGTGCGTATTATCACGAACCCCACTCTGAACCCGGCTGTGATTTTTGGCTACTTGGTTCGCTCTCCTTTTGGTGGCGAAGGCTGGATTGTCAGCGTCAACAACATGGAAGATATCATCGGCGGTCACATCTGGCTTGGCCTGATTTGTATCGCTGGCGGTGTTTGGCACATTTTGACCAAGCCTTTCGGCTGGGCTCGCCGCGCTTTAATCTGGTCTGGCGAAGCTTACCTGTCTTACAGCTTGGGCGCTTTGTCCCTGATGGGATTCATCGCTTGCTGCTTTGTCTGGTTCAACAACACTGCTTACCCTAGCGAATTCTACGGCCCGACGGGCCCGGAAGCTTCTCAAGCGCAAGCTTTGACCTTCCTGATCCGCGACCAACGCTTGGGTGCTAACGTCGGTTCTGCACAAGGCCCCACCGGTCTGGGTAAATACCTGATGCGCTCTCCTACTGGCGAAATCATTTTCGGCGGTGAAACGATGCGTTTCTGGGATTTCCAAGGTCCTTGGTTGGAACCCTTGCGCGGTACTAACGGTTTGGACTTGAACAAAATCAAGAACGACATTCAGCCTTGGCAAGCTCGCCGCGCTGCTGAGTACATGACTCACGCTCCTTTGGGTTCTCTGAACTCTGTGGGCGGCTTGGCAACTGAAGTTAACGCGTTTAACTTTACGTCACCTCGTTCTTGGCTGGCCTGTTTCCACTTTGTGATGGGTTTCTTCTTCTTGGTCGGCCACTTGTGGCACGCTGGTCGCGCTCGCGCGGCTGTCGCTGGCTTTGAAAGAGGTATCGATCGCGAAAATGAAGCGGTACTTTCTATGCCAGACTTAGACTAATCGATCGAATTTATTTCTGATTTGATTGTCTAATCGCAAAAGGCTCCTGCTTAACGGCAGGAGCTTTTTTACTGCTGATTAGCTCAGATTATAACTATTAAAAATACCAGCTATACTAGAATCACTTGGAAACAGTAAATTAAGTTGATGAAGGTCACTTACTATGGAAGTAGCACTGCCTGATGTTTCTCAAAGCTTTCTAAAAACGAAAGGATTTTGGACGGAACAAGTCGGGAAAGCCGTTAATTCTGTTTCAGAAACAACAGCAGAAGCTAAATCTTCTCTCTCCGAATCTGCGGACAAGGCAAAAGAAGCCCTCACTCAAACTACGAATTCTGCCGTTAATGTTGTTAATCAAGCTACAAACAATGCTTTAGGTACTGTAGCGGAGAAAACAGAAAAAGCCAGGATTTCTATATCGGAATTCGCAAATCAAGCGGTTAGTCGCGTTAGTGAAACTACCAACAAAGCTGTTGATGCTGTTTCTCACTCGGCGACAACTGCCAAAGAAACTATTAATCAAACTACTAACTCTGCGGTCAATACTCTGAATCAAAGCACTAGCCAAGCTGTAGAGAGCGTAAATCAAGCTACAGAAAAGGCTAAGGCTTCATTAGAAGATAGCATTAACAATGCTGGAAGTATGAGCGATGTCGCTTCAAATGCCATTCAAAGTGCTATCAATGGTACTGTTAAAGATTGGATTGATTCTCACCCTCTCGTCTTCTGGTTGGTGAGTCACCCGCTGATATCTTTAGCAATTTTGCTGCTATTTATATTGAGTATCTTAGGTTTATTACAGGCTTTAGGTAGCTTGTTTGCACAAGGATGGTTATTTATTATGCAAAGCCCTGTAAAATTTATGCAAGGGGTTTTGAGTGTCGGCCCTAAAGCTGTAAGTAATGTCTGTGGAGTGGCTGTAAACTCATTGGTTTCAAAGAATCCCGAAGACAAAAATAATTCAGCTTTACAATTGAGGGGAGTTGCATCAAACAGTTTTGAGTCTCAGGAACGAATTGCTAATATTTTGGCAAGGTTGGAGGCAATTCGACAAGAGCAGAATCAGCTTTTACAAGAAGCATCGGCTATTTTAGGCAACAAATTTAAGGCAGAGTGAGAAGGTGTGGCCCGATCGCAACTCGTGGTAAATTTAATACATCCAGGCTTTCCATCAAAGCCAGATAAATAAAGGCTTGTAGTCGATCGCTCAATACGCCATGCCCGATTCCGAATTTTCCGACGATCTCAAATGGACGCCAGAAGCCAAGGCGAAGCTGAAAAATATTCCCTATTTTGTCCGGGGACAAGCTCGCATCCGCATCGAGAACTTGGCCCGCGAAGCCGAAACCGAAGTTGTCACCGTTGACTTAGTGGAGCAAGCTCGCATCGAGTTTGGGCAATAAGGGATCGAAAGGTACGCTAAAGCTTTAGACTATTAATTGCGTTGTAAGGACAAGGACTTAAAGAAATAGTGCGCAACATAGTTATAGCTGGCAACTGGAAAATGTACAAAACTAGGGCAGAATCCCTAGAGTTTCTTCAAGGATTCATGTCCTGCCTGACGGAAACCCCAGAGGAACGGGAAGTCGTGCTTTGCGTTCCCTTCACTTCCTTGGCTGTCCTCTCGAAAAATTTGCACGGCAGCCGGATCAGACTCGGTGCTCAGAACGTTCACTGGCAAGAGTCGGGAGCTTTTACTGGGGAAATTTCCGGGCCAATGCTGAGTGAACTTGGTGTGCGCTATGTCATCGTAGGGCACAGCGAGCGGCGCCAATATTTTGGGGAAACTGACGAAACGGTGAATTTGCGGCTGAAAGCTGCTCAGAAATACGATTTAATTCCGATTCTGTGCGTTGGGGAAACCAAGCAACAGCGAGATGCAGGGGAAACTGAATCTCACATTTTTTCTCAGTTGGAAAAAGATTTGGTTGGTGTTGACCAGCAGAAATTGGTAATTGCTTACGAGCCTATTTGGGCGATCGGCACTGGCGATACTTGCGAAACTAAGGAAGCTAACCGAGTTATTGGTTTGATTCGCAGTAAATTGACTAATCCTGGCGTGCCAATTCAGTACGGTGGCTCTGTTAAACCGGAGAATATTGATGAAGTTATGGTCATGCCTGAGATTGACGGCGTTCTGGTAGGCGGTGCGAGTTTGGAAGCTGCGAGTTTTGCTCGAATTGTCAATTACAAGTTGTGAAAATTGAAGTAGGGGCTGGTGATCACGCCAAAAATTTGTCGGCAGTTGCTTAAATTTGTGTTCTTACCCGCCCTGACTCGGATAGTTGGGCGATCGACTTTGTACGAAATCTGCGCCTCTGAAACCCCTAAAAAGGGCGGGTTTTGTACAAAAATTATTCAGGGAGAGGCAGTGACTTTTTGCTAAACCAGCCCCTAAAAGTTATCTGTTATATTTTCAAGTAGAGCGATTTAGAATAACTCATGACCGATCGCAAATTAACCATTAGAAATAAAGCTTTCGAGTGGGGAAAACGCACTTATTTAATGGGCGTTTTGAATGTTACCCCTGACAGTTTTAGCGACGGCGGAGATTTCAATACTATAGAAACTGCTTTATTGCAAGCGGAAAAGATGGTAAAATCGGGGGTAGATATTATTGATATTGGCGGTCAATCTACTCGGCCCGGTGCAGCGGAAATATCCTTAGTAGAGGAGATCGATCGCGTTATACCTCTCGTACAAATACTGCGGCAAAAAGCCGATATTTTTGGCTCAGTTCCTATTTCGGTCGATACTACCAGAGCGCAGGTTGCGAAAGCTGCGGTTGAGGCGGGAGCTGATATAATTAACGATATTTCGGGAGCTACTTTTGACTCGCAAATGCTGTCAACCGTTGCTAAGTTAAAAATTCCAATAATTTTGATGCACATTCGGGGAACTCCCCAGACGATGCAAAAACTTACTGATTATCGCGATTTAATTGGGGAAATTAGGGAATTTTTAGAGAGTAGAATTGCGGCGGCAGTTGCTGCGGGGATAAACAAATCTCAAATAATTATCGACCCCGGTATTGGCTTTGCTAAGACTTACAGTCAAAACTTAGAAATTCTGCGCGAGTTACCAAAGTTTCGTGTTTTAAACTGTCCAATTTTAGTCGGAGTATCGCGCAAAAGCTTCATCGGTCACATTTTGAATCAGCCAGAAGCGAAACAAAGAATTTGGGGGACAGCGGCGGCTTGTACAGGTGCGATCGCAAATTCAGCAGATATATTGCGCGTTCACGATGTCAGAGAAATGCGCGATGTCTCTCAGGTAGCCGACGCCATCTTCCGATATCAGTCTTGAGTAGTTTGAGTATCGATAACTTTCATTTCCCCGCCGCCATCTCCAGGAGGGACATCAGGGATAGACTCCATCAAATTGTTGAGGGCCTCTGACATATTTCTCGGGTCCATAAACAGAATTTTGGCATTGTCGCTTTCACCCAATTTTTGTTGAGCGTCTAAGTATTTTTCGGTTACTAAGTAATTCAAAACTTGCTTACTATTCGGATGGGAATCTAAAGCTTCAACTAAGAGCCTCATGTACTCCTTAGTGCCGATCGCCTTATTGACCATTGCTTGCCACTCGCTCTTAGTGGCGCGCTCCAATTCCATCGCTTCTTGCACCCTTTTCGGAGGTGTAATGCTTTGAATTTCCACCCGAATTACTTTGACACCCCAAGTTTCGGTAGCTTCGTCCAACTTCTTGAGTAACTTTTTATTCATGTCATCTCGGGAACCCAAGATGTCTTGCATTGGCAATCGACCAATTTCAGCGCGAAACGTCGTTAAAACTAAGTTGGCGATCGCATTTTCAATTTGATCGATTCCATAATAAGCTTTCTGTAAATTCACAACCCGCCAATACACAACGGCATCGACTTCTAGAGCCACATTATCTCCCGTGATTGCTGACTGAGGTTTAATGTCTAAAACTCTTTCACGGCTTGTGTCCACGCAGACGACTTTTTCGACCAGGGGACTGATAAAGTGGAATCCTGGCTTGAGGGTGCGCTTGTATTGACCCAAACGTTCCACTAAAGCTTCGTCGCCACCGCTGACTATTTTGACGCTGGAGTTAACAGCGTAGCCGACGATGAGCGCAAAGAGCATGGTAAGAATAGACTGCCCCATTTCTATTTTCCTGCTAAGGTTGACTGAGAATAGATCGGAATTCTACTCTAATTTAACTCAAACTCGGTTACACAGTGCTAAAATATCTCGACTGTTAATAACTAAAACTATTTCATCTGGTGGGCCCGCCCTCTGCTCCGATTCTTACGGCGCTAGTGAAACCCAGGATATCAACAACACGTTTCCACAAAAGACATGAAAAACGATCGAGAGTTTCGCTTGTTCAAACCTTTAAGGTGGATTGCCCCAAGCATTTTGGTGGGTGCAGGAATCTGCAATGCCGCAGCGGCCCAACCGGCACAAGCTGAGACAATCGCCCTGCAAATCTCGCAAAACTTGCAGTCGCAGAACTTGCAGCCACCGCGCCGAGGCCCTGCTGTTCGGGAAGTTCTATCCTACGAGATGAAGGGAGACGAACTCAGGATTTGCAAGCAGCAAGGCAACTCCGAGAAAAAGTGCGAAGTTGTAGGTAAAGGCTACACGGTGGGTTTGAGAACTGCCAACGACCTTTACGGTCAAGGAAATGTTGTCAATGCCGAAGCTTTGTACCGGCAACTAATCGCTCGCTATCCCAAACAAGCGGATGCTTATTACAAGTTGGGAAGTATGCTGTCGGGGCAAGGTAAAATGAGCGATGCGATCGTTCTATTCCAAAAAGCAATTGAAGTCAACCCGCAACACGCCAAAGCTCACAACGATTTAGGCGTAGCGATGGCAAGTCAAGGGCAGTTGCCCGAGGCAATTGTTCAGTGGAGACAAGCCGTTAAAATTAACGATCAATATCCCGATGCTTTAAACAATTTAGGAGTCGGTTTGTACCAGCAAGGAGACAAGGAAAACCAAGCGGAGGCAGTAGCCAGCCTCAAAAAAGCTAAGGAGTTATTTATCAAGCAAGGCAGAACTCAAGCCGCAAACAGAGTCGATAAAATTTTGGAGGAAATGAATTCGGCGTCGAGCGACTCCTAAACTCAACCGCCGATCGGACATTGAAACAAAAAACACCATAGGCGATCGGCGTTAGTCAGCGTTCAACGGCGGTTAAACACCCCCAAAAACGAGAATTTAAAGCATTTCCTTCAAAACTTGTATAATCAAATCCCCATCCACCCGATCGCTCACAGCAGCCTCACCCAAGCGCACCGGCAGCACAAACCGCACCTTGCCATCCTGCACCTTTTTATCGAGTTGCAAAGTATGCAAAATTTCCTCAACATCCACACCAGCCGGCAATTTGGCAGGTAAACCCGCTTTTTCGATCAAAGCAGACTGGCGGCGATCGCACTCAGCATCCCACATTCCCAACTCCACAGCCAATCGGCTTGACGCAGCCATGCCGATTGCCACTCCTTCCCCGTGATTGATCACCTTGTAATTAGTCAAACTTTCCACAGCATGACCGATGGTATGTCCGTAATTCAAAATCGCCCGCAAACCCGATTCCTTCTCGTCTTTGCTGACCACCTCAGCCTTAGCTTGGCAAGACCTACTCAAAATTTCTGCCAACAAATCCGCCTTCACATAGCGCATTTGATCCAAACGCTTGCACTTCTCCAACTTCCCGAAAAGTTCGGCATCCCAAATCACCCCGTACTTGATGACTTCCGCCATCGCCGAACGAAACTCCCTCGCCGGCAGAGTTTTGAGTACATCCGGGTCAATTAACACCAAACGCGGCTGGTGAAAAGCCCCGATTAAATTCTTCCCTAAAGGATGATTTACCCCCGTTTTGCCCCCAATAGAAGCATCAACCATCGCCAGCAGCGAAGTCGGAACTTGCACGACATTAATTCCCCGCAGCCAAGTCGCCGCAGCAAAACCCGTCATATCGCCCACCACCCCGCCGCCCAAAGCCACCATTGTCGAGGAACGTTCTAAACGGTTTTCCAAAGCCGCACCGTAAATCTTCTGTACCGAATTTAAAGTTTTGTACTGTTCTCCCGGTGGTAAAATGCAGCTACCGACTTCCAGACCTGCTGATTCGAGGGCTGCTGTTGCTCTTTCGCCGTACTGCCGAAAAATCGACTGATTCGACACCAGCAGCACTTTTTTGCCCAAACTTAGATCGCCCATCAGACTGCCGAGTTCGTCTAAACCGCCCGATCGCACGCAAACATTGTAAGATTGTGGCCCCAAGTCAACTTTAATTATCGATTGCATATTTATCTAATTTAGATATTAGATTTTAGATTATAGTTCTTATAGGTCTTTTTATTGATTGTTTTGGAGAAATTGCAATGACTCTTAGCGGAGCAATAACTTATTTTGGGATTTTTGGCGGCGCGATCGGCTTGGCGACAGTGCTGATGTTTGGTCTGCGGGCTGTCAAACTCATCTAATTTGCTAATTTAGATGTCTGAACCAGAGTATTTAATCTCTGGCAAAAGTATCAGTTCGACAAAGTATTTGCGCCAAAAATCTCTGATTAAATCTCTGGATTGACGGCGCAAATATTTTTTTGTTTCATAGAACTTGATGCTAGAACTTCCTAATTTAATTTTAGAAAAAAGTAATTTGGTTGATGCTTCAATTTAAAATCTAAAATCGCTCGCTTCCCCAATTATCTAGAAGAAGATGAGGAGGATGATTTATTATGCGGAAATATATCATTTTTAAGGCTCAATCGATGTCAGCAGAAGGCGGGCAAAATAGAATGTTGGCTCACACTGGGGCAACAACTGATATTCTCTGCGAGTATTACGATTCCTCTGACGAACCCCTACCTCAACCAGGGAATTGTCCCTACGAGTTTTGCCGGATTGAAGAGTTCAACGATCGGCAATTCCCCCATAGCTATACTCACTATCGAGTCTGAGATTGGGAAGTTGTCAGGGTTGAACAATACCCAACTGCGGAACCAGGAAGCAACTACGATATAGCAATCCTAAATCAATTGCAAAATATTATAAATTATAATAATTAGGGACTATAATAATACTTATACACTGGAAATCGGCAAAAAAACAATATGTCTGAGCAACACCATTTACAAGAGTTAAGTGATTTTATAGATGGCAACCCCGACCCAAGAGAACTAAAGCGAGCAATGTCCGTAATGATGTGGATTGAGGGCGTA
>NZ_SRRZ01000187.1 GCF_013179805.1 Microcoleus asticus IPMA8 | reverse complement strand
ATCGTGCACACTAGCTAATTTAGGATGATTACATTTACGTCAAGGAGCTTAACTACACAGAGGCTTTGATTGTTTTCGGAGATGTCTATTAGTCATCATCGGCACCCTTTACACCGCATTTCGAGTTTGGCAACTGTGGCAAAGTCAACACTTTTTAAGTATGAGCGATCCAAGCGGTAAGGTTGGCGATCGACTCGCGCATGGCTTACTGTGGATTCTGCTGTTGTTTTGGTCAGCAAACTTAATCTTCCTTTTAGTAATTGGCTGGTTGAGGATTTTATAACTCCATGTAGCACCAATGCAGAAGACCCAATTCGTCAACAATGTGGGAGCAACCGAATTAATCCGATATGGTCATCTCCCTGTGTCTGCGAGCAGCTAAGGCTAATTCAAAGCCTATCTTGAGTTGGTCAGCTTGATCCGAGGCATGGGATGCTTCTCCTCCTTGCCTTGCTTTGAGTTGTAACGGTGTGGCGATCGCAATCCGTTCCTCTTCATAATCAGTAAGAGCTTTAGCAACAGAAGGAGTATCCTGCAAGTTCAGCCCCTTGAGTTTTTTTGTTAAAGCAACAGCATCCTCAAATGCCATAGTAGCCCCTAATCCTAAGGACGGTCGCATCGGGTGAGCGGCATCCCCTAATAAGGTGATTCTCTCTCTATCTCCCCATTGGGATACTGGTTCCCGATCGAACACGCCAGTTTCCACAATGGTGGTAGGGTCAGTTGCTCGAATAACCCTTTCAACAAAGGGAGTCCATTGGTCAAAAACTTGGAGAACCATAGCTAAAACATCGGTACTCTTCTCTGAAGTCGGATGGAGTGCAGTCCCTCCCCAAGCAAGTACCTCGGCTCCTGCATCCATAATCCAAAAATTTTTCTGGTCTCCGACCACCAGTTGAAAACCAGCCCCTTCTGCAAAAGGTTCAGCGAGGGGGGCTAGGATTTGACGGGGCAAGATTCCACGCCAAGTCATGGTTCCAGTGTACAGAGGCGCACCATCTCCCACGGTAAGACCGCGAACCACGGAGTAATACCCATCGGCACCAATTAACACTCGTGCGCCAACATCGGGCTGATTCTCAAAGTGCAAACGTAAGGGAGTCTTGGACGCATCGGCGACCTTAGTGAAGTTGACAAACTTATGGTTGAGGTGAAGGGATACGGTAGGTGGGAGCGTGTTGTGCAATGAGCTTTGTAGGTTATACCACGCTAGCCAAGTGAACGGAGTACCCGCCAAGGGCGATTCATCAGAAAACAGCACCTCGCCATTGGGTCTCATCAGCAGTTGTCGCTGTGGGTTGGCCGCTAAGGCACGAACTTGGGTAGCGAGATCGGCATCGATCAGAGCCAATGCCTTATACCCCGCTTCTGCCAACCCTAGGGCAGCGCCGATGGGACGTAAAGCTCTAGCTCGTTCAAACACACCTACCGAAAAACCTAAATTGGCTAGCCCATGAGCTGCACATAGTGCGCCTGGTCCTGCACCAATAATGGCGATATCGAAAGTTGGGGTTTCACTCATTTTTAGATACCGTTAAAAGCAGCAGCGACGAAAACGATTGCCTTGGGCACTAGCGAAGCTAATCGCGCTTCGTGTGAGATGATGTAGGTTGTGCTTGATAATACACTCACGCACTAATTTATAAAAGATACCTCTTGCAAAAGTAGGCGGGCGCGATCGCAACCTGTAACAAGCGTGCATACCAACTATAGCTTCAACGATCGCGCGGGGTCAAAGTGCTGTCAATGTAGTAGGATAGTGTTACCCTAAGTTATGATAATAATCAAGGGAAACTAAAAGTTTTTAGGATTTAATCGAGTCGATCTATAAATCTCCACCGTCGGTTCGGATGAAGATTTAATCTGATAGCTGGACTCTATAATTATTAACTCAATCAAGTTCAAAAGTTGATGTAGCTCAGCTTAAAAAATAGCAAAAAAGTCTATAATATAGCGTTTCTCAGTCAAGTGAGGTACATCTTTAGAGCTAAAACCCTTAATGGATAAGGATTGGTTGTACCCGATCAGCTAAGGAAACGCTATACAAGATGAGTTTCAAGAATGGCTTTACAGCTACAAGCCTGTGTAAACCGTTGAATTTGTGCTGATTAACAATGCTGGCATCATGCCGCTCGCGGCACTCTAACATCACCAATAAAGGAGGTATTTAAGCAGGATTTAGTATTAAACTCTCAATACAGGTCTTTCGGGATTTTCGGGATTGGGAATTAGACGCTGATTTTTGCAATCTACTAGCAAATCTAAAGTTTCTAACACAGTTTGACCGATTAGCACCATATCCCCTAAAACCATTGCCGCCTCAATAGTTTCGCGCCCTTCTATTTCAATGATAACAGGTTCAGTCAATCCTACTGTTTCTTGTCTGCCATCAGCATATTTTGCTATTTCCTGACTCCGAATTCTTAAACCGAGCTGCTCTACTACATCCGCAGGTAACGCAGTTCTGACTGCGCCACTATCTATCAGTGCTTCTGCTTCGTATACGCGCAACAGATTTGGATTGAGCACTCCTCGACTCACTAAGGCTTCATCAATGGCATTCGTTAGCTTGACTTTGACTCGAACTGCACCCATATTTTTGCTGGCTTGAGTTAGATCGCGATCGAGATTTATCATATCGCCTCTTTTCGTTTAGAAAGTTTACCTTTGATTCTAGCTTGAAATTCGTGCAGCCACAGGTGTTAACCTGTAGGCTGCAACCGCAGGCAAAATATCTCTAAAGATTACTCATCTTCAGCATAGATAAACCGATACAATTCGCTAGGATCTGGCTCAGGGCTTTTCTCAGCAAAATCTACCGCATCATCAATTACTGCTTGAATCTTATTTTCGATCTCTTTTAATTCTTCAGCAGTTGCCAAAGTTCGATCGATCAAATCAGCAGCCAACTTCTTAATCGGATCGCGGGGGAACCAATATTCCTTCTCTTCTTTAGAACGCAACTCATCGGGATCTGCCAAAGAATGGCCGCGAAAACGATAAGTCAAAGCTTCGATCAAAGTCGGCCCTTCGCCGGCACGCGCCCGCGCTACAGCTTCCTTTGCCACTTCCCGCACCGCCAAAACATCCATCCCGTCAACCTCGACGCCAGCCATGCCAAAAGCGTGAGCTTTCTTGTAAATCATGGGGTCAGAAGTAGCTCGCTCGTGGGCCATCCCGATCGCCCATTTGTTGTTTTCGACAACATAAAGAATCGGCAACTTCCACAAAGCCGCCATATTCAAACACTCAAAAAACTGCCCGTTATTTGCAGCACCATCGCCAAAAAAACAAGCAGTTACCCCATCGGAACTCTCATCGCCCAAAGCTTCGCGGCGGTACTTCGATTGAAAAGCCGCCCCCGTAGCTACAGGAATCCCCTCAGCCACAAAAGCATAACCTCCCAACAGTCGGTGTTCGGCCGAAAACATATGCATCGAACCGCCGCGGCCCTTCGAGCAACCAGTTTCCTTCCCGAACAACTCCGCCATTACCTCCCGCGCCGGCACGCCCGCGCTCAAAGCGTGAACGTGATCGCGGTAGGTGCTGCTGACGTAATCGGTGTCATCCCGGCGCATCGATCGAATCACGCCAGTAGACACAGCTTCCTGACCGTTGTACAAGTGGACAAAACCAAACATTTTGCCCCGGTAGTACATCTCAGCACACTTGTCCTCAAAGTAGCGCCCCAAGACCATATCCTCGTAGAGCATCAAGCCCTCATCCCGAGAAATGTTTACGCTTTGCGCGTCAAAAACTGGTAAAGTCCGTTCCTGAACCATAAATAATTAATACCCGACGATCGGCTTCCTAGACATCTAAATTTAAACCCAGATGGGACACAACCGCAGCAGAAAACGATCGCACTTTTGCTCCGCAGCAGTTCACCAATTGTTAAAATGAGTTTGGCAGGCGGGGCCGATTGCCCGGACTCGGAGAACCAACTCCCATCTAAACCCCATGCCAACGAATGATATAATTCCATTACTCTCAAACCCGAAAATGCTCAAGAGTCAAACAACTCATTTAGCTGACGGGCAGTGGGGCTTTCCATTTTCCTCACTGTAAAACGCTGTAGAGGGAAAAAAATCACATTATCTCTACCGTAACTCCAACATACCGTGAATTGGGCGGTTGGAAGCCAACACCAGAATTTTTGATTTGGTTTGCGGGAGTATCTCACTTAAGATAGGCTAATTCAGTTGCTAGCGCTTTGGGGAAGTGGACAGTGTTAATTCCACTAGATTACTACCGGATTTTGGGTCTACCGATTCAAGCTACTGCCGAACAGTTGCAGCAGGCTCACCGCGATCGAACTTTACAGCTTCCGCGCAGGGAGTATTCCGAAGTTGCGATCGTGGCCCGCAAACAACTGCTCGATGAAGCCTGCGCCGTTCTGTCAGACTCAGACGAGCGCAAAGCTTACGATGCCAGTTTTTTAGCCAAAACTTACGATCGAGAGTCGGAAGCCGCACAGGAAGCCAAGCACCAGAGGTCGAAAACCTCAGCAGGCACGGCCACAGTCCTGCAAGACGCAGGAGAAACCGCTCCGGCAGAGTCCAAGCCTTTAGAGGCAGCTCCCGACCCCCACACTCCAAGTATTGAAATCGATGACAACCAATTCGTAGGAGCCCTGCTCATACTGCAAGAACTGGGGGAATACGAACTCGTACAGAAGCTGGGTCGCCCGTATCTCAACAATGGCAGCATCGCGATCGCAGAAGGTCGTTTCGGCGACCCCCAGCTCGTGCGGCCAGATATAGTTTTAACCGTCAGCCTTGCCTGTCTAGAACTCGGCCGCGAACAGTGGCAGCAAGGTCAGTACGAAAATGCCGCAAAATCATTAGAAGCAGGCCAAGAAGTGCTGCTGCGCGAAAGCCTATTTGCAAGCGTGAGGGGTGAAATGCAAGCCGACCTATACAAACTGCGTCCGTACAACATTTTAGAGCTACTATCCCTCCCCGAAGAAAAAGTCGCCGAGCGTCGCCGGGGACTGCAAATCCTGCGAGAAATGCTTCAAGAACGGGGAGGCATCGACGGTTCGGGAGACGATCGATCGGGTTTAGGAATAGAAGACTTCCTCCGCTTCGTGCAGCAATTGCGCAAACACCTAACCAGCAGCGAGCAGCAGACGCTATTTGAAGCCGAAGCCGGCCGCCCCTCCGCAGTCGCCACTTACCTCTCGGTCTACACCCTGTTAGCCCAAGGATTTGCCGCCAGACAGCCATCGATGATCCGTCGCGCCAAGCTGATGCTGATGCAACTCGGCCGCCGCCAAGACGTTCACCTGGAAAAAGCCGTTTGTTCCCTGCTGCTGGGCCAGACAGAAGAAGCCAGCAGAGCCCTCGAACTCAGTTCGGAAAAAGAACCCCTCGCCTTCATTCGCGAACATTCCCAAGATTCTCCCGATTTGTTGCCGGGACTGTGCTTGTATGCCGAACACTGGCTGCAAGAGGAGGTGTTTCCCCACTTCCGCGATTTGGCCAACCAGTCAGTCTCCTTGAAAGATTACTTTGCCGACCCGAAAGTACAAGCTTACCTAGAAGCTTTGCCACAGGACGCAGAAACCGCCAACGAATGGGTCGTGGTGCAGCCCCGCTCGGGCAAGCCCGCGGCGCGACTGCAACCGGCAGCAGGCCGATCGCCCGCAGCAGTAACCCCACCATCCGCCCAACAGGGAGCTAGTACCGTCACCTTGACCCCCGTACCGGCCGAGACTGAAACCGCAGCCTCAGGCCCGAAATTCCAGGCAACGGCGGCTGCGGCGAGCACTGCTGCCGCCGTCTCTCTCCCGACAGCTACGGCGGGACAGCCCGCAGACTCAACTTCCAAGCATCGCAGGCGCCAACATTCAGGGCGCAGCGGAGCAACCGGCAAGGCGCTAACAGGCGATTTGGTCGATCGGGCGCGCACCAAGGCAGCAGAAATTTCCACCCAAGTCAAGTCTATGCCTCGAAACAGACTGGCTCTGTTTCTAGTCGCAGGTGTCCTGAGCCTTTTACTGCTGTGGTTCATACTCAGTCTGTTGGCGAGCGCGATGCAAGCCCTCTCGGGCCCATCCCTGCAAGGAGAGCAAGCCCTTGTCGGGCTGGAAGCAGCGCCCGTAGAAATCCCGGCTGTTTCCGCGGCCCCTGAGCCTGGCACTGCGGCCCCCGTGTCGGGAGCAATTACTGAGGAATCAGCAGAACAAATAGTTCAAGGCTGGCTGTCGGCGAAAGCAGCGGCTTTGGGCCCCAACCACACTGTGGAAGAATTAAAGCAAGTTCTGACAGAACCGGCTTTGTCTCGCTGGCAATTGATGGCAGACGCTCAAGAGCGAAACAACGCGCATCAGCGTTACGTACACAAGCTGCAAGTTAATGGAGTTAAGACGAATCCGACTAATCCCGATCGCGCCCAAGTAGAAGCCCAAGTAGCGGAAAAAGCCGAAGTGTTCGATCGCGATCAGCTCGTTTCTTCCCGCAACGAAAACCTGCGGGTGCGCTACGACTTGATCCGCCAAGACGGACAGTGGCGGATTATGGATTGGCAAGTGATTAAGTAAGGAATTGGTAATTGGTAATTGGTAATTTCTGCTTGCTAGTTGCTAATTACCAATTTCTAATTGTTAGTTAAATTTTTAATCCCAAAAGCTGGAGTTTTGAATTGCAGATTATTGTTGAAGGCTGGCGTTTTATTTATCATTCCTATTGCGTAGCCAATCAATTTCAACTGCTGGAAATGCTCGATCGCCCGCGAGGACAAATTGAGCTTTTCCACCGCGATATGCCTTACATAGACGCAGCTTGGGAGACGAAAATTAGTTTGTTCGATCGCCCAAATGAAACATTACTCCGCAGCATTAAGAGCCCTGCGGTAAATCAGTCAGCCGATGTTACCCTGCGAATGTACTGCCCGTGGGACTTCTCGGCATCCAGCAGTGCCGCCACTTGGGTATTTGCAGCGACAGAATGGGGGATAGTTACGAGTACAGTATTGCAGGCGATGGGGGTTAAGTCGATCGCACAAACCCCGGTTAATTCAGAAACCAAAATTATTACACCGTCAGCGTGGTCAAAAGCCGGGTTAATTCGCAGCGGTGTTGAAGCCGATCGCATAGCCGTCGTACCTTTGGGAGTCGATCCTAAGATTTATTATCCTCTCTCGGGCGATCGGCGTCAATCGCTGCGCCAAAGCTTTGGCTGGTCAAACTATTTTATATTTTTAAACATCGGAGGGCAAACGGATCGCAAAGGTATTCGCCCTTTATTAAAAGCCTTCGCTGCGGTAGTTGACAAATATCCAGATGCGAGATTGGTTTTAAAAGGTTCAGAACTGCTTTATCCGTCCAGAGACGAGATTGCAGAAGCCAGCCGAGTTGTGCTCGACGATGCCGAAAGAGCGAGAGTTTTACCGAGATTAATTTATACTGGCAGCCAGCTATCTTTTGCTCAAATAGCTGAGTTTTACCAAGCAGCAGATGCTTATGTTTCTCCCTATTTGGCAGAAGGTTTTAATCTGCCGGTGTTGGAAGCTGCTGCTTGCGGTTTGCCGGTTATTTGCACGGAGGGCGGCCCTACGGATGATTTTACGCGATCGGACTTTGCACTGCGGATTGAAAGTAAATTGACGGCTGTGGCGAGCGATGGGGAAACCTTATTTATCTTAGCTCCTGAGTGGGAACATTTGACTGATTTGATGGGCATAGCGATCGAGCAGCCTGGTATAGCTGCGAAAGCTAGGGTTGCGGGCCCTGGTTTTGTGGCTGAAAATTTTACTTGGAGGCGCGTAGTCGATCGATTGTTTGAGGTTATGGGAGGAGATAAAAAGAGAGAGGAGAAGTCTATTTTTGAGCCAATAATTTTGTAGTTTGGGCGTTTCAAGCCCTAGATGGGGAAATAGGTTTTTTCCGGCCTTGAGGAATTTGCTAGCCTCTATTACCTGCTGAGGAGTAAAGTTTCAATCCCTGATAGGGTTTTAGGTTTTTTCCGGCCGCTTGAGCAACTGTCTTTAAATGCCGAAAATAGTGTTTCAATCCCTGATAGGGTTTTAGGTTTTTTCCGGCCTGGCGTTGTTAGATCCAGACCCAGTAGCCCCCATGGTGAGTTTCAATCCCTGATAGGGTTTTAGGTTTTTTCCGGCATAAAAACGCGCAGTTTGAGCGCATTTGTCACACACCGTTTCAATCCCTGATAGGGTTTTAGGTTTTTTCCGGCGTGCGATCACCTGCACGGACTAACTCTTCTCTAAACACTTGCGGATGTTTCAATCCCTGATAGGGTTTTAGGTTTTTTCCGGCCTTCTGTATCAGCAACCTCGGCAGTGTATTCTGTATCGTTTCAATCCCTGATAGGGTTTTAGGTTTTTTCCGGCAGAAGCCGATCGCGCTCTTTTGTTTCATAATCTGCGTTTCAATCCCTGATAGGGTTTTAGGTTTTTTCCGGCTATTTTTCGAGAGCTAGTTGATCTGCTCGGCAAAGAGTTTCAATCCCTGATAGGGTTTTAGGTTTTTTCCGGCGTAGCGGAGAATACGCTCAATTAGAAGACGAGTGCGTTTCAATCCCTGATAGGGTTTTAGGTTTTTTCCGGCCTGCGAAGAAATTCTCGATTCGCTCGAAGATTTAAAAGTTTCAATCCCTGATAGGGTTTTAGGTTTTTTCCGGCTAGAGATTGAATGCAATCGCGCAATTCTAGGCGAGTGTTTCAATCCCTGATAGGGTTTTAGGTTTTTTCCGGCCCTGAATCTTTTTCCTCTTTAGGAAACATTCGGCGGTTTCAATCCCTGATAGGGTTTTAGGTTTTTTCCGGCTCGGGAAATGGCGTCGAGTAGCCGTCGGTGTTGTTTCAATCCCTGATAGGGTTTTAGGTTTTTTCCGGCACTGCTGCAAAATGTTGCTCGAAACAATTACTCAAGTTTCAATCCCTGATAGGGTTTTAGGTTTTTTCCGGCGTTTTGTAGGAACGCTTCAAAAGTAAAAGTTTTATGTTTCAATCCCTGATAGGGTTTTAGGTTTTTTCCGGCACTGGAAAAGTTCGGCGTTTAGTTAATCTATCCCGTTTCAATCCCTGATAGGGTTTTAGGTTTTTTCCGGCTTAAGTTGCTGAAACAGCTAGCAGGCGAGAACAGTTTGTTTCAATCCCTGATAGGGTTTTAGGTTTTTTCCGGCTTTTTTGTTTGGCAATCCCGAGAATTTAATCCCACCCCGTTTCAATCCCTGATAGGGTTTTAGGTTTTTTCCGGCTTAATTTTTGCAGAAGGCTTGCGAGGCAAAAAAGGCCGTTTCAATCCCTGATAGGGTTTTAGGTTTTTTCCGGCGATTGCGCTCCCCCAGCTTTGTATTGAATGGGAGCTGTGTTTCAATCCCTGATAGGGTTTTAGGTTTTTTCCGGCGGTGATGATTTTCATCAATGTCTCTTATAGAAATCTGAATATACAGAATATGTTTGTAGTGTTTTTATGGGTGGTAGCAGTATCA
>NZ_SRRZ01000186.1 GCF_013179805.1 Microcoleus asticus IPMA8 | reverse complement strand
GGTTTCGAGTGTTGCCACCCTTCCCTATTAACCTGCTGAAAGCAGGTGTGACGCTTTCGGATTTCTCCTTGGCGCGTCAACGAGCCGCACTCCCCTGGTTATCCTGGGTAATTCTACGAACCGATAAGGCTCTTGCTGACCAAGACTTCATCAGCGTCTTTTGGAGTCTGCGAAATGCTTTTACATCACCACGAATAGAGGCTTGATAAATTCTCTTCTGGAGCTTGTACACATTACGCTCTAGCTTACGCCAGTTAATTTTGTGCCATTCCACCATCAGTTTTTTAGACTGTGTATTAGACATATATACTCACTATTTGAGACTTTATCTTCCAAATCATCGTAAGTCTGTTTGCATATTCTGGGCATTACCCCAGACATTCGCTTCTGACTTAATCTCTCCTACTCGCTGCATACGGTTAGCACCTACTCAGGTATTCGACCACCTAAGAGCAGACGAGAGGTTATCTCGTTCCGAATGACCATACTGTGTACCTTTAGAATGATGCTGTTCGCCGGGTTTATTGGAAGTGCTTGTTGGTCAATAGAAAACTTGCCAACTCCTTATCCTTTGCCTTTTGGCTCCAGCGCATTAAGCCTTATTTCGCTGGTTTTGTGTAACGACGATTCAGTTGCATCTTCAAGCCGGGGCTTTACTCATGGGTACTTTGCTCAATGCTTTACCAACTTAGGCTGTCAGTAATCACACCTTTTCACCCCGCTTTACGGATTGATGACTATTCGCTACCGTAGGGGTGATGCTTTCACCGCTGCACCTGCGGGGTAGGATTTGAGGGTTCTAGAATACTATTTCTCACCTACATGGTCATTCAGTTGTCCAGGTTCTCTACCAGGCGGCTAATCCTCCAAACCCTTTCAGGCTTTAGTTTCTAGCCAACGATTCGCACTTTCTTATCACAACCGCGGGCAATCCAACGTATCACCCGGGCAATTATCGCTGTTCCCCGATGATGGCATTGACTGGGATATGATGGATTGCTCTCTGGAATCGGCAATTGAAAATATCAAAGAATATTAACGAATTAGCAGAACTGCTTCAACCCTTGCAGCAAGAAGATAAAAATCTGCACGGAACATACGCAGATTCTCACCAATACAAACTGAGGCAAACGCTTGCGGAAGCCGAGTTGCAAAGTTTCGAGCGGAAACATCAAATCAAGCTGCCCGAAGATTACCGTACCCAATTTATTTCTTTGAAGATCCAGAAATCCAGGCTCAACTTGAGTTAAACGAAGACAGGATAGTTATCAAAATCCATCTTTGACCTTTCATATTAGTGCCACCTTAGCATAGTTGCTCTTTGTAGGGAGGGCAAAGCAACCGGCAAAAACCGAGATGTTTTCCTTGCAAGGCAGCCTGTCCCCCGCCATTTGGAGGGGGCTATTTTAACTATCCAAAACCACCATAATTGGTGAGGTCAGACTTAAATTGAAGCCAATACTATCATTTTATAACGTAATAAAAGCCAGCATTTATGAAGAAAAAATCCTCAATACCAGATGCGATTCTGGCTATAGATTTTGGCGGCTTATCTACTAGAGTTTTCTGCCAAAGCTCGCAAGCAGGCAGTAAAGCA
Organism: Microcoleus asticus IPMA8; assembly: GCF_013179805.1. Lineage (GTDB taxonomy): Bacteria > Cyanobacteriota > Cyanobacteriia > Cyanobacteriales > Microcoleaceae > Microcoleus > Microcoleus asticus. The sequence goes on along the minus strand of NZ_SRRZ01000186.1, from coordinate 7,899 downwards.
AACTCCTTTGTAATGGAATCGCAGGTGGGGCCGGTGAGCCAAGACATAGCCAATTGTTTCACACAACCCAACCTCGCATCAGCATCTCCCGAAAATATTGCTTGGGTGGCAATTGGTAATGAATGCCGAGCCGTTGGCTACCTAGCAGCATCGCAATTCAATGCTCACATCGGTTTAGCGGGACTGAAGTACAGTAGCGCTTTGTACAAAGCTCTAGCAGCTTTGTGGGTAGTGTCGCGGAAGTTAGATTTAGGCAATCAATTTAGCGCTGCGATTTCCGTTTTCTTGCCACCAGGCGAATTTAATGACTCCAAGCAATTTTTTGAGCTATTAAGTCAATACTCTGCTTCATTTGAAACACCCACCGGCAAGCTATCTGTCACCCTGGACAAAACCCAAGCTTTGCAAGAAGGCGGCGGCATTGCTTTGATCCACAACAGTAATTTAGGTTCAGCCTTCAAGCAGCGGGTAACTGCCTTTGTTATGGTAGGATTTCGCAATGCTTCGGTAATAGTTTCGGCACGCGGTGCTGTCGGTAAGGGCAAAACTTCAGACTTAGGAATGGTAAGGTTGGTGGATCTAGTTCAAGAGCGAACCTCTAACTACGATGCTTCCCGTTTGGCTTTATCAATCGCTCAAGCGGGCGTAAGCTACAACCGCCCTTACTTTTACCGAATTGCTCGGAATCGAGAGGAGACAGCGAAAGATCGAGAAGTTGACCAATTGATTGAAGCAGTCAAGCTGTCTCGCTTTGACTACGCTCGAATGCTATCTCATTGGATTAATGAAGTGCTGCCGCCCGATTTAGATGAAATTGTATTTTGCGGGGGTACTTCTGAATATATGAAGCCAGAACTGCGAAATCAGTTTTCTCATTATTCGCTATCTTGGCACGCAGGTATAACAGTGCCAAAAACGCTCGATCCTGATGGTTTAGGTTGCCGCATAGCTGATGTTTACGGACTATTTTCTTACTTCAAATCTCAGTTTGAGGTACGGAGGCAAAGCTCTGTTGTGGCAACTTCTCAGAAGGCAGAAGATACAACTTCCACTTCAGGAGATGCTCCACTCCCTCCAACCGATCTACAGAGTGTAAAAGAAGGCGCTGAACAATCTACCAAGCCAAAATCTGAACAATCTACCAAGCCAAAATCTGAACAATCTACCAAGCCAAAATCTGAACAATCTACCAAGCCAAAATCTGAACAACCTACTCACTCCAAATCCGAGCCACCTACTAAATTAAAACTTGAGCAATTTACTCAAGCTAAATCAGAGCAATCTACTGAACAAAAAATTGAGGAATCTACTGAACAAAAGACTGAAGATATTACGGAACAAAAAATTGAAGAACCCGCTGAACAAAAATTTGAGGAACCCACTGAACAAAAGACTGAAGATATTACGGAACAAAACAGTGAAGTTTGCGCTCAACAAAAGACTGATTCAAGTATCAAAGATAGCTGCTTAGATGATTCTAATAAATTGAGTGATGAGTCGTCGTCGAATACAAAACCTTCATTAGAGGAATCAGAAGCAAACTTAGATGCAGCTCTCTTATTGGGAGGGCCCTACCGAGGTGCTGGAAAGAAGGTGAGGAATTATGCCTAGAAAACGTTACAAGGAATTTTGCTGGCGCTGTCAAGTTTTGCCAGATTCCGAAGACGCTATCTTGCTGTCTTACCTACAAAATCATCCTTTTTTTAGCTTCAAAGAAATGATTTTACCTCTGATAAAAGCGCGGTGGCTGTTAGCAGCTTTACGCAATAGCGGTAGTCATTCTAGCCCAGACTTAGAGTATTTGAGGCGAGAAAGCATTAATTTTTTGCTCAGGCAGATAGATGAAGTTTGCCGAGATGCGGGATTTAACTGTACCGAATTAGGAGTAATTGCCCCTGGTATTTCTTCGGGTTTAATTCCTTTAGCTACTTTCCCTCACTTATCGAACTCAGGTGCATCTATTGCTACGGAATTAACTACCCCTGAGAGTTCAAATCCCGCAAGTTTGCCCGAAGAAAAAGAACCTGAGGAATTTGCGGGAGAAATCGAGTTTGAAAACAGCGCATTTAACTTAGCTGGTTTCGATCCAGCAATGGTCGGGCCTAGCTTTAGTTAAAAATTATTAAGTCTTGAATATACATCCAGCAAGGAGGAATGAAATGACTAACATGATTCACTTGGTTGATGGCGAGAAAGGTGGCGTTGGCAAGTCGATGCTAACTCGGATTCTGGTTGAATTCAATCAGAAGTATGAACTGCTGTACACGTTAATTGATGGTGATTTTCAAAATCCTGACGTGCAGCAGCGCTATCCTGAACACAATGCAAAAATCGTAGCTTTAGTTGAAGATGAAGAGAAGTTTTTCGATATCGATATTATTTTTGAAACAGCAGTAGAAACTCCTGTGATTGTCAATTTACCAGCTCGGGTTTACAGCATTATCAACAAATGGATTGACGAAGCTAATTTAACCTCTCCTGATTTTAAAGAGCAGTCAGGAGTTGATGTATGCAAGTGGTTTATTTGCGGTGGCACGACGGACAGCATTGAGATGTTTATTGACTCTTTCAACTACTTTGAAGGTCAGCTCAATCACATTTTTGTCCGCAATTTTGGAGTTTGCAAAGATTGGTCGCACGTACAAAGCCATAAGGAAATGAACAAGCTCATTAATAATTACCGAATTCCTGTGGTAGATTTGCCGGCTCTGAGTGCAAGAGAGCGCAAGTTTATTGATACGAAGCGGTTGTCATTTTCTCAAGCAATGAAACACTCTGAATTCTTCTTGATTAGTCAGCAGCGATTGCATACTTTTCTGGAAGACTGTTTCCGTCTGATAGAAGATGTAGGTTTGTTTAACAACGTACCCAATCGCAATAAAAAAGAAGTCATCGCGCCCTATGAACGAAAAAAAAATGAGGAAATGCAAATAGAAAATGAGCAACAAAATAAGTAACAAAATAAGCAACAGGTTGTAAAGTCTCAGGAGGCTGTAATTTGTAAAAAAGGTATCGTAAGCTTTTAAGAATCTAAATTAAGGCTTACGCACACACTCTACTGATAGGGTGTGCCGAAACCAGCCCGCTGGCTGAGTGCAATCAACGCAGTTGTGTTATCCAACGCCTGGGATCTTAGCAATAAACAACGTTTATTGCGTTTAAACTCTGAAAATAAGAAGATTGATCGATCGCCCGCTACGAGATTTCCAGGGTTTCAAAAACTTCTTCACCACTGGGCCAGCGGGCTGGGTGTGCCGAAACACATCTTAATACTACAGATAGTGTCTAAATCGATAATTTGCGGGTATTCCTGTAAATTTTACAGTCAATGGGTGATGAACTCGTTAGGAGACGGACAAAATATGAGTTCACACTATAGAATGCGCGATGCAGAACAGCATAAAGATTAGGATTTTGATTAGGTAGGAGGTTAAATGTCCGATCGACTTTTAGAAGAACTTTCCGAAGTTGACTCTCAAGAGTTTGGCGAGATATTGGAAACGCCAAGGGAACAGGGCAGACTTAATAATACCAAAAATAATTCCATACAATACGCTGAAAATTCGCAAAGTTTGCCCGATTCTCCAGATACAGTCCCAGAAGATGCAGTAGAAGAAAAGTTGAAATCAGATGGGAGTAAGCTAAATGAAAAGGAGTTTTGGGAACTCATAGACGATGATTCGAGGGAAAGAGAAGCTCTGAACAGAGATCCTTTATCTGCCCCTCCCATGTACGAGAGAGATACTGAGTCACTAATCAGCCAGGTACTCAAGGGCAAAGACTCCAAATTTCGCTCTCATGTCATTCAGACAGCTTACCGATACGGTCTCAATAAAAATGACCCGCTTTTTATCGTATTGCTGGCTACAGGTCAACTCGAACTGCTGTTAGAAAAAAAACCGCAAGAGATTGACCAGTTTTTCAAGAATTGGCAATCTCAATGGCAAGGTGATTTAAAAGATTCTCAAGCTGTTATTTCTCAAGAACTGGAACAAGTTCGCCAGCTTACTGAAAATTGGGAAAAAGAAAGCAGGGAGTTTTTAGAACGGCAGGGAAAAGCGGCTGTTAAGGTGCAACATCGCCACATTTCCAACTCAGTTTACACCCTAGTGCGACAAGCAGCTTTAGAGAAAGTTGCTCACGATATTTGGTCGGTGATTTTTGGGAGCGGGGTAGTGTTAGGGGCAATGGCGATCGGCGCGTTTATCGGGTTAGCTGTGCCCCGGTTCATTCCAGCGCCTGAACTCGACCCAAAAGGGCCGCGCCAGCTCACTTTAGAACAAGCCGTAGCGCTCGAATGGGGGCTGAGCAAAGAGGGTCAGTTTGCTCGCAAGAACGCGGATACAATTCAGTGGGCAACAAGCAATGAAGGGAAATATGCTCGCCAATTTATGAGCTGGAATCAAGCTTTGTTGAGCGAGAAAGGTGGCAAAAAATTGTGTGAAACTGAGATAAATCGATTGGGGGTGACACTGACAGTAGAGGGTAAACCTGCACAAAAAGGATTTTGTACTTTGTGGATTCGCTCGCCTCAAGAACGAGAGTTTGTTCCTTGAGGGCAAATACTAAAGTCTTGAGTGGGATGTAAATAAGTTAGCGTGAACTAACCTGACGGTCAACTGGGTACAGTTAGACCGCAGGCTTCTTTTTCCTTTTTTTCAAAGGCTTTTTTGAGTGACGGAGTTCCCCCGCCACTTTCGTAACTAAGACCAATCTTTCTAATAAGTTTAGCTGAGTTTTCATCTCGATCCAAAGACTCTCCACACTGACAAGAATGCCACCGTTCCGACAATTCTTTCGGGACTTTGTTGAGGCAGTTCCAGCAATGCTGGGAAGTTCCTCTTGGAGAGACAAACAAAATGCTTTTACCCAATTTCCAGGCGACATATTTTAGGACGCTGGCGAATTGCCCATGAGCAGCATCAAGCATGGATTTATTCAAGCCACTTTTAGCTGACTGACCGTTCGGCAAATAAACCAAATTACCATTCTCAATATCAGTTTTAGGCTTGGCACGTCTAGTCAGATTTTTAACACTCAAATCTTCAACAACTAAAACATTACACTTGTCGAATAACTCATGTGCCGTTTTAAATTGAAAATTTAATCGGGATCTAGCCACGAACTGATGGAGTTTAGAAACCTTGTCCTTGATAATCTTCCAAGGCTTAGAACCCTTTATTCTACCAGCTAATTTCGCTTGAAGCCTTGCTAATTTTTCAGCCGACTTCCTCAAGAATCTAGGGTTTTCCACTCTTTCACCATTAGAAAGATAGACGTAATTAGTGATTCCCAAATCTATACCAACAGTATTTTCGACCGTCGGTTGAATTTCTGCAACCGTTACGGGAACCGTCTTATCTTCTAGCGTCAAGGAAATGTACCACCCATCCGCTTCTCTGATAACACTGCCCGTCTTAACTTTGAACCCTGTTGGTATTGAGCGATGGAACACCATCGGCACTTGACCTATCTTTGCTAGGTCAATACAAATTCTGTTTTGTTCATCCTTAACAATGTGTAAATTATCTAGTTGAGGGTATGTGAAAGACTTGTAGTAGTGAAGACCCTTGAACTTGGGCTTACCTCTACGATTGCCATTCTTGTCGGGCGTAGTAAAGTTTGAAAAAGAAGTTTCAACTCTGTTGACGACATCTTGCAAAACCTGAGAATCCAACACTTTGTAATCAGGAAACAGTTTTTTTGTGTTTTTTAGGTCAGCCAGTTGTATCGTCTGCCACTGTACAAATCCGCCTTCAATGTTCGAGAAAACATCACCTTTCCTAGTCAAAGGATTGCCTGATTTATCCTTTTTCCTGCCGTCTCTAGTTTGGACTCTCGTCAAAGGAATATTTTTATAAATCTCCTCAATTGGGACTATCGAAACAATCAAGGGGCAGGCATTGATGGGCGTTCTCGTGGCTTCCCACCATCTAAATCTTTCACCGAGTCGGTAGTTGTACTGTCGGCGACAAAGTTCTAAGTGAGTCACTATCGTCGTTAGTTGGGCTTTTGTGGGTTTGAGGCGGTATTTGTAAGTTAGTTGCATTTCTAAACTTCCTATTTTCGACCTTTGCATAGTATAATTTATGTACGTTTAAAATGCAACATCAAATTACTATTTTAGCACTGGAAAGAACATCGAAAATCAAGATACTCCCGAAGATTGATTCATAGTAGGCAAGTCTAATTGTCGGCTTCCGTTCCTCCATCCGACGAGCCTTTCATCACGCTCGGTAATTCCCAAGGGGGTACTTCGCAGCGCTCAGATATGTCCCCTGTGAATATACCGAGGGACTTTCCGGCTGGTAGTTAACAGGAGAAATCTATGATTGCCAATTTGAACAATCAGCCGTTACCTGACCAAAATCAGAAGCAAGTGCAGTCGCAAATATCGGGTGTTTTAGTTGCACTAAACGACCCATTCGATGAGATGGTTTGGGACTACTGTTTGAGTCAAACATACCCAATATCGGAACAGATTAAGATTGTACTGAGTGCTTTCTGGGGACCGTTTGCTGCCAAAAATGTTAGCAAGTCTCCTGAGCGAGTGCGAGCAATAGCTTGTTATTCACTGCAACAATTAGCAGCTCAACAAAAATTGATTGACTCAGTGTTTGAACTGTCAAGTGAATCAAGTGACATACTCCCACGTCAAGCTGAGTACAGCTATGACGTGGGCATCTTTGCAGCCCGATGAAGGGTGTGCAAAATTTCCTTCGCGGTACTATCATCTATAGTTCCTACTATAGAAAGATTCCCGCTACGGCGTTTTCTCCTTGGGAAAATGCCCAACCCAAGTCTCTTTAAAATTAAAGTCAGTGAAGGAGTCGCCTCCTCCACTGCTCTACAAAACGGAACGTGATAGTTTCTCATCATTCCGCTCCTCAATAAAACGGCTGTTGTCATCAGTACGTCATTACCAACATATCGTTTTCCCAAACCCAAAGGCTTGGTTCCACTGGTGGCTTAGGTTTAGCACTTTTGCAGCTAGATTTGTTACCGAGACTGCCATCATTGGCGGTCTTTGTGTCGTGGCAATATCGATGAAGTAGTTGCCAATTATCATACGATTCCTTCCCACCTTTCGATTTGGGGACGATGTGGTCAACCTCTATCGAATCTCCATCTTTGAAGTAGTTACCGCAGTGAGCGCATTTCCCTTTTTGTCGCTTGAGTAATTTAGCCACTCTTACGGGTATCTCGGGTTGTACTCCCATTCTTGAACTCCAATATATCCAATCACCGTCATAGGGTGATGCCGTCCCTTTTACTTTTACATGGCGCTTTATTTCAGTGGAGCTATGTTGTATTAGCGAATAAGGATTATTACCCTCTCTGGTTGCGAACACCCAGTTATTGCCTTCTACAGTTTTGAAATATTTAAGGCGTATCCACCCTCTGCCTTTATTCCTATGACGATGGCGACCCCATTTCAGAAGTTTCCAAACCACTAAGTGCCACAGCCTTTCAAATACTTTCTGACTGACGACTGTTGAGAAGTAGTTACACCAACCCCTGATGATAGGATTGAGATTTTTGATTAAAGTCGCTTGGTTTAACCCACGCGATTTATCTATTACTTCAGCAACTTTTCTGTAGTGTCTTTTCTGACTTTCCTTGCTGGGGGTGATAATAGTCTTAAATCCGAGGATTTTACCCTTTACTCTGCCTGAATTGTGTTTCCCAACAGGGAATTGCCTGACGTTGAATCCTAGGAAGTTGAATCCAGGTTGTTCATCATCTAACTTGTTCAGGGTGTGGGCTAGTCTTGTCTTGCTCGGTTTTAATTCTAACCCAATGCCACTTAAGCTGTTTCGCATTTAAATTGTGATAATAGCATTTCCTTTGTTTTTAAGTTTTCGTCCCCATTTGATAACCAATTCTCCTTCATTTAAA
>NZ_SRRZ01000185.1 GCF_013179805.1 Microcoleus asticus IPMA8 | reverse complement strand
GATGCTTTGAGGCTGAAAAGATAATATTTTTAATCTCTAATTCCATTTGATTTGCGTTCTCTCATATCGCTTTTAGTCTAAACTCCAGTTGGATATGATGGGCGGTCGCATTTTGCCATTCTTCCAGCTTCCGGTAGCTGAGAAATTGTCCGCCTCTGTCCCGCCGATGCACAAACACCACGAAAGCCCAGGATTCGACTCGCTTAATTTGATTTTGGCTGATTTTGAGCAGTTGGGCGATCGACCTGACGGTGATGCAGAGCTTTTTCGATGGTTGGATGCGGCGAAACAGTGCAGTCATAGCTGTATACTCAGGGCTTGAGAGGCAAGTTCTGTTTAGAGTCAATTACATATTACTATATCAGATTCTTATTGCACAAGTGCAAAGAGATTGAATTTAAACTTCTTGAGCTCAGATGTTGCTCGTGCAACCCTCAATCATTGATGCTGTGCTAGTTTGAGAGTTAACGTAGGTGGGAAAAATGTCAGGACTCTCTAACAAGGCTGTGGTAGACAAAGAGCAGGAATTGCGTCCCGTTCGCTTCACTGAAACGGGGCGGATGCGTTTGGGGAAGATTTTAAAAGCAGCAAGACAGACAACAGGCTGGTCTGTCAGCGAAACAGAGTTCAAAACAAAGGGATATGAAGAGGCGCTGTTCACAGCTACAAATCAACCCGTACCCAAAGATGTGGGTATCAGTGCCGCAACAGTCAACCGTTACGAACGTGGGAAGCTGGATAATTTGGATTGGCGATCGCTCTCTCTGTTATGCTTTGTCCTCAAGCCGATCGATCCGGTGACAGGAGAAGCCCTGGAACCGACAAATGCTTTATATATCGCGTGCGAACATCCCCCATACAACGATGCGAAGCTTTACGAGTAGTTGATTGCTGACATCTGGCAGTATTGTTAATCAGCTTTTCAGGGCGGGCTAGAAGCCCACCCCACAAGCAAAATATTGAGTTGTTGTGGAACAGGCATCTTGCCTGTTCTTAACAATAGTGCGGGCTAGAAGCCCACCCCACAAGCAAAATATTGAGTTGTTGTGGAACAGGCATCTTGCCTGTTCTTAACAATAGCGATCGGGAGTGAGTTATTACCGATCGCCCTTTTGTTTAGCAATTAAAGCTTTAGCTTGCTGCCACAGAGATTCTAACTCTTCTGGGGCATAATCTGACAAAGGTCGATCGCACGCAGCCTCTACCTTCGCAAACCGCTGCACGAAGCGATCGTTTGTTCCTTGCAAAGCAGCCGACGGATCTAAATCGTACCAGCGAGCTAATTGAATCAACACAAACATAATATCTCCCAATTCTGACTGCTGCGCTGTCTTATCCTCGTGTTTGAGAGCCTGTTCAAATTCTGCCATTTCTTCGTGAAATTTATCCCAAACGCCCTCTACACTGTCCCAATCAAAACTCACTTCCGCAGCTTTTTGAGAGATTTTCATCCCGGCGGCGATCGGGGGCAAAGTGCTGGCATAACGGCTCATTTTCGAGGCTAAAGTTGCCGGCTTTTCCGAAGTTGTGCCTTTTTCTGCTGCTTTGATTTTTTCCCAGTTTTCGTTGACTTCATCGACGCTGTTGATTTCGACATCGCCGAAGACGTGGGGATGTCGCCGAATTAGTTTTTCTGTGATGCCTGCTGCAATTTCGGCGAAGGTAAACTGATTGGATTCGCTGGCAATTTGAGCTTGCAGAATTACCTGTAACAGTAAGTCGCCCAATTCTTCGACGATCGCATCTTTATCTTCTTTGCGAATCGCGTCGGCGGTTTCATAAGCTTCTTCGATGATGTGAGGAATTAGAGTTTGGGGAGTTTGGGCTAAATCCCAAGGACATCCGCCGTCTGGCGATCGCAATTTAGCCACAACTTCTATTAGTTCTTCGAGTGCTGCGAGCGATCGACTGTGGGAATTAGACATCGGAATTTACCTTTTAGATTTGCTGGAAGTGCGACGGGTTGGTTGGCGTTTGCGCCTCTTAATTGTGCCAGGAAGCCGCAACCCGCTCAATCCTTGTTTTTTCAATCTTTTGTAAGCCGAGCCGCCCCAATCGCTCAGATAGTGGCTCATAGCGCCCAATTCTAGACCGATGTAAACGGCTAAAATTTCGATGTGGTGTTGCCTGATCGATCGGCCGTAACTCAAAACCGCATCCTGCCAATTCCCGCCTAAGTTCCCGACTTTTTCGGCAATTGCCAATCCCAACATTCCGAAAACCGCGATCCAGATAGCGAGGTACAAGATTCGCAAAGCAGTGCCGATCAGAGGGCCGTGGGACAAAAAAGAGCGGTGGCGCAGGCTTTTTTGGTACGGCAGCCAAATCGGTTTGAACCATCCCCAGCGCTGATACTGGCAGGAGTAGATATCCAAGTCGGGACCAAACATCAGCCCGCCGAATAAGAAACTGCCGGAAACGAGCAAAGTCAGGTTGCTGCTCTGAGTCTGGCCAAAGGTGAGGGCTGCCACCAAGGGCAAACTCCACATGGTTATTTGATCGTGGGTGCGGCCAGAGGGCATTTAAAGTTTAGGATTTTTTTTACTTGATCTTTCTGAGTTACTGTGATATGATAAATCCCGGTGAGTGCAATTGGGTGATTAGCTCAGTGGTAGAGCGCCTGCTTTACACGCAGGATGCCGTAGGTTCAAATCCTACATTACCCATCCGATAACTCCATATCAACAGTTTCAGCCGTTTTTAGCCGTCAAGCCGAGAACGGCTTTAACTGTTTCTGTTGACGGTTGACTTTTGAATTTGGTGACGACTAAATTTAACATTCTGTGGCGGATGTCTCAAAAGTTGGCACGCAATGCTAGAAAATGAATTTATTGATTTTCTTTTTTAGAACCGTGTATATGAAGCCTAAAATAACTAGCCCGATCGCGTGGCAGCAAGCTGAACTGCTCATGCAGCCAGCGATGATCCGAGTGCTCGACAACATCCGCAAACAATTAGAAGAGTCAGTTTGGACGGGCACTTATCAAGAAGTGCAGATTCCTATTCCGGGCTATCAACTAATTTTAGAGAATCAAGGCGAGCAAAGATCCGTCGATATTTGGGAACTTTGCTATCGAGTCTGTTTTGTCAACTACCAGCCCGCCCACACTCAACTGCAAAGCCAGGAAGTCGTAATTGACACTAGCTTGATTGAGGATGACACTGGGGATGTAGATTGGAATCGTCTTGATGCCAAAGCCAGTCAATTAATACAAGAAATATTCGCCAATTTGGGCAAATAGTCAGTTGTCAGTTGACAGGAAAGCAGTAGTTAAAAGTCATCAGTCATCAGTCAACAGTCAACAGTCAACAGTTAACAAAATTTTATGCTGATTCAAGAATTGCACGATATTCAAGCAGCGGCTGGTGCTAGTTTTGCAGAGTTAACAACCAAAGAAATTGTGCCAGTGAGTTTTGGTAATGACGCAGAAGCGATCGCAGCAACTAAACAAGGTGCGGCTTTGTACGATCGCACTCACTGGGGACGCATTCAAATCTCAGATAGCGATCGCCTGCGGTTTTTGCACAATCAAAGTACCAATAACTTTAATATACTCAAACCAGGTCAAGGTTGCGACACCGTTTTCGTGACTTCCACCGCCCGGACGATCGACCTCGCCACCGCTTACGCAACAGAAGATGCCGTACTGCTGTTAGTTTCGCCCAACCGCCGCCGCCAACTGCTGGAATTGCTCGATCGCTATATTTTCCCAATGGATCGCGTCGAGTTAACAGATTTAACCGATACGACTGTTGCTTTCAGTTTCCTCGGCCCGGAAAGCACTCAACTATTAGAAAAAATCGGAGTTACCGAACTAGAAAATCAACCTTACGCTACTCACAAATTGATAAAAACCCCCCCTCTTTCCCCCCCTTACCAAGGGGGGGATGAAGGGGGGGTTCGAGTTGCGGTGGGTAGCGGTTTAGCAACTCTCGGATACACGTTAATTGCGCCAGCAAGCGATGCAGCCAACTTGTGGAAGGAATTAGTCAAAGCTGGGGCCGTACCGATGGGCGATCGAGTTTGGGAACAACTGCGAATCGAACAAGGCCGCCCCGCCCCTGATTTTGAACTCACAGAGGATTACAACCCCTTAGAAGCCCGTCTTTTACACACGATTACTTATGACAAAGGCTGCTACATCGGTCAAGAAACAATTGCCCGGTTGAACACCTACAAAGGAGTCAAACAGCAACTTTGGGGTTTGCAGTTGAGCGGTGCGGTTGAACCCGGTACAGCAGTCACAATCGGAGAGGAAAAAGTCGGCAAACTCACCAGCATTGCCGAAACCGAGTCCGGCTGTTTTGGTCTTGCTTACATTCGCACAAAAGCGGGCGGCGAAGGACTGAAAGTGCAAGTCGGATCGGTGTCAGGGGAAGTAGTAAATGTACCTTTCTTGAGTTCGTAGTTGCGATCGGTTGCCTGTTGGCGCCGCAGCGCCAAAAACTTTTTTGTTGAGGTTGATTTGGGAAGGATGCTAACACCATAAATTGGCCCCAAGTCCTATCTTTAGATAGATTTGCAAACCAACAACAGCAATTATTCTGTATTACAGTCGTCACATAAAAAACAGAGTTTTTCAATGAAAAAGTTTACATCGCGCTTAGTTACAACTTGCCTGCGAGTAGGAATAATCTTTGCTGTAGGAATAGCGCTGATTTTTAGCTCCGAATTGCAATTGTCGGGCAACAAAATGCAAGCGATCGCTACACCTTTAACCCCTGAAGCTAAATCTTACGAAATTGCCCTTCCCGATCGGCAGCCAACAAGCGATATAGAGAAGGATGCGAGGGGTGTAGTTGACAATATCACAGAAAAGCTGAATCTCGACCAACCCATTGCCCCCAGTACCAAAAGATTTATAGAATCGGTAAAAAATAACGTGGGCGAAGCAGTTACGCCAGGACGGGAAGCAGCAGAAAAAGCTACAGATCGAGGTAGCAGCGATCGAGCCAACTAATTCAATCGCATCCTGTTTTCAAATATTAAATTCTTAGTCCCTCTCTGCAGGGACGAAAGTTTGTGCAGTAGCGATTTCCAGATCCGAATCATGGAAGCGATAACGAACCCGGATTTGATTGTTCACATCGGCACTTCATGTTGGAGTTACGACCATTGGGAAGGTGTGCTTGATCCCCGCCACCTACCGCCGCGCAAAGAACTCGATCGCTATATCCAGCAATATCAAACCGTCGAAGTTAATAGCACCTACTACCGCTGGTTACCAAACACTACCTTTGCGTTCTTGGCGAGAGCGCCTCGCGATAATTAAACGCTTTGTAGCGGTGTTTGAAGTACAGTTCCACATTCCCTCGGTGTTCCCAAAATCCCAGCAAGTTGATGGCAACCTCTGACTAATGGACTCTCACATCCCGCTGCACTTCGGCTATCCGTTCCTCAATTAGTCGAGTCGTAATTACAATTTTATAGAAGCTGTTGCCGTCAGCTTTTACCTCAAGAAAGTAGAGCAATTTCACTCTTTATGCGCCTCAATTGTGCGCGGTAAATATTCAAGTCAGCCCGCCGTTCGTCCAAACAAGATAACTCTTGCGCGCGGGCAACATCTACGGAGCGATCTAACTTAACTAACAGGGAATTGAAAGCCCCTGCTTATGCTCAGTCAGGAATCAGGGAGTATTGGATTGTAGATATCAATGCCCGTCGATTGTATGTGTTTCCGGAGCCAGGGGCAGAGTGTTATGCTAGCCAGGTTGTGTTGGCCGAGTCCGATTTAATCGCACCTTTGGCATTTCCAGATTGTCAGGTGTCTGTGGAGGATTTGCTCAACAGCAGTGCAGAGCCCTGTTGTGAGTGAGGAAACTTTAAAAATTTATGGACAGACTGAAACGGACTTGCAATGCTGTATCAGCCATCCGCTACAGACAGGAATTTTCAAGGCAAGCGTTGTTTTTTGGACGCTTGCTACACAAACGCCTAACTCTAACTTAACTGCTTGTAGCGAAGTATACATTTGATTGTGGTTATAACTCCGTCTAAAGAATTATTGGTAGATTCTCCTGAAGACAGATGATAGCAGCGACCAAGGTAAATAATATACAAAGTGTACAGAGCTATTAGGTAATCTAAAGGCATAATTTAAAAGCAGTCTATTTGCGCCTTATAGGAAAGACATTCGACTTACCCACTTGTCCAAGCTAAACAAAGTGGCAGTATGTGGCGTACTCTTGTGCCTTACTTCAGGTTAATGACTGCTCGATCTTTAGATACTTAATTAAGTTTACCTGATTTCTTCTGTCTCTGTTCTAGCTGTCAGACCCTAATTACCCTGTTGTTTTAAGTACCTCTAAAGAATTGTTTGTAGATTCTCCTGAAGGCGGAGGATAGCAGCGATCGAGGGAAATAACATCAAAGTCTACAGAGTTATTGGGGAATCTAAAGCCAGAATTGAAAGCACTCTAATTGCGCCTTATAGCACATACATTCGCCTTTGCCACTTGCCAAAGTTGAACAAAGTTGCAGTAGGTCGCTTACTCTTGTGCCTTACTTCAGGTTAATGACCAATTGAGCTTTGATTATTAATTAGGTTTACCTGATTTTTTCTTTCTCTGCTCTATCTGTCACACCCTAATTACCATGTGGTAATACGCTTCTTTGTAAATGGCACAAAGGATACCCAAAATTTTTGCAGTTTGAGACATTTGTGTTGCTTGTAGGTCATTGGGTATACCCAGACTGACCAATTTTCATTTTACCTTATCAAACTTATTTAAGAAATCTCATGGTTAACTTACTCAGACCGCCCAGTGTTTCTTCAAGTTCTCGCTTCGGTACTGTAACCGGTTTGTGGAGAGAACAGTCTCCTTACGACAGGAGGGCGCTTAAGACTGGTATCGTCCATTTCGGGCCTGGTCGTTTTTTTAGGGGCCACCTCGCCTACATAATACATAACTATCTTGCACAGAAAAATTCCCAAGAGCAGAGATGGGGGATTTGTGGGGTTAGCCTCAAGAGTCAACAGACCATTACTAGGTTGAAACCGCAGAGATTCCTTTACACTTTGACCAAACACTCTAGTTGCGCTCAAAATCGTGAGGAAGCGGAAGTTATAGGTTCTATCAGGGAAATCGTTAATGGTAGAGAGAAGTGCGAGTATGTGCTTGAAAAGATGGCGTCTCCCTCTGTGCATCTGGTGACTCTGACAATTACTCAAGGAGGCTACCATCTAGACAAGAATTTTAACCTCGACACAGCGAATGAAGACATCGCGCACGATCTGCGAAATCCTTCCACTCCCACAACTGCAATTGGCTTTATAGTAGAGGCGCTACGCCGACGACGCGATCGCTCAATGACCCCCTTCACCACACTTTCTTGCGACAACCTCCCAAGAAACGGCGAGATCCTGCGAAAAGCAGTGCTAGCTTACGCTCACTCGATCGATCCTCAGCTTGCAGAATACATCAGGGATAGCGCGGTGTTCCCTAATTCAGTGGTAGACAGGATTGTGCCTCAAGAACAGGAATCCGACTATAACTACCCCAGCCGACTGTTGCAGGTTCGCGATCGCGCACCCATTGTAACGGAACCATTTTGGCAGTTTGTCGTGGAAGACAACTTCACAGGCGATCGACCCAAGTGGGAAGATGCGGGGGTGATTATGACTAGCGACATCACTCCCTTTCTGTATATGAAGTCGAGATTCTTGAATGCAGTACACTCCTTCATAGCCTGTTTAGCTGTAAGAGCAGGTATAGAGTATATGCACGAGGCGATCGCGCTACCGGAATTCCAGTTGTTTACTCGGCTTCTCATGGACGATATAGCGGCAGCAACACCAGTGCCTCGCGAGATGTGCGAACAATATATGGAGCAGGTGTTACTAAGGCTGAGTAACGAGGATCTTCCCGATACTACTGAGAGAATCTCTTCAGAAACCTGTAGGAAAATAGGCAAGTATATATTTCCGATACTTCAGGATGCTTATAGCCTAAAGGTCAGCATGAAGCGGATTATACTTCCCGTTGCGGCGTGGCTGCTTGCAGTCAGAGAAGAGGCGTGCGAGTCTGGTCAACCCTATCATGCCAAGGATACCCAAAGCGCAATTACAGCGATTCAAGAAGGCGCAGTAATTAGCGGGATTCTGGGATTGGAGAATTGCGAACACACAGAGGTCGTAGATAATGAATGCCAACAAGCTTTGCGAGATATCCAGACCCACGGACTATTGACTACGCTTAAGAATTACAGTGAGGGAGGCCTTTTAAATGAAACCGCTTTATCAGCATCCTAAGGTGGTGCTTTTCGATCATGACGGAACTGTCGTTGATAGTGAAACCATAGCACTTGAGAGTGCATGGAGGCTGACAAATGAAGTGGCTCGTGAGTTCCCTGGCGCTCAATACTATGAGCTTGAGGACTTTGTTAAAAGCTTCGCCGGGAAACCCTACAGGGAAATACTCAAAAAGCTCTACCCAGACTCATTAACAAGTCTTAATGAGCGCGATATTGACAGGCTAGTGGCTGAAGAAGAAAAGAGAGCGATTCAACGGCTTACTATAGAGGCAAAAGCGACAGAAGGAACGCCCGAAGTGCTGTCTTACCTGCGCGACGACGGATTTGAATATGCACTTGTAAGTAACAGCAGCTTACAGCGGCTGAGTGCTTGCCTTACTTCTGCTGCCCTGACCGACTATTTCCCCAGCGAGCAGATATTTAGCGCTCACGACTCTCTCCCCGTTCCCCGGCCCAAGCCGCTTCCTGACATCTACCTATATGCAGTCAAGTGTCTGGACGCTGAAGCTTCCGGTTGCGTGGCAGTTGAAGATTCTCTCAGTGGGGTAAGGGCTGCCGTTGCCGCTGGAATTGCGCAGATTATCGGTTATGTAGGGGGAACTCATATCAGCGAGGATGAACGAAAAAGCCGTGCAGATGGTCTTGTGTCGGCTGGTGCCCAGCAAGTTATCGATCGGATGCACGATCTTATCGACATACTATCAGCAACTCCACTATAAGGACACCGGGCATCAGGCGATCGCTTGATGCCCTTAATTAGGATGGTGAAAATCGCGTTGCTGAATATCAAGAATTCTCAGCCATCGAACGCTTCACCTTCTGAATCCACTCTTGGCTCAGACTCAACACCTGCGAATAAGACAAGTCCGTATCTAACACCAAATCAAACACAAACGGCTTAACTAAACGCGGAAACCATCGATGAAATAGCCTTAGAATCGTCAACCGCAAGAAAAACTCAACCACCAACAACTCGGCAACCCCTGAAAAGTTAGACATTCTCAAGAATAGCTTGGGCGACAACTTCGTCGGTGATCAGTCCCGTAATTAACTTCCCACGCAGAGCAGCCAAAATTGACTCCACTTTTTTCACACCTCCTGCAACACCAATAATCAGCCGTTGAGCAGGTTGTTCGAGCGGTACACCGGCAACTCGGCTGTTAGTTACACATTGAATCCCACATTCCGCAGATATTCAAGCAGAGGTAAAGGAAGATAGATTCGGCAACAATAAACTCCCAAACGATTGCCGTGCAATCGTTTGGGAGTTTTTAGTGTATAATAGATTTCTGCTGTAAAGCAACTCTAAAAATCATGAACCAGCCATTATCAGGGATAAATATCGTAAATTTAGACCACTTGGGAATAGTAGCGGGGATAATAG
>NZ_SRRZ01000184.1 GCF_013179805.1 Microcoleus asticus IPMA8 | reverse complement strand
TTGTATTTTATTTGCTCCCAATGCTCCCCAACAGAATCCCGTTGAAGATATTTGGTTACAAGCTAAAAACTTTTTAAGAAAGTATTGGTATTTATGTAGGTCTTTTAAGATTGTCAAATTTTTATTTGAGTTTTTTACTAACGAACATAAATTTGATTTCCCCAAAATATGTCAATATACTTACACACAGAAAATCATTTAGGATTGCTCTAAATATAGAAAATCATTTAGGATTGCTATATATCCTCCGACAAATACTGAATGTGGTTTCTCAGCAAATATCGCTCTGGCTTCAGTTCCAGAGATAAACGACGGAATGACGATCGCCGCTCCATCTTTGTGTCCCTTGTCTGAATTGGTAATTGAAATAGTTTTGAGTTTATTAGCTTGCTCGACAGGAATGCTCGGGTAAAGTTTAGTGTGGTTTAACATGGTAGTTTTTGGCGATCGAGTAAAATTGGTTACTTCTCAGAAACAGAAGCTGTGGATATTTCTCTGTTTCTGAGAGAACTAAATCTGGATGAGACGAATACGGTTTTTGGGCATTCGTTGGAGATTGGTAGTAACTCTGGGACTTTTACCGTCACAAACGGCAAGCATGAAATTAGCTTCTTCACTCATGGCAATATCGGAAGCGGGATATTCACCAACATCGACAATCGGATACCCTAGATTATCCTTGTTACCGCTTTGATAAACAGTAACTCTAGGATATTCTAAGATAAACAATATTCCTAAAGCAATTTCGTCAAAGTCGCTAAAGTTTCCTACCAAAATCTCGGCGTTAAGCCCAACTACTTTACAGATTCTTAGGCTGACTTGAGGAGGAATTATTTTTAGATTTTCCGGTCCCGTGAAAAATACTTTCATTCGATCAAACTCCTATTTGATTTGATTAACATTGAATTTCCATAGAAACAGGAAACAGGAACAGTTACCTGAATTGTTTCTGCTCTGTTTCTTGTTTCTGTTTTTGTTTTTGTTTCTGGCTAAACCCTGACTAAACTCTGGCTAAACTCGGATAATGCGAATCCGATTGGGTGGCATCCGTTGTAGATTGGCTGCGACACCGCGACTTTTGCCGTCGTAGACCGCAAGCATATAGTCAGCTTGTTTGCTCATGAAGATATCTTGAGCCGGATACTGACCAACAAAGACAAGCGGGTATTCAAAACAGAGATTGCTGCCAGTTTCATAAACCGTGACTTTGGGATACCTCAAAATCGTTAAAAAAACTAGGGCGAGTTGGTCAAATCCGGGATAGTTGCCGATTAAAATTTCGGCATCTAGTTTGGTTATATTGTGAATCCTTGTCCACATTTCATCGTTCATCTTCTGCAAATGCTCGGTTCCTGTGAGAAAGACTTTCATAGCTGTAGGGTAGAGTTCGGAAACACTACCCTATAGCGAAGCTCCTCATTGGCAAACTGAATTGAACAGGATTGTTACAAATGTCTGAGAACGTGACCAATTCGATCGTACTTACTGGTTTGATAGTCGTAAATGCCAAAGCCTTTCTGGGAATAGTTATTACCGAAAGCTGAGATAACGCAATAGTGGCGGTAGTAGGGGAATAACTCTTCACCGAGAACAGGCTCGATATATTCCACTTCGTACAACATTTTCGCGGTTAGTTTTGCTAATTGTTCTTGGCTTTGTTCCAAAAATCCAAAAGTATGTGGCATTTTTCAACTTGAGAAAGTTGCAGTCCAACAGCGAAGCACTATCCAGAATCATGAGTGTAATGTTGTATTAACGAATCAAAGGAAGGATGCAGATGTGAAACCTGCATCCGTAAAGAAAAGCCAAACTAAATCTAGAAACCTGGATGCTGTCTGAACCTTAACTCTGATGGAAATTCGTTGATATCGGTATGGTCTTTAACCTTGACCGAGTAATTAGTTATTGCAACACCATCAATGTAGGGAGAACTATCGATCGGATTAGAGCCCAGTTGTTTAACACTGACTGGAATTTTCGCGAGCTGACATTGTTGAACGATCGATCGCAACCAATCTAGATGGCAGGGTCGGGCATCGCTGCGTTTCCAGGCTGATTCACCCCCCGCAATTACCCAATTTACCACCATCGGTTTTCCAATTCGATGGTCGCCTCGAAACTCGCAGGTTTGGCAGCCGACACAGATGCCCAAATACTTGCGGAGGTCAATGCGCTCCAACAACGGCTCACAGCTAATGAACCGGATGTGGGCTACTGTATCTCTTACATCAAGGATGCGATCGGCTACTTCCTGGTTTTCGACACTGGTTCCAATCCAAAGATTTTTGAGCGGAAATTCCAACTTCTCAAAGTAATCTTTCAGTTGCTCCAGTGATTGCCAGAGTCGTTTGGGGATTTCGGTTTCCTTCCAGAAATATTTGGCTGCTTCATACAAACGACCTGCTGTTAATTCGTCTATGTAGGCTTTCACGGTTTCAGGTCGCTTGCTCAGAAACAGGAATTGGTGCTCGTTTGCGATTGCCATTACCGCAAACATCCGATCGAGCCATTCTCGTTTGACATTATGATGCCCTGGATCACTCATTGATAAGAAGAAAAGTTGCAGGGTTTTCAACTTAAACGGTTTAGTTAGCTGTGACGGCACAAAGGCAATTTTCCCGTTCCATTCCTTAACTTCTTGATACTGAGGAAATTGCTGTAACCGTGCAGATTTAGCGAGGTTTGCTGCATAACAATTTTTGCATCCGGGACTTTTTGGTACGCGAGAGCATCCTACGATAGGATTCCAAACATCTGTTGCCCAAGAAATTTTAGTTCCCATTGTTTTTGTTCTCCCTTTTGTGGTTACTTTTATGTGTCAATCGACTGATTTAGACTTTGACTCTGGCTTTTTAAAAAAGCTGGGGATTGCTCCCCAACTCTTTCAGCTAAACGACAGATTACTTAGCAGACTTGATTTGCTTTGCAGACGTTGTGGTCACATTGATTGCTGACTGTTGCTCAGCTTCAGGCAATGTTACTGGTGCTTGAGACTGAGGCATTGAGGCAACGCACATTTGCTCATTTTCGACTAGCCGAGGGTCTTCACAACAGATGAATCCTTGAGTTTCGGCCTCATGAACTTGACGTGCTGCTTTAAGAGCTGCTTCATCTAAAGCTCCATTTGGCGGACGAATGGAAACTGAGACTGCGTAATAGGCTCCATATTCGCGACTTTCCTGCTTAATCAATTCAAAACGGAAAATGTTGGTGAATAGAGCATCAGCAGCTTTCGATCGAGCATACTCCTCGTAACCCCCTGGCATTCCCTCTTCAACCCAAGAATTGAATGCTTGCTGACTGAAGCTCTCAACCAGAGTTTTTAACTTGTCTCGTGACTGCCGATGAATCAAGAAAGTTGACAGTTCAGAACAATTGGCATGAAAGAACTCTTTCATACCTCCGCTTACTGGGAATCCCCAGATTTCGGTGAATTGTTCATTCACATAATTTGGCTCAAAAGTTAGAATCTTTGAGCCGATCGAACAAACAGCCATTTCAACAAATTTTCCACGGCTTAATTTCCTTTCTTGGACTTCGAGAATGTTTAAGCCTTTCGTGTCTCCGGTAACGAAGACGCCAAAATCCCTCGAACAGTTAGCCCTGTAACGGCTAGGGACACCGGGGATTCTAAATGCGTGTCCGTCTACGATAATTGGATTCTGCATGGTTTTTGCTTCAGATTAAGTTTCAGTTCAGGTTTCATTTTTTGTTTCTAGTTTCTGTTTCTATATGAGAAATAAGAAACTCAAAGCCCAACAGCGAAGCATTACGTCAATTGGAAGTTAGCCAAAGTTTTTATGATTTTAAGTTCTGTATTGACCAATAGCTTCGATGTTTAGCTTTCCATATTTTAACGGTTTAATTGATGGACATAAACCGCTAATTTGGGTACTTGAAACTCGGTCTTCTTGAGTTCGATCGCCCGCTGTTTTTGCAGATTTTTCAAATGTTCAGAAGTCAGAAACGTTTCTAATTTTGCTTCTGCTTCTTCAAGTTGAGTTTGAAGTTCAGCGATGAAAGCTTTAGAAGATTCGATCGATTCAGCATTAGATCGGCAGAGGTTTTCATATTCCCGTGCAATGTCCTCATCTAGGCGCTGAATGGGAAGGATTTGGTCATCGTATTGATTCCGAAACTGAATGACAATTTTGGCATTGGCATCGTTATAGACAATCTGTTTCCGAGACTGTTGAGATTGAAGAACATCAAAGCCTTCAACAATAGCATCAGGTTCGATTGCTTCAGCCTCAGCTTTAAGAGCTTCAATTTTGCTGCGAATTTCAGCAATTCTCTGTAAATACGGTGTAGAAACGACAGGAATATTCATGTTAGAATTTGCTGGGTAAATATGGTAGTCACCGATGACATAGGAACAGAGTTTTGATTTGTTTTTAATCTGTTTCTATGTCATCGGATTTTTTAACTTTTCGCGCTGCTAGCAGGGGCTACCAATCAAGTGCTGCAATAGCGGCTTGTTCAGGAGTCCCATCAAAAGCATCTTCAAGTGGAGATGGATAGTCGGTGGCTGTTAATTCAGCAGCTAAGTTAACAGCAGCTAATTGAGAATCGAGTTAAAACTGAGCCGTATCATGAGCGACCCGATCTTCATACATAACGCCTTGGTCGTACTCTTCCTCTGGGAAGAAAGAGCCATCAAGCTCAGGCAAATAACGCTCAAAATGTTTAAAGTCCTGATGGATAAACCATTCGGGCTGGAGTTCGATCGACTCAAGATGATTCTCAATCCATTTGAGGAAAGCAAACTTAACTTGCTCAGTTGTGAATGCTGCGGACTGTTGACAATCAAGTGCTTGGAGCCGATCGACAATTTCATCCAAATTAATCAGTTTGCCGATCGCTTCTTCAAGAATTATGTCCGAAGCTTTCCAGGGAATCTGTGCATTGAACCCTACAGTTCTCCAATCTGGAGTTTCGATTTGTGGTAAACTTGATGTGGAAGAAGTGGAAGATGGTAGGATTGACATAGTTGTTACTTTAATAAAGAACCAGTTCCCCAAAGCGAAGCACCCCCCGCGATAGTTTTGGGGTATTTTTTTGCTATTCTTGGCAATATGGTGCACAGAAACATCATTGCTCCTCACCAGAGCAAAACACGAAGATGTTTCTGTGTCTCGAATGTTTTTAGATTGCTTCTAGAAATTCTGTTTCTGTTTGTGTTTCTAAATCTAACTCTGGCTCTGGCTCTAAATATTCAGAGTCAACGTTAAAGTCAGAGTGAAATTCAGACTCAGATTCAGGTTCCGGGTTAACAAGGAAGTCAGGTTCAGATGAAGAATCAAAGCCGCGCTTGTGTTTTGGTTGTGGCTCTGAATAATTGGAACTAAAATCAGAATCAGGTTCGGTCGGATCGAGAGATTCGCTAGCGTTTGCAGCAACATTGAGAAGATAAAGAAGGCTGGCAGCACCGACTACGGTGAATTGAGTCGTTTGTGGTCGCTTGCCATTAATCGATCGCTTGATGAGATAGGAGCGACTACTTATTTGATCGCAACTGACGATTTCACCACGGTCGATCGCAGCCTTAGCAAGTTTGGCAATGCGTGAATGGATGTGAGTCATTACAATTTTTTTGGTTTTTGGCATGATTCTTGAGTGTAGGTTTGAGATGGTAAATTATGAAAAAAACTCTCTCACTTCTGGCTTTTGTACCTGAAGCAAGAGAGTTTTGAAAGTAGAAATTTTGAACTAAATTTGAACTAGCTAGAAGAGACTTAACTGATGGTGGCTGGGTTCAATAATTAGGTATTTACGTTCAGCGGGAATGTACTGATAAATGAGCAAATTCTTCTGTTTAGCCATGTCGAAAGTGGTGGCAGTTCCTCCCCCCATACCATGAGGATCGCCACTAAAAACAGCCAAGCAGATATCCGATCGTTTGACCATCCAAGAGTTGCGTGCTTGCATGACACCCGCACTGTAATTTTTGTAAAGACAGACGTGATCCGTTGCTTGTGCCAGCAATTTCTTGTAATGACTTTGCTGACGAGGTTTCCAGAGTATATGTTGGTCAGCACAGGGCAGTATCGCTGTCCAGTTCAGCTTTTTATAAATCAAAACTTCAGCAGCTAACTGGTCTACACCAAGTGCCATGCCACAAAAAAACTTTTTGACACCTTGATTAACTGCCATCATGATTAGTTTTTCGATGTATGGTTTAAAACCTTGCGTATTAATCCAGCGATGTCCGGTAATCATTGCCGTGTTATATTTTTTCGGTTCAAAGAGTTCAGAGTATTCAGAGAAACCGTATTGAGTCTCACGATTGAGAGTCCGATCGATATGTTGAAGAAGTGCAGGAATTTTAGTTGTTGCCATGACTTGTGAGTTGTTACATCCAAGAAGAATCAACAACTCACAGCGAAGCATTACTAATTTTTTTGATTGTGTTAATAAACTTGTCGGATTGTCAGGTTTAAACGACCATTATTTTTTAACAAATTGGAGGTTTTGGGAATAATCCTTTGAACTCCGTGATAGGCTAAACGGCTGTCACCATGCAGGATTAAAGCATCTCCCGATCGCAAAATGATGCCCTTTAATGGATCTGTGCGACTGCGGTTGCTGCCGATAACGAAACTGCAATCGTCACCGATAGATATCGAAATGATGCAGGGTTTGAGATTTTGCTCGGTATTATCTTGGTGCAAGCCTAACTTACTTTTGATGTTTGCTGGATAAAAGTTGATTAGGCAAGTTTCGGGCTGATAATCAAATTCACCCACTAATTTAGCTAAACTTTGAGCAATGTCTATCAACTCTGTCGGCATTGCTGCGAACGGTTGATTATTCACAGGATTGATTTTTGAGTAGCGGTAGCCAGTTCGATCGGACAGCCAGCCAACTATTCCGCAACTGGTTTGGCTACAGTTAAATTTTTGACCAGTGGCCATAACAGGAATTATCATTCCGCCATTAACTTTGGCAATGTTTCGGGTAATTTCAACGAGATTTTGTTGCTCTGAGACAGAGAAATAGCTTTTTAAGTGCAGCATAGGTTTATTTAGAGGGTAGAAATCGACTTTTCAACGCGAAGCGCTGTTGTTGCGGGAAATAAAAAAAGCTCTAGCGCAGGCTAGAGATTATCTTCTATTTACATTCTTTATCTTTGCGGATCGCATATTCGCCTTCATTGCCAAAAACTCCGCCTCTGACGAGACAAAACTTCTTCAACGACCAAGGATGGCTGAAGGTGATGCTTCCATGCTGGCCATAACTGCCACCAATGCCAGCATTCGTCTCGCTAGACCAACTCACCAAAGTTGCTCTATCAGCTCCGGCTTTGCCAGCAACTTTGGCATCAATACCACGAAATGTGGATTTAATAACAATACCTTTTGGCAAAGGCATTGGCTTGCCACAAACACCATCTAAACATTCTGCAATACCTGGGTTTTCGCCAGCAAATATCGCAACCGATCGAACTTGTCCGTAATTGATGATGGCATCATAGCGAGATTGCTTAGCGGTCTGGTGTAACTGTAGCAATGCTCCCGTAACTTTGGCATTGGCTATAATTCTGACAGTTGTCGGCACCGCGAAAGTAGTTAACAAAGAAACGATAGTCATCGAAGTTAAAAGTTCAGTTAATTTCATATTGTGAATTCCTGATATAACAAAATAAATTTACTCACCTCTTCATCGCGAAGCGCCTCACAGAGCAACTTCTTGCTCTGGACTTTGCTGTGTTCAAAGTTTCCTGGCGCTCTAAAAAAAAACTCCAAAGCCACGAGGACTTCGGAGTTTTCTTTACGACCAGTTCGATCGGCTAGAAGAGATCGCCATTATCGAATTCTTGCGCTGCCATTGCCATTGCTGCACCATTAGCACTACCATTACCATTAGTATTGCCATTGCCATTGCCATTGCCATTGCTCTTGCTAGTAGCTGCTTGAAGTTTATTAGCAGCCATAGCATTCTTTTTGGCATAATAGTTCGATCGGAGATTGAGCAATTCATTCTCTGCGAACTCTAAGGATTTAGCCAAAGCAACGATTTCAACATAAGTCATATCATGGATTTCATGGGCTTTCCATTCAACCTCAAATACTTCGTAGCCACGAAACTCAAGGTCTTTGTATTCCTCTTTGTTAGTTGCTCGATATTCTTCCCAAGCGAGAATACGAAAAGCATCAATTAACACAGAACGTTTTTTGCCAGTTTTGGAAGGAAATACGATAGCCATAATAAATCTCTAAAAAGTGTAAAGAATTTGAACAGAAGCCAGAAACTTAGCTCATCTCCCCATCGCGAAGCGCACCTAACAGACAAACAACTGGGAAAATCTTGAAAAATTACGGAATTAGTGAGAAACCTCAAAGCAACAAACTTCGAGGTTTCTCTGAATTAATGGAATCGATCGACTGAACTAGAAAGGGGCTTCATCATATTTTGGCAAAGGCTTAGACTCACCAGAATTACCAGAATCACTAGAATTACCCGACTCAGAATTTAGTTGCGTGACTGTTTCTGGTAAGGTCTGCGAAGAAATCTGTGAAGATGCAGAACCATTGCTACCATTGGAATTTGAGGAGCGAGGCATATTACTTTTCTTGGCGTAATAGTTCGAGCGGAGATTGAGCAAGTCATTCTCTGCGAACTCTAAGGATTCGGCGAATGCTACAATTTCGGCATAAGTATACTGATGGATTTCATGGACTTTCCATTCAGCCTCAAAGACTTCGTAGCCACCATAGGAAAGATCTTTGAGTGATTCTTTGTTGACAGCTCGATACTCTTCCCAAGCGAGAATACGGAGGGCATCTACTAACAGACTACGTTTTTTGGCAGTTTTGGAAAGAAAAGTAATAGTCATGACAAACCTCTAAAAGTGTAAAGAACTTGGACAAAAGCTAAGAAACCTAGCTCATTTCCCCATCGCGAAGCGCACCTAACGAGAGACTTTAAGTACCAGAATCTGCGGATGTTAGATGGATTTAAGGTTGATCGGATGAAGAAATAAACTAGAAAACTTATTAAAAGCTGGGAAAAGCTATGAAAAATAAAGCGACTAAGTTTCCTTAATTGCTTTAAAAAGCTACTAATCAATCGGGGCCATCATCTGCGATCGATAACCCTTAGCTTCGTTTAGTTTCCACAAAACTAAACTAAACCGCTCTTCACTCAGGATGCGGGGGACGGCATGGGAAAGCTTGCAGTTAAATTTCACAATGTCTCCATCATTCAACACATGAGTTTTGCCATCAATGACAAACTCTGCTACGCCAAGATTGAGAGATACAGCCATTGGTTGTGCATAGTCGTGATCTCTGTGAGGGACAATCAGCCCACAACTCCCGCCTCTCTCTTTGCCGTGATAGGTCAACAAACCTATGTCACAGCCAGCATAAATGCGTTGGCAAAGGTCATAAAGTCTTATGTTGAAATAGCCAGGGCTAACTTGACCGTTGCCGAGATGGACTGTGTTAAATAGCCCCAGTTCTAAGCTTTTTTGGTTAGAGAACTGTAGCTATATTCCATTTCACAAATCAAACTTCTCAAATACTCTTTGAATTCAGATATATTTGGAATAATTTTCTTAATCTTTTCCATGATGTTAGGCTCCTGTGAGAAGGATTTACTCATATCTTTATGGCGAAGCCTCTTAACAGATTACTTCATGGCACTGAACAGAAGTGTTGAATGATAGGAAAAGATTGCTAAAGTTGGCAGAGCAATGTATAATTGTAGACTTATAAATTATTAATAATCAACTAAAATG
>NZ_SRRZ01000183.1 GCF_013179805.1 Microcoleus asticus IPMA8 | reverse complement strand
TTCCTTCTTCCTTCTTCCTTCTTTCTTCTTTCTTTTTCCTGACATCCGTTACATCCGTTACAGAATCCGTTGCCGAACTTCCTTCTTCCTTCTTCCTTCTTCCCTTCAAACACCGATCGAGCAAACGCAGTTGCCGCCACAACTCCCGATCCAACTCCAAACTAGGATGAATGCAGCGCAAAGCCTGCAAATCTCCCAGCATTTGCAAAGCAACTTTCCAGTAAGGAGCTTGCAAAATGTATTTTAATTCGCTTTTGAGCCGAGTTTCCAAAGCCGGAGCTCGCCCGTTTTCCCCCTGAATTCGGTAATAAATCCCGCTGGCCAAAGCGTGGCGGATATATCCTTCCGTCTGCGGCTCAATTTCAAATCCCAACCGCACCGCAAACCGCACAGCGCGATAAATTCGCGTCGGATCTTCGATAAAACTGTTGGCGTGCAAAACTCGAATTTGCTTCGCTTCCAAGTCCAACAAACCGCAAAAAAAATCTAACAATTGGCCGCTGCGAGGAACACCCAACCGCACAGCCAGCGCATTAATTGTAAAATCCCTGCGGTACAAATCTTGGCGAATCGAACTCGCTTCAACTTCAGGATTTGCAGCCGGATAAGGATAAAATTCAGTACGAGCAGTCGCGATATCGACCCACAGGGAGCCAAAAGGAGAGTCTTTGTGCCACAAAAGTGCGGCGGTTTGAAATTGACCGTGAACGTCCAAACGCGATCCCGGATATAATTTTTGCAGCGATGAAGCTAACTCGACACCAGCACCGGAATCGTCGGAACCGCACTTTCCATCCACAACCAAATCAATATCAGTTAGCGCCAGTTTATCATCGGTCGCTAAGAGTAAATCCCGGACGGCTCCACCAACTAGATAAAGTTGCCAGCCGCGCTGTTGGGCAAGATTGGCCGCGATCGACAATAATTGCCATAATTCTGGACTGATGCGCGATCGCAACAATTGCTCAACCGATTCGGGCACAGGACAATCAGAAAATTTTGCACTGCTTCCCCTGTCTCGCGCTTTTTGCTGGTGCAATTCCCGCAACACGTCAGTCCGGGTCACAATTCCTACCAGTTGACCGTTTTCCAATACTGGCAAGCGCCCGATATCGTATGTCACCATTAAAGATTCAATTTCTGGCAGTAAGGTATCCGGGGCGATCGTTTTTAGCTGCGGAGTCATGTAACCCTTCACCGGGGCGTGACTGAAACCGTGGTGTAGGGCAATGTCAATGTCGCGGCGCGAGATAATGCCGGCGAGCCGATCGCCCGCATCGACCACAGAAAGCCCCGAATGTCCGTAACGTAGGAGGATACGGTGAGCTTCCCCCACCGATGTTTCCGGGCGAATACTCCGCACGGGAGACGACATTAATTCGCGCGCTGTCGGAGGGTGGGGAATTTGAGCTTTGAGTTCGTCAGCTAACTGATTTAAAGTCAGCAAGGGGTCAACATCGCGGGTGGCGAGGGAAGCGGCGCGGGCGTGACCTCCGCCGCCGAAGGGTTTGAACAATTCGCTGAGGTTTGTTCCTTCGATGCGCGATCGACCGATAATAGTTAATCGATTGGAAACTGGCGATTCGGGATCGATGTTGCGGTTGTTTTCGTTTTCGCTCAATTTATAAACATTACCTAAAAGCAGAGCATCGGTTTCAGTCAAATCGAGCAAGCGAGAAGCCAGCGAAGAAAGTCCGGGAACGTAAGATTCAGTAGATAGCAGCACCCAAGCTACGCTGTAACCGTGCAAAGTTTCCGATCGCAAATTATTCAGCGCTTCTCTGAGCAAATCTTGCAATTGAGGAGATAAACCGGGTTCTACATATTCAGCGATTACCCCCAAACTCGCTCCTTGTTCCATCAACCAGGCCAAAGCTATTGCATCTCGCGCAGTTGCGCCCTCAAAGGTGAGGGAACCTGTATCGACGTGGATGCCGAGGGCCATTACTGTTGCTTCCGAAGGGAGAAGGCGGAAGGGTGTGTCGCTGTTCTCTGCTTGATTTTTGAGCTTTTCGACAATTAATGTCGTGCTGGCTCCGACTGCTTCGATTTGGCTAACAGTAGCGGGGATGTCTGAATGCGCCTCTAGGTGGTGGTCGAAAACAGCAATTTCGCTCAGGTGTGGCAAATCCAGCCACTCGGCGGCTTTTCCCAAACGATCGCGCTGGGAGGCATCAACTATAGTAATCGATCGAATTTGTTGGGGATTGACCGATCGGCGTTCAATCAGCGGGTACTCGTCGCGGTGTAGCGCCAAAAAATCCCGCACCGTCGGGTGAGACCCGCCAGTAAGTACGATCCTGCTACCTGGGCGCAGCACGCAAAGTCCCACCGCCGCACCCAAGGCGTCAAAATCTGCTGTTGTGTGGCACAAAACTAAGTCCATAGTCGAACATCCCGCATCTCTAACTCAAACAGTAGCAATTTCTCGCCCTCTGAAACCGGATGTGTCGATCGGGCTTTAACTTAACCTTTCCAGTTTTCTGTCGTGTAGCGAACAATGATAAAATTGATCGAAATCTCAAGAGCCGCTGACGCCTGTTCGCGCAACGCCCGAATTTGCACTGGTTCTTTCGTATCAATCAACCGACAATTTCTCGATCGACTATCGGGAAACTGTCAAAAACTAGAATTTGGAAGATTTTTTTCGGTTCTGGGAAACTATTTCCGATCAACGCACGGTTATATCGAAAGGAGAAAAGATGTTATCAATTTTGTTTCAAGTGGTTTTACTGGGTCTGGTACTGCTGTCTTTTGTAATGGTCGTTGGCGTGCCAGTTGCTTATGCCTCTCCCCAAAACTGGAATCAGTCTAAATCCCTGATTTATGCTGGATCTGGCCTCTGGTTTTTGCTGGTTATTGCAGTGGGTGTATTGAACTTTTTAGTCGTTTAATTTCACCCAACCCTATCGAATAAAGAAGGTAAAAGATAGAAGGATGAAGGCATTCACCAGCGATTGAAAGGCATTCGGCAGAAGCTAGGAATTTTCCAGACCGCGCGACCCTGTATGTTTTTGCACTTGAGATTCAGATGAGATGCTGCTACTTTCTGACTTTTGCCTTCTCACAAACAAAAATCTAAAATCTAAAACCTAAAATCTAAACTAGAACACTATGACTGTTTACGAGGGAACTTTTACTCAAACAGAATCTTTGCGGTTTGCTATAGTCATCGGTCGTTTTAACGATATGATTGTAAACAAACTTTTGGAAGGATGTCAAGATTGTTTGAAACGCCACGGAGTTGATATCAATCCTCACGGTAATCAAGTTGATTTTTATTGGGTTCCGGGATGTTTTGAGATTCCTTTGATTGCTCGTCAAGCTGCTCTTTCTCGTCGCTACGATGCGGTAATTTGTCTGGGTGCGGTAATTCGGGGCCAAACTCCTCATTTCGATTTTGTGGCTGGTGAGGTTGCTAAGGGAATTGCTGCTGCTGCTTTTCAGACAGGGGTGCCGGTGATTTTTGGGGTGGTGACGACTGACACGATGCAGCAAGCTTTGGAAAGGGCCGGAATTAAAAGCAATTTGGGCTGGAATTATGCGATGAGTGCTTTGGAAATGAGCACTTTGATGCGTCAAGTTAATGATTTGGGCGTAAACTCTTACGGTCAATTAGCTAGTGGGTCTGCTGGTCAAGTGCTATCGGGCGAACCAAGTCTGGCGCTCGCCCCCGATGTATCGTCCGATCAAATCCCCTTGTAAGTTCGGCTAGCAGTATTTTTAAGCTAAAAAAACCTCAAGATTTGCATCGGGAAAAATCTTAAGAATCTTGTGGGGTGGTGATTATGCCCGCCCCCAAGGTAAAAATTCCACTCTCGGCAGATCGACAAATTAGACCAATATCTTGCCAAGTGGAAATGAGTGTGATATCATAAAAAGTTCTTAGAAATAGCGCAACACTAACTATTACTGCATGGCAACGAAGCCAACGATCGCATTTACTCACCTCGGCTGCGAAAAAAATCGCATCGATACCGAACACATGATTGGCTTGCTGGCTCAAGCGGGCTATCAAGTCGATTCTAATGAAGAATTAGCTGATTATGTTGTAGTCAATACTTGTAGTTTTATCCAAGCTGCGCGAGAAGAGTCGGTCCGCACCTTGGTAGAATTGGCAGAAGCTAATAAAAAAGTAGTCATCACCGGCTGCATGGCACAGCATTTTCAGCAGGAATTGCTGGACGAATTGCCGGAAGCAGTCGCAATTGTCGGCACTGGCGACTATCATAAAATCGTCAATGTCATGCAGCAGGTCGAAAAGGGCGATCGAGTTTCCCTCGTCTCCTCAGAACCTACTTATATCGCTGACGAAACTACTCCCCGCTACCGCACAACATCGGAAGGTGTCGCGTATCTGCGCATAGCAGAAGGCTGCGACTACCGCTGTGCATTTTGCATTATCCCGCACTTGCGCGGAAATCAAAGGTCGCGGACGGTCGAATCTATCGTCGCGGAAGCTCAGCAATTGGCATCGGAAGGGGTAAAGGAAATTATTTTAATTTCTCAAATTACCACCAACTACGGCAAAGATATTTATGGCGAACCAAAACTAGCCGAACTGCTTCGCGCTTTGGGTAAAGTAGATGTGCCTTGGATTCGGATGCACTACGCCTATCCTACAGGTTTGACTCCGCAAGTTGTCGCAGCCATCCGGGAAACACCCAACGTTTTGCCGTATTTGGATTTACCCCTGCAACATTCCCATCCCGAAATTCTGCGGGCGATGAATCGACCTTTTCAAGCCGGGATCAATGATGCTATAGTCGATCGGCTCAAAGCAGCAATTCCCGGCGCCGTGATGCGGACAACTTTTATTGTCGGCTTCCCGGGCGAAACAGACGAACACGCAGCACACTTGCTGGAATTTGTCAAGCGCCACGAATTCGATCACGTAGGAGTTTTCGTATTTTCGCCAGAAGAAGGAACCCCAGCCTTCAGCTTGCCCCAGCAAATACCTGCAGAAATAATGGAAATGCGGCGCAATTCGGTAATGGCGGCACAACAACCTATATCATTGAAAAAGAATCAAGAGTCTGTCGGTCAGGTAGTTGATGTCCTGATAGAACAAGAACAACCAGAGACAGGCGAGTTGATTGGTAGATCCGCCCGATTCTCCCCAGAAGTAGATGGACTCGTCTATGTGACAGGAGAAGCGCGGCTGGGTTCGATCGTATCTGTGAAAATTACTGGTGCAGATGTCTACGACCTCTACGGTCAAGTGTAAGTGTTGCTGGAACTGTCCCGATCGGCGGTGTGGCGAACAAAAACCGGACACCAGCCAAAAATGATTAGCGGATTGTGCAGCAAAAGTAACGGTTTGTACAATATTGTGCAAAGATATCTAGCAAAGGGGTTATAAACCTTTAGTAGCCTCTCTGGCAATCGACGCTCCCCGTCGGGGTGCGGTAATCTCTACAGAACATCGGCAAATTTTAACGAATTTAATGTTTTGTTTCTGAATGTAAAGAGTTATGATGATAACAAGCCAGAAATAAGCGGGGATAATTTGAGATTGCTTCGCCGTCCGCCATACACCACAACGGTATCCCGAAAGAGTGTTGAGATGGATAGGCGGTAACGGTCGCCCCATCCCCTGCTCAATCCCGCAGGCGACGGATTGCGGGATAGCGCCTGAACCAAACAACCTGTTACTACTATGTAGTTAAGTGGGGCTGGTCATGATCCTCACTATAAAATGCCCTAGAGGGAAAGCTTGCAAGTACCTCAAAGGAAGTCCAATGTCCTATTTTAAGAATGTTGGAAGCCTATAACCCGACCCCTGGCGGTTGGTATCGGTGATGTCACAAAATCAAAGACGGCTGTCGAATTGGTAAATTTAGTCACCATCGACGGAGCTGCCCTATACTCGATTGCTATTTAAGAAGGTGCGCGCAGGCGCAGCACCATAAAGAACTCTTATGAGTTCCTGCCCTAGAGCAGAAATCCGCATCCGAGTTGGGCAACTTAGAAGGCTAAGACTCGTTATTAGGAGCATTAATGAATTTATTGTTTGAAGGCTTAGGTCTTTCGGAAGAACTCGTTCTCCATCTGGAAACACTAGGCTTTACAGAACCTACTCCCATCCAAGTACAAGCAATTCCGCACCTGTTAGCAGGTCGCGACGTTGTGGGTCAAGCCCAAACAGGGACAGGCAAAACGGCAGCATTCTCGTTGCCCATCTTGGAGCGGATTGATTTAGATGTAACTGCGGTGCAAGCACTGGTGCTGACGCCGACTCGCGAATTGGCGATGCAAGTAACTGAAGCCATCCGCGATTTGAGCGGCATTAGCAGCGACGGCCCGGTAAAAGTGGGTCGCTCTCTGCAAGTTCTGACGGTGTACGGCGGTCAATCGATCGATCGTCAAATGCAGCGTTTGAAGCGCGGCGTTCACGTAGTTGTCGGTACACCCGGACGCATATTGGATATGCTGAGCCGCGGCAGCCTGAAACTAGACAAGGTAAAATGGCTAGTTTTGGATGAAGCTGACGAAATGCTCAGCATGGGCTTTATCCAAGATGTGGAAAAAATCTTGGATGCTGCACCAAAAGAACGTCAAACGGCATTTTTCTCGGCGACGATGGAAGCTTCCATTCGGAAATTGGTGTCGCGCCATTTGCGCAACCCTGTTAACGTCACCGTAGAACAGCCAAAAGCAACGCCGAAGCGCATCAGCCAAGGCGTGTACATGATTCCCCGCGGCTGGTCGAAGGCAAGGGCTCTACAGCCAATCCTAGAAATGGAAGACCCGGAATCTGCACTGATTTTTGTGCGGACGCGGCAGTCGGCGGCGGAACTCACCAGCCAACTGCAAGCAGCAGGTCACAGCGTTGACGAGTATCACGGTAATTTGAATCAGGCACAGCGGGAACGCTTGCTGTCGCGGTTCCGCCAATGTCAAGTCCGCTGGGTAGTGGCGACTGATATTGCGGCGCGGGGTTTGGACGTGGATCACTTGACTCACGTGATTAACTACGATTTGCCCGACAGTGTGGAAAGCTACGTTCACCGGATCGGACGCACGGGCCGGGCTGGTCGGGAAGGAACGGCGATTACGCTGATTCAACCGGTCGATCGCCGCAAACTGCGCTTGATTGAACGCCACGTGCGATCGAGCTTGACGGTGCGAAACATTCCGACACGGGCGCAAATTGAAGCTCGTCAGTTGGAAAAGATGCAGGGTAAAGTTCGCGAAGCTTTGGCTGGCGAACGGATGGCATCTTTCTTGCCTCTAGTATCTCAGTTATCCGAGGAGTACGACTCCCACGCGATCGCCGCTGCTGCTTTGCAAATGGCTTTCGATCAAAGCCGTCCTGCTTGGATGGGTGCTGATTACGCTCAACAAGAAGATCCCCCGATTGGTGGAGAAAACAGCGTCAAGCCAATCTTGATCAAGAAACGGGCTAAGACTCCTGCGCCAAGTAATTCTGTAGCGCCGACTTTTTCTGGAGCACCGAGTGCTCCTGTTCCCCAGAACAGCTAATTGGTAGGGTGCGCAGTGCGCACCTTATTTTGAATTTTAGTAGAGATGCGATCGCGATCGCATCTCTACTTTTTTTTATGGGTGCGATCCCAAATCCGACAGCGCTAGGCGGTTGAAACCGCGAACAAAGGAAGCCCACTCCTAGCGGACTGAGAATTGGATAAGTAAAGATGCAAGTTAGCGATCGGACAATGTCTGTAACTAATTCTACGCTGAGTAGGTTAATTGAAGAATTGGGTACTGAGTGTCAAAATGTGATTACTTTAATCCATCAGCTTCAGTTACTTGATTTGAGCGCTCTACAAAAAGCTGAAATTCTAGCAGAGTTCCTGAGTGATCCAATTCATCTGAACGTTCCTTGCGGAGAGGATTTTCAGACGCTAGTTGCTGAGGAAATGGAAAAGTTGTCGGATGATGACGAAAAGGATTAAGGAGACTCGGGCGATCGCACATCAGGAAAAAGCCCTCCAGTCAACTCACTGAAAGGCTAAAAATCTTAATAAATAAGGAATAAAGTCCTTACTACAAACTTGTAAACCGAGATGTTTGCACTGTGGTTTAATATTTCAGTTTAGCTGCGTGTTCACAATAATTTTTTGCACGCGATCGCCCTTAAGTTCCCAAATCAAATTAGAAGCCTTTTGGTCATTGCTGTAAATCAACCGAGTCAATCCACCCTGCACAGATTGCGACCCGTAACCGTAAGCTTTAACAACTTTTTGGCTGTTATCTCCTACCTTCACACCATCCATTGTCAGAAACTTGGGATTGGTAGTAGAAATTAAATAAACTTTGCCCTCCCATGCTGCTATCGTCAATCCTGAGTAGGTTAGCGTGCGAATCTTGCCACCGATGGCAGACCCAGCGGGTTTAGTTTCGTCCCGCTGCGGTTTTCCCAGCTTACGTTTTGCCTCTTCTACAGGCATCCCCAACCGAACGCCGCCAATCCCCAGGCGCGAATAGTTCAGCGCCGCCGGCTTTTGTGTCGCGCTGAGCATTCTTTCTAGAGTCGCAACAGTTTGATTCATAGCGAGAACAGGGCGAACTAAAGCAGCAAATCCTAAGCTCGAAATTGCGAGATTCATCGTAATGCCAGCTATGGCTGTTATCACAAACATTTTTACCATTTTTTTATAGCTTTATTTGGCAATGTATTCGCGCGATCGCCCGCTAGATCCGGATTCTATACTAATAATCCCGGGTGAATAGAATTCGCTCCTACGCAAGCAAAATCCGAGCTAAGAGGCACTAAAAAAATAAGGATATTCGTCCCCAAAGATCTAAGACCTAGAAACCCGGTTTCTGTAGGGGAGTTCCAAGAGATACCGCCCGGACGGATTTCTGAATAGCCAACAAAGTTTTACGTTTAATTAGAGCGACTACTTAATAACCAGAATTGCTGTGATATCCTAACAAAAGCCATATCTGCATAAAATAAGTAATTTAGATGACCGCAACAGATTCTAGTAAACACCAAAAATCCAAAGCCCTGAAACCGGGTAGCCGCCGGCCCGCTAAAGAACTTTGCAGCGAGTGCGGTTTGTGCGATACATATTACATCCATTATGTCAAGGAATCTTGTGCTTTCTTAACACAGCATATCGCAGAATTAGAAGCAGAGATTCACGGGCGATCGCGCAATCTCGACAACCCCGACGATTGGTATTTCGGAGTCAGTCAAAATATGATGGCGGCTCGGAAAAAAGAGCCGATCGAGGGCGCTCAGTGGACGGGGATCGTCAGCACAATTGCGATTGAAATGCTCGAAAAAGGAATTGTAGAAGGCGTTGTTTGCGTCCAGAATACCAAAGAAGACCGTTTTCAACCGATGCCGATTATTGCTAGGAATCGCGAGGAAATTCTCGCAGCCAAAGTCAACAAACCAACTCTATCTCCCAACCTTTCAGTATTGGAACAAATCGAAAAATCTGGGATGAAGCGACTGTTAGTAATTGGCGTCGGCTGTCAAATTCAAGCTTTGCGAACAGTCGAGAAAAAACTCGGTTTAGAAAAGCTCTACGTTTTGGGAACTCCCTGTGTCGATAATGTCAGCCGCGCGGGCTTGCAGAAATTCCTAGATACGACTAGCCGTTCTCCCCAAACAGTTGTATCTTATGAGTTTATGCAAGACTTTAACGTTCACTTCAAACACGAAGATGGTTCGGAAGAAAAAGTGCCGTTTTTCGGGCTGAATACTAAGGAATTGAAAGATGTTTTTGCTCCTTCTTGTTTGAGCTGTTTTGATTATGTCAATTCTTTAGCAGATTTAGTTGTGGGCTACATGGGAGCACCTTTTGGTTGGCAGTGGATTGTGGTGCGAAATGACACCGGGCAAGAGATGTTAGATTTGGTAACGGATCAGCTAAATACTCAGCCCGTGATGTCTCAGGGAAACAGAAAAGAAGCGGTTCAGCAAAGTATTCCGGCTTATGAAAAAGGGGTGACTTTGCCAATGTGGGCGGCGAAGTTAATGGGAGTTTTTATTGAGAGAATTGGGCCAAAGGGTTTGGAATATGCTCGGTTTTCAATTGATTCTCATTTCACTCGCAATTATCTGTACGTGAAGCGCAATTACCCTGAGAAATTAGAGGCTCATGTGCCGGAATATGCTAAACGGATTGTGGGGCAGTATAAGTTACCAGATGTGTAAACTTGTAGGGTGCGTCAGTCAAAAGCTGTTGGATTATTGAAAAAATAACGCTAAGTGACGCACCCTGCTACACAAAGATAGAAAACAAATGCAATTGCTGGGGGGGTGACAAATATAGCTAGGAACCTTGCCGGAGCAAGGTTGCAGCTCTGAGACCACGTTGATAAAAGTGACGCTTATTACGAGT
>NZ_SRRZ01000182.1 GCF_013179805.1 Microcoleus asticus IPMA8 | reverse complement strand
ATTAATAGCACTCCGGGAGTCGGGGAGAGGATTTTGGCTGGGGCGGGGGTTGGTGCTGTCTGGGGCTGTGTTTGGGCGAGTTTCCGGCCTCCTCTGGCGCTGCCGGTGGGGAGGGTGTGGGGCCGGCGGGGAGGGTATTTGGGGGCGGTCTGGGGCTCGTTTGTGGGGACTCTGGCTGGTGTTTTTTTGGGGGCTGGGCTGGTGGTTTGGCAGCAATACGGTGTCCAGATGCGACCGGTGAATGAGTTTGCTGGTTTGCTGCTGGGTGTGGCGATCGTGGCGGCTGGTGTGGGTTCTGTTGGGGGTGTGGTTTCTGGGGGCTTGTTGGGTTTTTGCGGGTTTGCGCCGAAGCTGCCCATTTCGTTTCAGCCTTCGGGTGTAAATGGTGGGGCTTTGGGGGCGATTTGGGGCAGTTTTTTGGGGACTTTCGCGGGTGCTGTGTTGGGGGCAGGGGAGTCTCCGATGTTTCCGGCTGTTAGCGCTGGGGTGCCGGTCGAGTTGGGGCCTGTGGCGGGGGCGATCGTGGGGGCTGGTTTGGGGGCGATTTGGGGGGTGGTTTCGGGTACTGTTTGGGGGGCTTTGGGGAAGTGGTGATCGGGTTGATGTTTGTTTTTGGGTGGAAAATCCGTGAATGGGTAGGTGTTAAATTTGAGGTGTTAATTTTTGGGGCTACAATGTATGTGCTGCAAGGGTTTGAGGCTCACTGCCCGAAAAAATGATTCACGGAAAGGCTGAAAGTATTACTGGATAAGGCTTTGGAGTGAATATGAAATTTTGGTTATTGACAAGTCGAAGGCCGAAATGGTACTTTTGTTTTAGATTCACGGAACTGAACCTTGAAAACCAAATACAGCAATGCTTCTGGAACGGGCGGCCGCAATTAACCTAACTCCCTATCAGGGATTGAAACTTGCTATCACTTGCGATCAGTTCTGCTATCACTTTGCCGCAATTAACCTAACTCCCTATCAGGGATTGAAACTAGGAAGTTTCCGCTTTTTCTCATTCGCTTGGTCAAGGCTTGGGCCGCAATTAACCTAACTCCCTATCAGGGATTGAAACGCTGATTGCGAGGAGTAAGCATGACTCAAACAAAAACGCCGCAATTAACCTAACTCCCTATCAGGGATTGAAACGGAATGTCGGCGGGTAATTCCTGTGAAAGTGGCAGGCCGCAATTAACCTAACTCCCTATCAGGGATTGAAACTTACTTCGCATGGATTGACCAATATTCCCAACGTGCCGCAATTAACCTAACTCCCTATCAGGGATTGAAACAAATTTTTTAAAAATACATCAAGAGGAAAAACAGCCGCAATTAACCTAACTCCCTATCAGGGATTGAAACTAAAAAAAAGCGGATTTACGAAGCTAGCAACAATGCCGCAATTAACCTAACTCCCTATCAGGGATTGAAACCGAAGTGATGGAAGCCTCGTTGCTCGTGGAAAGTTCCAGCCGCAATTAACCTAACTCCCTATCAGGGATTGAAACGAATCTAAATCTTTCCAATCACTTGTATCAATTCCAAGCCGCAATTAACCTAACTCCCTATCAGGGATTGAAACTACCCGTACCAGGATGAAGGCTAGGAGGCAAAACGCTTGCCGCAATTAACCTAACTCCCTATCAGGGATTGAAACCCTGAGCAAGTTGTCATGGAGGCAATCTCCCAAGCCGCAATTAACCTAACTCCCTATCAGGGATTGAAACTTTGCCTCTTTGGAAATGGCGGGATATTGTTGCGAAGAGCCGCAATTAACCTAACTCCCTATCAGGGATTGAAACGTAGCTGTTCTTTTTGCCTGCCAACCAGTCCAAGACTCTCCAGCCGCAATTAACCTAACTCCCTATCAGGGATTGAAACGTAACAGAGATTGTCCCAAATCCACAAGGATTAATTTTAGCCGCAATTAACCTAACTCCCTATCAGGGATTGAAACATTGAAAACGTCGGAGGACTTCTCAACTGTCCGTACTCCCCCGGGCCGCAATTAACCTAACTCCCTATCAGGGATTGAAACATTCCTGTTGGAGGAGAAGTTGCCGATTTCGTAAATGAGCCGCAATTAACCTAACTCCCTATCAGGGATTGAAACTAGCACAATTGAAAAAGCTGCTGTGTTGCAAGACTTTGCGCCGCAATTAACCTAACTCCCTATCAGGGATTGAAACCAAATTACGACGGACAAAGCTGTTATGGAGTATCCCGCCGCAATTAACCTAACTCCCTATCAGGGATTGAAACCCGAGTTCGTAGACCCCGAAGCTCGGCTGCCGCGCATTCAAGCCGCAATTAACCTAACTCCCTATCAGGGATTGAAACTTACCGTTTAAATCTACAAAATGTAAAATCGGCTCGCCGCAATTAACCTAACTCCCTATCAGGGATTGAAACTTGCTGGTGTCGGTGCGATGACTTTGGGCGCTGGCCGCAATTAACCTAACTCCCTATCAGGGATTGAAACTACACTGTCTACAAGTATGAGATACGAACACAGAGGCCGCAATTAACCTAACTCCCTATCAGGGATTGAAACCGCCCGTTGCTGGAATTGGAGGCACCACAGGGTGCCGCAATTAACCTAACTCCCTATCAGGGATTGAAACGAACTGTTCCATCATAGGGGCTCCGAATAACGCTGCCGCAATTAACCTAACTCCCTATCAGGGATTGAAACAAAAGTAACAACCTGACCGTGCTCCAATTCATAGTGCCGCAATTAACCTAACTCCCTATCAGGGATTGAAACGGGTAAGGAAGCAGAATTCTATTTCAACAAATCTCGCCGCAATTAACCTAACTCCCTATCAGGGATTGAAACAAAAAATAATGCTTTTAAGATATGCAAAATTAGCGCCGCAATTAACCTAACTCCCTATCAGGGATTGAAACCTTTTTACTTCTCTGGACAAATGGTGAAATAATATGATTGCCGCAATTAACCTAACTCCCTATCAGGGATTGAAACGTAAAGTTCAAGTTCTTTAGCGATTTTCTCTGCTAAGCCGCAATTAACCTAACTCCCTATCAGGGATTGAAACAAAGCTCGCTATAGCTTATTATTAATAAGCCCTGGGCCGCAATTAACCTAACTCCCTATCAGGGATTGAAACATTTGCGAGCATTATAAATCGCTTCAAGCTTAATAAAGCCGCAATTAACCTAACTCCCTATCAGGGATTGAAACTCTCAAACTCCTCGGCTCCCGCCGATTCGATCGCGTGCCGCAATTAACCTAACTCCCTATCAGGGATTGAAACGGCAGCAAACTCCGCCTTGGCTTGGGGTGAGAGCGCCGCAATTAACCTAACTCCCTATCAGGGATTGAAACCATCATTCCTCAAGGCACGCATATTTAATATTTCTAAGAGCCGCAATTAACCTAACTCCCTATCAGGGATTGAAACTCTGCTAACGAAGCGCCAGAGAGCCGCGACCTGCCGCAATTAACCTAACTCCCTATCAGGGATTGAAACCCCCTCTGGTAAAGCTTTGACAGCTTTGGTAATCTTGTGCCGCAATTAACCTAACTCCCTATCAGGGATTGAAACTTAACCTGGTGAAATAGCTGATAAACCCTAATTTGCCCCTGCCGCAATTAACCTAACTCCCTATCAGGGATTGAAACTTTACTTTGTACTGTTCCCGCCCAACTTCCTCCAGTCTGCCGCAATTAACCTAACTCCCTATCAGGGATTGAAACCTCAATTTTTAGAGCTTTGATAATTATTTCAAACACTGCCGCAATTAACCTAACTCCCTATCAGGGATTGAAACAAATCAAAGTTGCCTGCGCGCACATCATTTTCGGCCGCAATTAACCTAACTCCCTATCAGGGATTGAAACTTATCGGTGACGCGAACAACACGATCGTCTTTTCTCTGGCCGCAATTAATCTAACTCCCTATCAGGGATTGAAACTTTTACAAGTCAGCAGCCGCACCCGTAAACCCAGCCGCAATTAACCTAACTCCCTATCAGGGATTGAAACTTAAGCGTTGCGATGCCTTGTGGGTGCTACTTATTCTGCCGCAATTAACCTAACTCCCTATCAGGGATTGAAACGGGCTCCGAAGTAAACCAGTACACAATCAAAATCACGCCGCAATTAACCTAACTCCCTATCAGGGATTGAAACTCGCTTCTTACAGAGATAAAAACTCAGTTAGCACATCTAGCCGCAATTAACCTAACTCCCTATCAGGGATTGAAACCAAAATACCGAGATTAAAAACTTGAGTTATGGGTTTTGCCGCAATTAACCTAACTCCCTATCAGGGATTGAAACCTATCACAAATTCTCTTTGAGACAATCGCAGCTTGGCCGCAATTAACCTAACTCCCTATCAGGGATTGAAACTAATCCTAAGTACAAACTGAAAGAAATTATTGAAGCCGCAATTAACCTAACTCCCTATCAGGGATTGAAACATCGAGAAAGCGCTAGTAGGTTTATCCGGTGTCTGCGGCCGCAATTAACCTAACTCCCTATCAGGGATTGAAACAGAGAGTACCCCATCCCCTCGATCGAGCCTTGAGCCGCAATTAACCTAACTCCCTATCAGGGATTGAAACTTGTCATGAACCGAGCAAACATCCGCCACATTTTGCGCCGCAATTAACCTAACTCCCTATCAGGGATTGAAACGATGGCTGACATTTCTGATAGATATTGTTGGTAAGGGCCGCAATTAACCTAACTCCCTATCAGGGATTGAAACGTTAGACTCGCTAACAATTGGGACGTGCCGCCGCCAACGATTTTGCCGCAATTAACCTAACTCCCTATCAGGGATTGAAACATTCCACTAGAAATTAGCGGAAATTCTTTACACCCAGAAGCCGCAATTAACCTAACTCCCTATCAGGGATTGAAACGCTTTCAGCAGACCGTGAGCTGAGACAAGCTGTAGCCGCAATTAACCTAACTCCCTATCAGGGATTGAAACTAATACGGGGCGGGGAACTGTCCGCGTCAAATACCAAGCCGCAATTAACCTAACTCCCTATCAGGGATTGAAACGCTATCTATTATTTCGATAGCCCTTCACTTCGTTCTTCCTGCCGCAATTAATCTAAACCCCTATCAGGGATTGAAACGTAAACGAGCAAGCGGTTTGCGAATGCTGAGGAATTAGACACGAAAAAACCGCTAAAATCGAGGCAGAGCAAGAGTGAAATGGGTTCCCCGGCAGAGCCTGGGAACGAGAATTTTCTCCGCGTTCATCTGCAGTTTAACAATCCAAATATTAAGAAAAACTACAATTTGTGTTGGCGTCACTCAAAATACGCTAGCGTCAAAAGTATAGAATCATACCAAAATCTGAAGTTGCTCGAAAATGCAATAAAAATTAACCTAGAAAAAGTCTAGAAAATGGTAGAGAACTGATTGCACCAAGAGCAATGGAAAATAAGTTTTCTGTTGGAGGCAATATGAACGAAAAAGTCATTGGGGCCACGCGGAACGTTGCAATTGTTGGCCCTTATTTAAGCGGTAAAACCGCACTGCTCGAAAGTTTGCTGTCGGTGACAGGGACAATTACCCGCAAAGGAAATGTCAAAGATGGCAACACAATAGGTGATAGTTCGCCGGAAGCGCGCGATCGCCAAATGAGCGTAGAAGTAAACGCCGCCACCGCTGAATATCAAGGCGTCCGCTTCACATTTCTCGACTGTCCGGGCTCGGTAGAATTTGCCCAAGAAACTTACAATGCGCTGATTGGTGTGGATGCGGCGATAATTGTTTGCGAACCCGTTGCCGATCGCACTTTAACCCTCGCACCCCTGTTTAAATTCCTCGACGATTGGGAAATTCCCCACCTAGTTTTCATCAACAAGATCGATCGAGCTTACACAGACGAAACTACTTGCGGCACCAACTTCACCGAGGTGATCGACGCGCTCAAATCCGTTTCCAGCAGACCGATCGTACCTCACCAATATCCGATCGGCAAAAACGAACAAATCATCGGTTTTATTGACTTAGTAACCGAACAAGCTTACCACTACCATCCGGG
Organism: Microcoleus asticus IPMA8; assembly: GCF_013179805.1. Lineage (GTDB taxonomy): Bacteria > Cyanobacteriota > Cyanobacteriia > Cyanobacteriales > Microcoleaceae > Microcoleus > Microcoleus asticus. Next base: position 4,307 of record NZ_SRRZ01000182.1, on the reverse strand, counting down.
GGCCGCCGCAGATCCCGTCCCGCTTCCAGAACACCTCAAAGCACAAGAAAGCGCAGCGCGGCAGCAAATGCTCGAAGAATTGGCGAATTTTGACGACCATTTACTCGAAGAATTGCTCGAAGAAATCAATCCCGATGCCGAAGAAATTACCCGCGATTTAAAGATGGAATTAGGCGCAGATTTAATTGTGCCAGTATTCATCGGCATCGCCGAACAAGATTTCGGCGTGCGGCCTCTGCTGGAAGCTTTGCTGAGGGAAGCGCCGACACCGGAAACTACAGCCGAGCGCCGCGGCATTATACAAAGTGAAAACAAAGTTCTGGCTCAAATCCTCAAAACCTATTACACGCCGCAGGGAGGCAAACTATCGTTAGTGAGAATGTGGCGGGGGACGCTGGCAGACGGAGCAATTTTGAACGGGGTTCGAGTTAACGGTTTGTACCGCTTGACCGGCCAGCAAACGCAAAGTTTGCAATCCGTCAGCGCCGGGGAAATTGTGGCTTTGGGAAGGCTAGAAGGCGTGAAAACAGGCGATACGCTGGCGATTGACCGATCGGAAGAATTGCCAAAAGCCGAAATCATCCCTCCTGTCTACGCACTGGCGATCGTCCCAGAAAAGCGCAACGATGAAGTTAAGCTGAGCTCCGCTTTAGCTAAATTGCTAGAAGAAGACCCATCTTTAGTCTGGGAACAGCACGGCGACACTCACGAAATTATACTTTGGGGTCAAGGCGAAATCCACCTGAAAGTAGCCTTAGACAGGTTGCGCCGTAAGTATAATCTGCCTATGGTAACTCACTTACCGCAAGTGCCGTACAAAGAAACCATCCGCAAACCAGCATCTTCCATCCACGGGCGCTACAAACACCAAAGCGGCGGGCACGGACAGTTTGGGGACGTGTACCTCGACATTCAACCGCAGCCTCGCGGAGAAGGTTTCACCTTTAGCGACAAAATAGTCGGCGGCGTCGTCCCAAAACAGTACATTCCCGGCGTGGAAGTGGGAGTGCGCGAGTATTTGGATCGCGGCCCGCTGGGTTTCCCGGTGGTAGACGTAGCGGTGACGCTGACGAACGGTTCCTACCATTCTGTGGACAGTTCCGAACAAGCTTTCAAGCAAGCGGCGCGTTTGGCGATGCAGGAGGGAATGGCGAAGTGCGAACCGGCATTGCTGGAGCCGATCGCCAAAGTTGAAATTTGCGCTCCGAACGAGTGTACATCAAAGGTGTTGCAGTTGGTCAGCGGACACCGCGGCCAAATTCTCGGCTACGAAGGTAAACCAGACTGGAAGGGATGGGATGCAGTTTCTGCTTATTTGCCGATCGCAGAAATGCAGAATTTGATCGTAGAATTGCGATCGCAGACAATGGGAGTAGGATTTTTTAATTGGGAGTTCGATCGATTGCAAGAAGTGCCGGAACCTTTAGCTAAGCGGGTTTTGCTAACAACTGGCGGCAATGGAAACGGTAACGGTAAAAGTTAGGTAATTGTCTTAAAAAACCCGGTTTCTTCAAGAAACCGGGTTTTTGCAGCAGTTGCTATTAAAGTTTATTGGGTTCACTTCCCATTTGTCGGATTATTCAGTTAAGTTACTTAACGCTGAAATAATATTCTGAGCTAGCATTAACGCAGTTTTCGCTTCTCTTGGTAAGTTAAACATAGTATCTTCATAATCAGCTTTATTCCTAAGTTCTCTCAATCTGCTTAAATTTTCACCTATTTTGACCCTATTTTTCATTTTAGTTGGGTGGTCTATAAATTCTTTTGCTACATATTGATGTTCGTTGATATCACGATTCTTACGAAAAAGTCTTGGGTCTTTTTCAATGTCGCGCAAGTAATTTCGCGCTAGGCAAAATGTCGAATAGTATGCTCTACTTATCGCCGATCGCAACTTGGCTTCCATGTTAGGTGAACTGTCACTATTCGTAGCAGCTAAATCTTGAGCTAAATTCAAATATTCTGACCAATTAAATCTCATTTTACTCCCATTCAAGGCTAATATGTAAATCATTTTTGGGGGCAGCTATTTTAGCTTCGAGCCACCAACTATCATCAAGGATGTTTAACTTTGCAAAAGCTTCCTCGACTTCGAGTTTAGTGTAGATAGCAATCCACAGCGCTCGCCAGTTGGCAATTTCTGGATCGGTTTTCACTTCTAAGCCTAATCTTTCCGTAGGAAATAGCGCTCGAATGCGATCGTAAGCTTCCAGAATCAAAGGTGCGATCGCTTCTTGTTCGATGATGATTTGAAAAGTTTCTAGGGGGTTTTCAACCGCGTACAGGCTTTTGATTTTATTAAAAGATGCAATTAAATTGTCAAAGGCTTTAGCTATTTCAGAGGGATTCTCCACTTCTCCTGGCGGCTGAGGAAAGGAAGGGCTTAAATTTATAGCGTCGGTGCTGTAAATGCTGTCACTTGTCTGCTGGTAGCGTTTGTCTTTTAATTTTGCTTCGTACTCATCTTGTAAGTCGAGGCGTTCTTTTCTGTAAATTTCGTTCAGAGTGTTGTTTTGTTGTGCTAATTTTTCTAAAGCCAATATCTGATGACTTATATTCTCTTCCAACTCGCCAAGCTGGACAGATGAATCTAGTTTAGCTAAAGCAGCGCCAAGGGCTTGCAGCCTAATAATATCTCTTTCTTTCATAAGAGTCGATGGTTTGGAAGTTAGGGATTAACTTTACCAGTAATTGTGAAACCTGCCCAGTGGTAGAGATCGGCATAAGGAGGTTTGTCAGATTCAATTTTAGCACTATCTCTGCGGATGAGGTTAGCTTCGTCTCTCAAATCTTGACTACAACCGGAATTGTCTTTAATTATTTCAGACAATTCCAGATACCAGTTGGATAGTTCGCTGTAAGTAATAGTTCGGAGCCATTTTTGCGCTTCTTTGAGGGCTAGTGCCGGATGCAACTTATTTTGGCAACGCTGTTCGTTGAGAATTTGATAGAATCGAATCATCCTTAAAGCGCTAGATATTTCATCGCTGGCTTTGGCTTTGTGGAAAGATTCAAAATAAGTGCCGATTTTTTTGCCGTATTCGTAGTGCCTCGTCTTTTTGCTGGTGCAACGTGCTGCAAGCAAGGCGATAGTCACAATTGCTGGGCTGATATTTATTTAAGCCTTCATCCCAGTTTTGAATAGCTTCACTGTAGCGCCCTGAGTAGAAAAATACCCAACCTCGACAGACCCAAGCTTCCCATGATTGATCGCCTGTAATTTCTAAGGCTTTATCGTAGGCTGCGATCGCCTCACTGTAGCGGCCCAGACAAGTTAGGGCAGTGCCCAGCCCGTTCCAGGCATAGTGGAATTGGGGGTCAATTTCTAAGGCTTTCTCGTAGGCTGCGATCGCCTCAATCTTGCGATCCAGAAAACTTAGGGCATTACCCAGCCCGTTCCAGGGATACTGGTCTTTGGGGTCAATTTCTAAGGCTTTGTTGAAGGCTGCGATCGCCTTCCTGTAGCGGCCCAAAGCATTTAGGGTAGCGCCCTGCCCATACCAAGCATGGTGGTATTTGGGGTCAATTTCTAAGACTTTCTTGAAGGCTGCGATCGCCTCTTTGTAGCGACCCACATCCTTTAGGGTATTGCCCAGATTGTACCAGGCTAAGTGGAATTTCGGGTCAATTTCTAAGGCTTTCTCGTAGGCTGCGATCGCCTCACTGTGGCGGTCCAAATCTTTTAGGGTAGCGCCCATTCCGTTCCAGGCATTACAGTATTTTGGGTTAATTTCTAAGGCTTGCTTGTAGGCTGCGATCGCCTCACTGTAGCGATCCAAATTTCCTAGGGCAATGCCCAGGTTGTTCCAAACATAGTCGTTTTTGGGGTCAATTTCTAAGGCTTTCTCCAAGGCTGCGATCGCCTCACTGTAGCGGCCCAAATCTTTTAGGGTAGCGCCCAGCCCGTTCCAGGCACCGTGGAATTTCGGGTCAATTTCTAAGGCTTTCTCGAAGGCTGCGATCGCCTCACTGTAGCGGCCCAAATCTTCTAGAGTAACGCCCAGCCCGTTCCAGACAATTTGGGATTTGGGGTCAATTTCTAAGGCTTTCTCGTAGGCTGCGATCGCCTCACTGTGGCGGCCCAAACTATATAGGGCATTGCCTAGCCCGTTCCAAGCATACTGGAATTTAGGGTCAATCTCTAAGGCTTGGTTGAAGGCTGCGATCGCCCCTTCTAAATCTCCTGCACGATAGCGATCGACTCCTTGGTTATATAACAATACGGTTCAGTTAAGGCTTAAATGATGGTAAATTACGTATTGTGTCCAAAAAGGGAGAGCAAGTACGGTGCATCTTAAAGAATTCTC
>NZ_SRRZ01000181.1 GCF_013179805.1 Microcoleus asticus IPMA8 | reverse complement strand
AGCCGACAATGCGCTGGATATTTCAGATGTTTCAGGCGGTGCATTTAGTCACGATATCAGGAGAGAAGCAAGTCAGCAATTTAACCCAAGACCGTCAAGATGTATTAAAGCATTTAGGACAGTATTGCTGTCAATACTATTTAATAGTTTCAAGTGGATGATGATTGATAGCGAGGGGTAGATATTTGTGAATAATCCTCATTTATTAGTCAAGACAATTTACTCTTGGCATGAGTTGCCTTGGCTCAAAATATAAGTTGTAGCGATAAAATAGCCACATGAATATATTAGAAAAAATCACTGATTTCAGCTTATTTAATTTAGGTAAAATTGACAGGCTGCTGTAACGCTAAAACCGCATAACTTCAACCCAAAAGCGTTTTGGCTCCCAAATTTCACAACTGATAAAAGAATCGCAGTCACATCTGCAGAATGTGGGTATAAAAACAATCGATATCACAGCATATAAAATCCCAGAGCGCAGGATTTGCGGAGGGGAAAATGTGAATAAAATTATTGGTTTTAAATTATGGATATGTGTCCTCTTGCAGTGTCAAGAGGCATCGAGCGAGCGACCTATCTGGGCTTTGTAGCTAAGATAATTTCCCGGTGGAAAACCGGGAAATTATCAACTAAATCAACCTTTTTTCTGGCCTTGCAGCTTAGTTTTCCAATTGGCGATATTCTTCTGAGCCTGCTGATAGCTCTTAGTACCCGACGGCACAAGCGAAGCAGCTTCAACTGCCTCTTTCAGCTTTCCTTGAGAGCCGCGCAACTGAGCAATTTTGAGAATACTTTCGCTCCACTCTCCAATCAACTGCTGAGCTTCTTCATACTTCGGCTGACCGGGCTCAATTTTATTAGCTTGCTGGATGCCTTGACTGTAAGAAGAGGCAACTCCTCGCTTAATTTGACCCTTAGCAGCCGATAGCAAAGCAACATTTACGTTCTGGTCTTTGGATAGCTCTTCCCACTGAGCGATCGCCTCTTTCGACTGATTGTAAACAGGCTTATTGACATCCGGCATCAATTTAGCCGCCCCGATCGCTCCCTGGAAATCGCCCCGAGCAGCCCGCCCGTTAGCTATATCCAAAATCGTTAAACTCCAGCGCTCAGTATCCTGCTGAGCCTGCGGGTAGAGCGGATCGCTAGGTGGAATCGTTCGAGCCTTAGCCACCGCCTTATTAAAACTAGAAGCCGAACCATCCTTGAGGAAAGTTTTCGCCTCAGCCCACACCTCCTGGCTCGAGGGCGGCTGCTTGGTTCCAGTTCCTGCTTGCACCGCCCGCGGTTGGTTCTGCGACACCCCAGCACCAGCAGATTTTTGAGATCCAGAGTTTTGGCCATTTTGAGCAGCCGATTGGGGATCTCCTTCCTGCTGACCGATAAAAATTGATTTGTTCGTCAGAAAAACACCCAACAGCAGCACCAAAGCCGTAGCAGAGCTCCACAAAATTAGCTGTTGCAAAAAAGACTTATCCGACCCGCCGTTATCCTCATTCTCCGGCTTTTGCAAGTTCGGTCGATCGCCCCCCCGATCCGCAGCGCCCACAGCATTCGGCTGCGACACAGGCGGCATCTCAACCGACGAATCTTGAGCGTTGCGAACTGCCGGAGGCAGATCCATTCGAGCCGTAGCCGTCGCCATTTCTGGGCGATCGAACCCATCAGCCGTATTAACCGCCATATTGCCATTGCGTCCTGCCAATACAGCAGTTGGCACTCCAGAAGCATCCGGCAAAATCACCAAATTAGCCTTTCCTGGAGGATTCACCACCATCAAAGGTTCTTGTTTAGGACGCAAATGGTGGTCGCACAGCTCCGGCAGCCGATCGCTCAAAAAACGGTCTAAACCCTTAAGGGTCATGCACTGTCCCGAGCGCAGCCCCTCCAAAAGCGCCGTCGTAAAAAATCCCTGACGCAAAGCCGAAGTTTCCCGCGAAACTTGATTCGGGCGGCAAGAAAGCACAGTCGGAATTTCCAGTTCCCGCGCCAGCTCGGCCGTTTGAGAGCCGATCGTGTCCCCCGCTTTCACAGTCTGGCTGCGGTTCATATCAACCAGCACCAACACTGTTTCGGTAGGAGCGTTTTTGAGAGTATTCAACAGCAACTCTACCGGAATTCCGGTACCCGGAATGTCAGCCGGATTGCCATCAACCGGCATCAAATAATCCTTGCCTTCATAGCTAACACCGTAGCCGCTAAAAAAACACCAGAGTAAATCTCCATGTTGCAGATGTTCAGCGCAGAGGCTTTGAGTCAACCTCAGAATATTTTCCCGATTCGGATATGTAGATTGACCCCACAACGACGGCGAGCTATCGGTCATGAGCAGACATCCATCCGGCGCAAAACCCGCCTCCTCAGTCAAAAAACCGTACAGTGCCTCTGCATCCTCTTGGGCATAACTCAAAGGCTGGAGTAACTGATATTGATTGATGCCTATTGCAATACAAGCGTGATGTTTCATCTCCATATGCCCTATATATATAGTGGACAGCTTGCACAAAACGATAACACATAGCCGTTTAAGGTTATACCCACTTTCGCCCGCAGTCAGATACCAGTTGTCCGAAGGCAAAAGTTCCAACAAGCGCCCAAATTTAGCATCCTAGAATTTAAAATATTTATATTGCAGTAAAAAATTATACCCTGTGCCTGCCTTTAGAAAAATGACGTTAAATTGGATACACAGGCCAGTCTATTTGACTCTTATTTTCTGAAAACTACACCAAAAAGGAATAACCCGCCAATGATCTCTATCGCCCAAAAAGAAATCTCCGCCCCCAGCGAATCGCTACTGAAGCAAAAGCATCCTAAAACTCACAGCCACTATAGGTTTCAGGATTTTTTTTCCTTCGATCACCAAATAGGTACAATTAACGACTGGAATAAGTCACGCAACATTTTTACCAGCGAAGACTTCATTATCGGTTTGGTGGAGGGACTCGAAGAAGAAGTAGGCCCGGCTTCCTCTGTCATAATGTATACTATTGGTTGCCATTGGGGGCTGCAAGATTCTGAATTTTTTCAAAAATGGTTTAGTGCCGAATTCAACCAGAACATCCGCCAGTCAAATCTCCTGTTTCTGCTAGAAACTTGGTGGTGGCCTTTCACTGCTCAAGGTTGGGGTCGCTGGGAAGTTGACATGAGCGATCGCAAACACGGCTGCATCTTCATCAATATCTTTGACTCAGCAGTTGCTCGCACTTTGGGCGACGTAGGCAAACCGGTTTGTCACCTATATGCCGGTTTGTTCGCCGGTTTCTTCGGATCTCTAGTCAAAAAGCCTCTGAGCTGCATAGAACTGCAATGTTACTCAATGGGAGAAACATATTGCAAGTTCCTGCTCGGCAACCCTGATAAAATTGATGCAGCAGCATTCTGGCTCAACGAAGGTGCCAACGCCCGCGATATTCAAACTCGACTGCAACACGGTGAAATATTGCGGTAAACAACAACGTGGAAAGGCACATCCCCTGCCCTGCCTTTCCTCCCACCAATTTCGCGATCGATAGTGCGATGGTGGGCATCTCGAGGCAGGAAGAAAGATGAAAAGTCAAACTTCATGGTTGGACAAGTCTGTCCAAGACTTCTTTGGTCACTATAATTGGTTGGGAAAACCTTTAGAAACCTCAAATGGCTCGGCCCCCGGTCAAGTTATGAATTTAACCCAGCCAGTAGCAGACTTTTTTCAAGCTATTTCTTGGGAAGGAATTCCCGAAGTAGGCGCCCTACCTCTACCGCCACCCTTGCCAGTAATTTCTATTTCTGAACCAGCAGAAGTCACCATTGATGATCTATTCGACCTGTTTTAATCTGTGTGGGAAATGGAAAACAAAAAATATGGCAATTCCTCATCTCTTATCTTTCATATCTCCTCTCTCAAAATCCCTCCGTTAAATCCGTTAAATCCCGTACACTGCTCGTTGCCGAACTTCCTTCTTTATATCAATTACCGATTACCACTTAATTAAAATCATGCACCCTGAGATTGAGGCGCTGCTGGATCAGGCAGAAAACCGCTTTTTAAAAGGCGAAGAACTCATAGCTTTTAAGCGTCAAGCTGCAACTCTTGCCCAGCGCTTAAAAATTTACGAATTTTTGCGAGATAAGGAAGCAAGCATCTTCCAACCAATAGCCGACAAGCTACAAGAAACATTCCCAGACGAAAAACAAGAAACCTTAGAACGATCGCTCAAACACTGGGTGTTAGTATTGCGGTATTGCGCTATGGCTATGCTGCTGAACGATCGAAATTTTCTAGAACAGCGCCTCCTAGATTGGCTTTCCGGCATAGTCGAAGCCCACCAAACTCAAAAGCTCGAAGCAACTGTTTGCGATCTGCTGCAAACTCGTTTAAAAGAACTGCTTTCCGAGCAAGCCAGGGCTATATTACAGCCATTTTTAGACCAAGCGCAGTCAATTGTGATTGACCAAGGTAATAAATAATAAGCCAATTCCCAATTCCCAATTCCCAATTCCCAATTCCCGATGATTAATATTGCCGACTTGCTCAAACAGCCCCGACTCCCTGGAAACTACTTTGCCAGCGATGCCTACGTCCGAGGCGACCTCGAACTCGGCTTGCTCGAAAACCGCCGGGGCGATCGGCTCATAGCGCTCCCAGAAACACTGATTCAAGCGATTTATATCGGCTTAGAAAAAGAAACTGGTCAAGCCTCCCGCCTCGTGCTTTTCAATTGCGGTCGCTGGTGGGGTAAAAACTTCTACGTGCGTTTTTGCGAAGAAGTCAGCGAATACTACGGTCAGCCAGTTTCTGAAATGGAAATGGTACAATTTCTTCAGTCCTTGCAACAGTGCTGGAAAACTCACGGATGGGGAACACTTGAACTGGACCCCAGCTATTCCGAACAGGGATTTTTAATAGTAAAAACTGCTAACTCTCTTTTTGCCAAAACAGCCCCCAAGTCTAAGCAGCCAGCCTGTTTTCTAGAAGCAGGTATTTTAAGTTCGTTCTTTAGTCAGCTTACAGGTCGAGAACTCCACTGCCTGCAAACCTCGTGCGAATCCTTGGGTTCGGACTGCAATCGCTTTATTTTAGGGCTGCGTGATCGCCTCCAACCAGCAGATATTTTCCTCGAAGAAGGACAAGAACACGAAGCTATTATCAGTCAACTTTGCCAAAAATTTTGACTTATTTGACAGCTATTAGTTTGTTGCTAATAGCTGTAAACTCCCTTGATAGGCAACCTTTTTATCCGGTGTATCATCAAAACTGTGAGTTAAATTATAAAAAAGCTACTGAGTTAAAACATCCGGTTTTACTTATTTAAATAAAACCTGATTATAACTAGCAGCTAGAAAATTCATAACTTACCCTAGAAACTCATAAAATTTAAAAGCAATCACAACCTAAAACATTTTCCTAGAACTTAATGGACGCCAATGAACTTTTAAATCGATATGCAGCCGGCGAAAGAGATTTTAGACTGGCAAATCTGCGCGGCATTGTCTTGAGTCCGATCGATTTATACCGTTCCAGCGATGCCCCAACTCTAATCATGGCAAACCTCAACCAACACCAGCACCGAGCCTACTTAATCGGTGCTAACCTCAGCGGTGCAGACCTCACCAAAGCCCATCTGAGCCGAGCCAACCTCAGCAAAGCTGACCTCAGCGGAGCCAATCTCACCGGCGCCAACCTCATGGCAGCAAGTCTCAGCGGAGCCAATCTCAGCGGAGCCAATCTCACAGGCGCCAACCTCGCCGGATGTCACCTGAATTGGGCAAATCTGACGGGAGCAATTCTCCCCAAGGCCAATCTCGCAGGTGCAGATCTGAGCGCCGCCAACCTTACAAAAGCCGTTCTCAGCGAGGCAAATCTAAGTAAAGCTTATCTGATTAAAGCCAATCTCAACGGGGTCAATTTCAAAGATGCCTGCTTAAGTTTAGCGAGTCTCAAAGAGGCAGACTTGACCGAAGCACAGCTCACCGGAGCTGAATTGTTCAAAGCCAACCTAGCCGGAGCCAACTTAACCCGTGCTAACCTCAGCAAAGCCAAGCTGTTGCAAGCTAACCTCAGGCGAACTAACTTCACTCAAGCCTATTTAAACGGCGCGTGCTTGAGCGAATCAGACCTCAGCGAAGCTTGCTTGGATAGAGCCAATTTGTGCAAAGCAGACCTGAGCAAAACCTACCTGAGAAATATTACTTTGAATGGCTGCCATTTAAGCGGTATCAACCTCAGCGGCGCCGACCTCAGCGGTGTAGACTTAAGCCGCAAACTTTTAACTGGAATTAATATGGCAGAGGCATTGTTGAACGAAGCCAACTTGAGCGGTGCTTATCTGATGGAAGCTAACTTGAGCGGGGCTAACCTCAGCAAAGCCAACTTGAGCCTAGCCTATCTGATCAATGCCGACCTTTCTAATTCTTGCCTGCAAGAAATTGACTTGAGCAAAGCTAACCTGAGTAAAGCCAACTTGCAGAAAGCTGACTTGACAGGAGCCAACCTCCGGGGAGCCATTCTCACGGAGGCGGATTTGAGGGGAGTGCAGTTGATTGGAGCCACTCTTCCTAACGGCACAGTTTATCGCCATTAACCTGTCAAGCCCCTTGATTATTTGCCGAGTAAAGTGCGGTTGTTGTCCAGAATCGGAAAAAATAAGTTCCTTTCTTCCACAGTGAGATATTGTTTGAGTACCTTTTTCATTACGTCGTAGGTCACGGTCGCAGTATTGCGAACTTGAACAGCGCCTAAAATAGTTTGCAACCAAAGCAGGAGCCGATCGCGCAACCGTTCAGTATCGTTAATCAACATTGCTGCAGCCGAATGCCTCAACACCTGCAAAATATCTCCACGGCACTTTTGGGTCACATCTTGAGTCCCCCGGCGAAATAAATTAGGGTCTAGAGACTGCATTTGTGCTTCCACTTGCCGCATAATTTCTGTTTCAGATGCTTGAATTTTTTTATAAGCACTGATCCGGTGATTCAAAGACTGAAAGTAGTCTTTCAAAAATAGGAGTTCTTCAGCACTGGCGTAGCGTCCGTCTGCTTCCGTGCTCAAACGCGCAAGTTGGCTCAACATAGATTTTGCTCTACTACTAAAATACAAACATATCAGTTTTAAGCTTCTTTAGTCCGAACTAAATACTGTCCTACTTGGAAGCGGGTTTCATTAAGCTGTGTAACGATCGAACGAGTAATTAACTTTCCCGATTCTACAACTACTTTACCCGTAATTGGGTGTAATAAATCTTGCTGGGCCCGACGGCCGATCAGAGCTTCGACATTTTCAATAGCATTAATGTACATCCCCGCAGGCAACTGTACAACCACACCCTCGCCCATAATTTGAGCCTGACAAGCAAGTCGCGAATTGGCTTTAGCTGTAGTAATGACTTCCAACGTCCTCCTCTCGCGACGGTTCATGTCAGATAAGCCTTCCATGCCTTCTTTAATGTAAACGTGGCAGGTAGCGCACATTCCCCGCCCCCCGCATTCCTTGAGAACGTCTAAGTCTTTGGAAAGTAAGGCAGACAGGATATTCGACCGGGTTTCAACTGCCATTTCCTCCGCAATTGGATCTAGTTTAATAATTTTAACCATATTGATTTTTGTTCCTGTCAAGTTCAGTATTTAGCAAGTAGGATCAACATATTCATAGCCAATCAAAATTGGGCTAACACTCAAAAACGTTAAGTATGGCTTGACCACAGCATAGGCTTCTGGCTTTCTAACCCCGATTGCATAACCGTGCTTCTGTTTTGGTTATCGCTGTTCCGTCGCCCCGATTCCCAAGCTTAGCCTTGAAAAGCTAAAACCTTAGATTGTTCCTTGACTGTCTCGAAAAAACTGTAATAGTCGCGCTCGACTAAAATAGCAGCCACAGGTAGTTCCATATCTGGCACCCTAATCTGGCAAGATTGATAGTGATTCCGAAACTCAAGGATTTTAGTAGGTGCGACTGTGCGATCGCTCTCAAGGAGACTGAGAATGAACCTGAGATAACATAGGCTGTACCTGGCGAGCAATTCAAAAATTTGAATTATTGTCAGAATTATTTACATATTTTAATACTAGCTCAAGCTTTTTCTATAATTAGACCGATGCAACATTCTAAGTACCGCATTTTAGGGCTAGTCGGACAAGGACAATTTGGTCGAGTCTTTTGTGCCAGCGTTCGAGAAGCTCCCGCCCAGGACTCCCGCCTCACCAGCCAACTGGTTGCTCTCAAAGAACTTAGTCATCAAAAAGCCCCAACTAGCGAATTCTTGCGAGAGCTGTGGTTTCTGATCACCTTGCAGCACCCGAACATTGTTACCTGCCGAGCTCTAGAACACACAGCTACAGGCAGGTACTTGGTTATGGACTACTGCGAGGGAGGAACCCTCCGCAACCTGCTCAAACAAGACCGCCCCTTGCGTCTGCTCGAAGGTTTGCAGCTAGTCATGGAAGTTTTAGCAGGCTTAGACTACGCCCACCGCCGAGGCGTAGTTCACTGCGACATCAAACCCGAAAATATCCTCCTAACTTTAGGAGCAAAAGGTTGGTCGCCCCGGCTTTCTGACTTTGGCATCGCGCGTCGGCTGCCAGAAATTGGTACCACTCGCCTCCACCAAGAAATTTCTCCCGACGCTACCGTAGGTTCCCCCGCTTACATGGCCCCTGAGCGGTTTTACGGTCTTTTTTCCCCCATGTCAGATATATATGCAGTAGGAATTCTGCTGTTTGAATTGCTAATGGGCTACCGCCCTTTCGGGGGAACCCCCGGAGACTTGAGGTGGGCGCACCTGAATCAACGCTTGCAATTTCCCGACGCCATCCCCGAACCTTTGCAAGCAATAGTCAAAAAATCTTTAGAAAAACTGCCAGCCCGCCGTTTTGCCAGTGCTTCCCAAATGGCTCAAGCTCTGCGGCTGATCATGTACGACCCCGCTGTCAGACAATTGGGCGACTGCGTTATTCCGTGGGAAAATCCCACAACCAGTGGTGATAAAAGTCTGAAGTCGGAAACTGAGTCTTTAGTGGAGGTTGAAGAGGAAAAAGCATCACAGTCGGCTATTAATTTACTTCGGACTGTGCGCTATTCGCTTTCGCAGCCAAAGCCACTGATACTTCCTGCACCGTTGACCGCTTTAATTGCCACTGAAACGTATCTCTATGCTGCTGTAGGTACAGAGGTGAAGGTTTGGTCTCAGCCGGGAAAACAGCTAGTTACAGGAGAAATGTCTATTTCTATTTCATTAATGCCGGAAATCGTGCGCGGCATTTTACCTGTTTCCCACGGCTGCTGCGTTCTAACTCCGCAAAAACTTTACTGGCTCAATAATCGCTCTTGGGAACCTCAGTGCCTGCTGGATATCGGTTTTAGGCAAGGCCCAGATGCTTTAAAAGCTGCTGTTGACTCTCACGGCAACTGGTTGACAGTAGCGGTTCCTGGCGAACTGCGTTTTTATTCTTTAGCGGGAAACAGCACTGCAGGTGATGGGGAAAAAGCCCTGAAGCCGATCGCTACTGTGCCGTTACCAGAACACTATTTACCAGAATTAATTTTTTTGGATCGGCGACACGTCTTAGCAGTTTGGCCGGACAACGAACCAAAAAATCCCCAAACTATTTTTAGAGTTTACACTCGCCGCGGCACGCCGGTGGGTTCTGTGCGGTTGTCTGCCAGCGTCGGACAGATCCTGTTGACACCTGAGCCTTATACTTTGCTGGGAATTCCCCAAGGTGGTAAAGCGGCGGTGCTGTTGATGAAATTGTGGCCGCTCAAGGTAGCGCGAATTCCCCTTGAAAGTTTGCCCGTGTCTGCTTGTGTGGCTAATTGGGGATGGGTATTGGCAGATGTTGGGGGACAGATAGAAGTGTTAAACAGTCAAGGGATTCAAGTAGGGAATTTTAGCAGCCCCGCCTCACCCCGGGCGATCGCTCCTTGGGGGAATAGAGGTTTGGTGATTGCTGTCAATACTGAGGAAGAGAGTCACTTGCACTTTTTAGATGTAGATGTAGATGTTGAGGAGACTAACTCGCTATCGATCGTCCAAGGCTGATAACAGGGGTAACGATAGATGTTTCGGGGTTGCCCTAATTAATGAGAGTGTCGTTGCGGGCGATCGATCTAAGCATTGGCTTTGGCATCTTCCCCCAAAGGCTATGGAATAAGGTGGGTTACAGAACCGTACCCTGTGGTGCTCGCTTTGTGTAAGTACCCTGTGGTGCTCGCTTTGTGTAAAAGGAATTGCACGTGGGGACTCATCGCCTCAATTTCAGGTCCAACCTTCCCTGATTCAAGTCCAGCGAAGGCAGAGACTAATTATCGACGACTCAGATTCAGCAACTACCAACTTGTGTAATAGTAAGCCGCGCCCTGCCGCCTCACATTCTCACAAAAGCCTGAGCTCTGAGTAAGTCTCACGATCTTTGAGCTCTGAACGATTTTAAATACCCTTGATGACAGACCCCGGCCAAAAACCGTATTTGGGCGTGAAGAAGCAGCCCCAAGCCATAAAGAGGAGTCAGCCAGGGGATGGCCCAGCGGTGGTTAAGAGCCAAAACCCTGACGGTGTATGGCTTCAAAAAAACTTTAA
>NZ_SRRZ01000180.1 GCF_013179805.1 Microcoleus asticus IPMA8 | reverse complement strand
CTTAGTAGTGTAGATTTTCAGATCTGAAGTCTATTTATTTTCAACTCACCTTTGCTGAGTCTTTTCTTGCTGCCTAGTCTAAACTCCAGTAAACTGCACTCGCCTCGCAAACCCAGTTCCCCAGAATGAATCGAATTGCCACGGCAATAGTCAATTAGTCGCCTACCCTGTACTGGTAAACTAACTGAGCGTCGGGATTGATTTAGCTGCTTAAGAGGCATTCTGTTTCCAGATTCAAGGAACGAGCGGCGGATTCAAACGCTAATCTCATGCCGTTTATTTCTGAGAATAAGTCAATAAAACGGATTTTTTTCAGGGCCATTAAGCCGCCGGTCAAAACTCATATTTTGTACTATTTTTCAATCGAGGTAGAGCCTCTAGATATTCATTACCAGGTAGAGCCTGGTAACGATAAATTTTCAATTCGTAGGGTGCGTTAACGCACTGTAACGCACCGCCCGCCTCATGCAGCATTTGAGCTAAGTAAAAGAGTTACCTGGATATGTTAGCTTGCGCAGTTTCTTGGCACGTTGAAAGAATGCGCCGATCGTTTGAGCTAATTGTGCGAATAGAATGCAGATTGGTTAGCTGAGTATTGATTTCAACTGTTTGAATCTTTCCGGCTGAGATTGCCTTCCCGTAAAGTGTATTTCCCTGGATTTTACCAGTGAAGCACGCAAAGTCCGATCGCGGCGCGTAGATTGCACCGACGACCCGATCGTTCTGGCGTTGAAACACAATATAGTTTTGAAGAACTTGGTTGGGCTGTGGCGAATCTCCGTACAGGTAAATACCATCTGGCAATGCAGCAACATTACTCTTAGATGGATTTTGTTGTGCTTGAAGCGGTTGTTGCTGAATGCCAACACCAATTAGTGTCAGAGGAAAAATCAAGGCTGTTGCCAGTAGTTTCCATTTCCCTTGAATAGATGCAGGTAAAATCATTACTGCTTCTCCTTGCGTCGGGTCATGTAACATATTAAAACAGTCTTCTCTAGTTAATATCTCACTCAGGTTATAATTTACCTCTGCTAAAATCTGCCGATTGGTAGAGACTCTGACCTGAAAGCTTGCTCTTGTTTAGCACGGAAAACTTTATTTTCCATTGCGATCCAAGTATCTGAGCTGATTTTGATAAAATTAGAGGGGCCATAGTTTATAATCCCACCCAATCAAACACCGATTTCCTCTAGCAATACCAAGTTTTATGGCTCTGTATTATTCACTTTTTCCGAGTATTTTACTCTTAATTTTTGTACCCACACGCCGTCGCAGCTTGACGGCCCAGGATCGTATTTTTTTTTTAGTCCCTGCCTTTTTAACTCTCGACAAATGGCACCAGGACTTACCCATTGCCCGTAAATATTCCTTCAGCTCTTGGTAGCAGCGACTTTAATCACTAACATTTAGCAGTAGCGACTAAAGTTGCGCCTTTGTTATATTTTTGGAGGCAGAAGGTAGGGCTATTCTTCTGATTCAGGGATGCGCGATCGCCATTCCTTAAGATCCTTAATCGTAAAAACTGCCTCAAAGTCCAATCCAACAGAGCGATAAAACTCAGCACCACCTTGCTCCCTGTCAATCAGCGACAACACGCGATCGACTTTATAACCGGCACCCCGCAACCGTTCCACCGCCTGCATCGCCGACTTACCCGTCGTCACCACATCCTCCAAAACCGCCACATTCGTCCCCTCTGGCAACAGTGGGCCCTCAATATACGCCATTGTCCCGTGTCCCTTCGTCTCCTTTCTGACAATTAAAGCTGGTATAGGTCGATCGCCCAAAGCCGAAACCACGCTCACCGCAGTTACAATCGGGTCAGCGCCCAAAGTCAAACCGCCCACCGCTTGCACATCCGACGACAGCATCGACAACAGCAAACGTCCCGTTGCCAAAGCACCTTCAGCGTGCAGCGTCACAGGTTTGCAGTTAATGTAATAAGAACTTTTCTGCCCCGAAGACAGCACAAAATCGCCTTCGCGATAGGCAAACTCGCACAACAAATCTAGAAGTCGATCGCGCAACACCTTTAAATCCGCAGCATCCATAACTCACACCGTGTAAAAAACACAAATAATCCGCCGATAATCAGTTTATAGTGGAATCGGAATTAATTAAGGAGGCTGAAATATTATGAGTCAAAAGTTAAAAAGCCTGAGCGGCGCGTTGATTCTCGCTGTCGCCTCTGCCGCAATGGCATCCGTCAAACCAGCTCAAGCACAAACAGCTCGATTTCACCCGATTGCCGACGACTTCAACCGACAAGTCTTTGAAGCTTCAGGAGACTTTTACCAAAACTTCAGCTTGCAAGGTTACTTGGGCGACTATTTAGGCATCGGTTCCCCCAGCGGCGTCGTTGCCTTTCCCGAAAAAGAAATGGAGAGGGATGCGAGTCGCGTCAACGGCCTTTACCGACGAGTAATGCAGCGGCAAGTTTCCAGCGATCCGATTCTCCGCGTCCCAGATGCCGTCAATCCCTTCGATTCCTCAATCATGGCACTGCCTGCTGCTTGCCAGCTAGCACCTCAACCGAGCGGCTGTTTCCCCACTCCCGCCGGGCTCCAAGATCAGTTTACACTTCCAACACAGCAGCAGGATTTACAGACCGATCCAGGCCCCGTCAGAGGACTTTATCAAGTATCGCCGGCCGGCAAAAATTAGTCGATCGACAGTTGCGAGTTTTGAGCCGAGGCGGGTTTACTAAATCTCGGATTTGTATGAGAGAGAAAGTCTGAACCCGCCCCAAAATTTCATGTTTTGGCGATGCTGTCGGTAAACGCGCAACTGGATTTTTTTTAACTATCGCGGTTATTTTACAGGACTAAATATTATCCAATATTTATGAAATAATGCTGCCGTCAGGCATGATTGTTCCTTTCAAAATAGCTTCGCCCAGATTAGCTCCCGCCAAGTTCGCTCCTCTGAGATTTGCCCTGGTCAAATTCGCCCCTCTCAAATCAGCTTTGCCGAGGTTTGCCCACCGGAAATCGGCAGCGCTCAACTCCGCAAAACAGAGATTTGCCTTGAAAAGATAGGCGGCAGTGAAGTGAGCTTCCCCGAGGTTAGCCTTAGAGAAATTGGCTGCATAGCAATGTGTTTCAATAAATTCGGCTTGAGTGAGATTGGCTTGACTGAGATTAGCAAAGTTGAGGTTCGCGCCGATCGCATTAACTCGAAACATCACCGCACCGATTAAATTCGCATCTGCGAAATCGGTTTGTTGGAGATTGGCCGCGGTGATGTCAGACCCAATTAAATTAGCACCGCTCAAATCAGCTCGCCTCATGTCGGCCGATCGCAGGTTGGTTCCAGTTAAATTAGCTTTAATTAAATTAGTTTCGAGCAGTTGCGCTCCGGCAAGATTTGCTAAACTAAGATTAGATTCGGCGAGGTTAGCCGCAATTAATTTAGCCTTAAACAAGTCTGTTTTAAAAAGATTCGAGCGCCAAAGATGAGCACCTCTTAGATTTGCTTCAGCGAGGTTAGCTTCGCTGAGATCCGGTTCTATATTTGGGTTGAGACTTCTCCATTCAATCCAAGTAACAGCACCTTTTTTTAACAGCGCTAAATGCTGTGTGTTTGCCATAATTGCATCTCCTTTAACGGCTATTCCTTGCGACCAAAAATTGCTTGATTTTCTCGACCCGTTACGTTTTCCACCGCCGCAATTGCTGCCTGGGAACCTGCTATAATATCTCGTTCTGCGCCGCCGAGGTAAAGCCGTCCGAAACTGCCTACAGCCTGAACCTCTAAGATGTTAATAGATGCGCCTTTTTCTGCTTCATTGGCCGCCAGCGCTGCATAAGCAGCCGGTTCTACTTCTAAGACATAAAGCGTTTGTCCCGCCAGCAGCAACTGTCCGCGGCGGGTGCGGTTGATTAATTGTGTTTGGTGGGGGTCAATGTTGCGAATAATTTGACTGGAAATCACTCGCGGTTTGATACCTTCTTCTCTGCGGACTCCCATGAATTCTAGAATTGCTTTGCCTGCGGCCCGCGTTTCCCCCTGCTGACTCGAGTGTACTTCCAGAAGGCCGTACAAGCGTTCGACTATCTGCACTCCCGGGCGCACGGAGGCTGATTTTAAGGCGACATCGGTGATTCGGTTAATTTCGATACCGGGCGAGATTTCTATCCACAGCGACGCATCCCCCGGCAGCGGCAAGAATCCGGCGGCGACTGTACCGATGTATGCTGCGTGCTGCGGCTGCAAATTGTCTAGAAATACGTAGCTGCGTAGCTCTATTCCCAAAAGTTTTTATCTCCGTCGATCGAGTTCCAACAGTTGTCTGTGCAATATCTGAGTTTACCTTTTTTTGTCAACAACACCTTGTCTGTTGTCGGGAGTGCGGGAGTGCCTCATAACCGAGTCTGGTGCCAGACCCGCGATTTATAGTGCCGGAGTGCCTCCGCGAGCAATCTTTAATTTCGTGCGCCTGCTAAAAATTTGATATCAATCTGTAGTTATACGTGGAACATAACAATGTTTACTGCTAGAGGTGGATTTAACTTTAATAGCCGATCGATATAGTGATGATAGTTAAAGATTTTTGCCAACAGAGAGCATTTGAATTATGAAACGTTCTGATTTATCCAAAGCAATCGGTGCAGGCATTCTAGCTGCTGGTTTAGCCATGGTACCAGGTAATCTGCCAGCTTCGGCTCAGACAGATACAACTGGCGGTACTACTGGCGGTACTAACAGCACTACCACCACCACAACTCCTCGCTCCGATGTCTACAATGCTGAGACAGATCGCGATTTTGACTGGGGATGGTTGGGATTGCTTGGCTTGTCCGGTTTGTTAGGTTTGATTCCCCGCAAACGCGAAGAAAATGTCCGCTATACCACTACAACGGGCGATCGCGATCCAGCCGTGCGCACTGACTACCGCTAATAATCGAGTATTAGGGCTGTGGGCATCATGCAGGGACAGGATGTTTTAACCTGTCCGACGATCGCCAATAATCATCAAAAAACCTCCATCTGTGAGGTTTTTTTGTTTGAGATGAAGCACGACCGAACGACTGTAAAATTGGTTACATCTGAGATATTGCACCATTGTCAAGGACAGGCTTTCCGGCTTGTTTCACATATAGATGGATTTTCTTATGTGCCGTTGCTCCGACGCTGCCTATAAAAGCTTTATTGAGAATGGTGCAACATCTCAGATGTAACCGGATTTGATATTATTTATTTCTTCCTTTCTTCTTCCTTTCTTCTTCGCGTTATTTGCGTCTTGGCGGTTCGTTAAATAAAGACTTTTCAGACCTAAAAAGACCTTAAATAATGTTGTTTCCGCCCGATCGACCGAGTACCTCCCAAATCGCCTGCACCAACTTGTCCACGTCAAAAGGCTTAGAAAGATGCCGCTGGAAGCCTGCAGCCAGCGCCTGCTGATAGTTAATTTCTCCAGCATAAGCGGTGAGGGCGATCGCCGGAACGAGTCCCCCTTGCTCTGGCGCCAGAGCCCGAACCTGCCGCAGCAACAGATAACCGTTCGTGTCAGGCATTCCAATATCGCTCAACAGCAAATCCGGCACAGACTGAGCTAAAACCCCCAAGGCATCGTCGGCGTTAGAAACTGCTGTAACGCTAGCCCCACAATTTTCAAGCAGAAAAACCACCAAATCTAGCGCATCGGCATCATCATCCACCGCTAACACGTTGATACCGCTCAAATTGGAGAATTGCTCCGGCGCAGCCGCAGCAGGACTTGTCTGAGGTTGCGCGGGCATCAGGGGTATCGTGACGGTAAATGTGGCGCCTTGTGCTTCGCCTGCACTTTCCGATTTCACCGTGCCGCCGTGGAGTTCGAGGAGATGGCGGACGATCGCCAATCCTAAACCCAATCCGCCAAACTTGCGCGTCATCGTGCTGTCAGCTTGCCGGAAGTAGTCGAATACATAAGGTAGAAAATCAGCTTCGATACCTTTTCCAGTATCAGTTACAGTAATTTGGGCGTCGGTGTCAACCCGATCGAGAACGACTTCAATTTTGCCTCTCGGCGGGGTGAACTTGACGGCATTTGACAGCAAATTCCAGAGTACCTGCTGAAGTCTCCCCGCATCGCCCAACACCGGGCCGAGATTCGATGCAAATTTAGTGCTGATTTGAATCGACTTGACTTCCGCCGCCAGACGCACCGTTTCAATAGCAGCGCCGATGACCCCGGCTAAATCCACAGGTGCAATATTCAAGCTGACCTTGCCTTGCAGAATCCCCGACACGTCGAGCAAATCTTCGATAAGCTGGGTTTGCAGTTTGGCGTTGCGCTCGATCGTCTCTAAGGCGTAACGCTGCTTTTCCGGTGTCAGACAGTTCGATCGCAGCAGCTTAGTCCAGCCCACAATCGGGTTTAAGGGAGTCCGCAATTCGTGGGACAAAACAGCCAAAAATTCGTCTTTGACGCGGTTAGCCTGTTCTGCTTCTTCCCGCGCTGCCTTTTCCCGGGCTAGAAGGCGTTCCCGTTCCGCTTCTGCAACTTTGCGATGGGTAATGTCGGTGTTGGTGCCGCACCAGCGCAGCACCTTGCCCCGATCGTCGCGAATTGGCACGGCGCGGGAGAGAAACCAGCCGTAAGATCCGTCTTTGCCGCGCAAGGGGAAAGTATCTTCCCAGAGTTCGCCTGTTTCAATGCAGCGCCTAAATTTTGCGACAACCCGATCGACGTGTTCCGGGTGATGCACCTGCTGCCAGCCCCAGCCTTGCATTTCCTCTAGGGTGGTACCCGTGTAGTCAAACCAGCGCTGGTTGTACCAGAAAATCCCCCCAGCAGCATCTGTCATCCAGGCCAACTGAGCGATGTTGTCAGCTAGAGCGCGGAACCTAGCCTCGCTTTCGTGCAGCTCATGCACGGCTCGCGCGTGCAGGATCACCGTCCACAGGCGAGCCACCACTTCTTGCATCAGCGAAACTTCATCCGGCCGCCAGTGCCGAACCGCCTTTGATGCCACCACCAAAAGAGCCACCCAGCGCCCTTCCTGAAGGCAGGGAACATCGACCAAAGCGCGAATACAAAGGGCACCGTAGTTATCGAATAAATGCGCTGTATCCGGGAATTTAGCGATATCTGAGATGACAAGTGTTTGACCTGCCATAGACAGAGCTTTCAGTTCTGGCGTCTTAAAGTCTGAGATGGGATAGGTGCCGGCGACGCTGGCCAGGTCGGGCTGATGCCAGTCTTGCCGGACAATTGCCCGATCGGCTTCTACATCGATTTCGTGCCATATGCAGCGATCGGCCTGTAAATATTCTCCCAGACTGTTCATCGCTTCCCACAACATTTCTGCCGGGTTAGAGCGCTGCCGCAAGCGGACTTCGAGATCGGAGAGAAACTGCTCGTTCAGTTGGGCTTGTTTGCGATCGTGAATATCGGTATACGTGCCGATCCACTCGACAATCTGGTTCCCCGCGCCGCGAATTGGCACGGCCCGGGACAAATGCCAGCGTTCCATTTGGTCTGCTGCCCGCCGCAGGCGCAGCTCAACTTGATAAACTTCTCCGGTGATTTGACATTCTTGCCAGCGGGCAAAAGCTTCTGCCGCATCGGACGGCGGCACCAGGGACTCCCAATTGTTGTGAACGGCTTCCTCGTAAGAGATTCCCAGATATTCCAACCATTTTTGTTGATTTGTAAAACGAATTGCCCCGCCGGAGTCTACGTTCCAAATCAGGTGGGGCAGCGACTCAGCCAGGAAGCGGAAGCGACGGTCGCTTTCTGCTAAGCTTTCTTCGGCTCGTTTGCGATCGTCAATATCAATGCCGATCCCGGCCCATTGCACCACCTGTCCCTTCGCGTCTTTGATGGGTACAAGTCGCGCTAAATGCCAGCGGTAGGTGCTGTCAAACCGCAGCACCCGACACTCGAATTCGTAGGCTTCCCCTGCTTCAATCGCCTTGGTGCGGGTGGGGACAACTGTTGGCAGATCCTCAGGATGAAATAAGTGCAGCACCGGTGCAGCCAGCGGCAATTGTGCTGGCCTGATGCCCGTGTAGCTTTTCCAGTGTTGGTTGCAAAACTCTAACCTGCCGTCGGCGGTGTTGATCCACATTAATTGCGGGACGCCATCGGCGATAGTGCGGTAGCGATTTTCGCTTTGCCGCAGTGCTTCTTCTATTTGCCGGCGCTCGGTTTTGTCCTGCATGATTTTCAGGAAACCTTGCACCTCGCCTCCTGCGTCGCGCAGGGGCATCACCAGCCCGCTGCCCCAAAAGCGGCTGCCATCTTTGCGGACGTGCCAGCGCTCGTTTACTGCCTTTCCGTGAGTCAGGGCGAGGTGCATTTCTAGTTCCGGCTTTCCGGCTGCTGAGTCTTCTGGGGTGAAGATGATTCTTCCGTGCTGGCCGACGATTTCAGCTTCGGTATAGCCCAGCAATCTTTCCGCGCCTGAGTTCCAAGTGGTAAAGTGTCCGCCGATGTCGAGGGTGAAGATGGCGTAGTCTTTGGCGCTGTCGAGAATCAATTGCAGGTGGGTTTCGCGATCGCGCAGTGCTGCTTCTGTTTGTTTGCGCTTGGTAATGTCGCTGGTGAAGCCGACTATTTTGGTCAGTTCACCTTGCTGGTTGCGGATCGAACTGCCGCGCTCCCAAACATCGATCCAGCGCCCGTCTTCGTGCCGCACTCGGTACTCGATTTCGTAGCGCTCAGCACTTAAGATTGAGTCCGCCCCGGCTTGGATGCGCGGCAAATCGACGGGATGGATGCGTTCTCTCCACCACTCTGGTGTTGCGGGTGCGTCCTCTGGGCGGACACCGACGATCGAGGACAGTCCCTCGGAACGGTAAACAGAGTTCCTTGCCAAATCCCACTCAAACACGATGCCGTCGATCGCCCTTGTAGCTAACTGAAAGCGGTTGTTGCTTTCTTGCAAGGCGAGTTCGGCGATTTTGCGATCGGTAATTTCCTGTACCGCGACATTCATCCCGACAATCTCCCCGCCCGTGTCTTTGAGCGCCCACCAATTCACGAGCCAAGTGCGTACAACACCGGGTTGAGCTTTGGTTTCACCGCTGATTTCACCATTTTGCATGGGTTCTCCGGTTTCGAGAAGGCGGCGGAACACAGCTTCGGCTGTGTCTGCCAAGCCGGGGAATATTTCGCGCACCGTCCTGCCGATGTGCGTTTCCACGGGCAAGCCGTTGATTTGGGCTAACCGCTGGTTGAGCCGCACGTACCGCAAATCTCTGTCTAAAACGGCCAAACCCACGGGAGTTGTTTGGTAGAGCGACTCTATCTCTAGAAGTTGACGGCGCACGGTTTGCTCGCTCTGGTGCAGGGCGAGTTCGGCCATTTTGCGATTGGTAGTATCAAACAATACTCCGATAAACCGCACTGCTTCGCCTGCGGCGTCGTAGAGATAGCGCCCGAACGAACTCAACCAGCGGATTTCTCCGCTGTCGGCGCGGATGATGCGGTATTCGGGGGAGTAGAGCGATCGGGTTTGCCGAGCTGTTTCTATTGCCTCCAGCACTTGCTTTAAGTCGTCTGGATGCACGCAGTTTTGCCACGCAGCGAAGGTTGTTTCGCCGCCCGGTGTCTGTTGGCAGCCCAAAATGCTGAAATGGGTCGCCGACCAAATTACTCGATTTGTTCGCACGTCTAAATCCCAGGTTGCCATGCCTGAGCCTTCGATGGCGATGCTCAAACGTTCTTCGCTTTGTTTTAAGGCAATTTCAGTTTGTTTGCGATCGCTGATATCTGTGAAGGAGCCCACGGCCCGCAAGGGATTGCCTGAGTGGTCCCAAATTGCTCGCCCTCTGGCTAAAATCCATTTGTAGCGCCCGTCGGGACAGCGAATACGGTACTCGCAGCAGTAATGTGAGGTTTCTCTATGCAAGTGCTGCTGCCAATTGCTTTGCACCATCTCCAAATCATCGGGATGAATGTAGCTTAAAAATTGGCTGAAGTGCTTGACTTCTTCGGGCCGACGTTCCAAAATCTCTAAACCGCGATCGCTCAGGATCTGGCCATTGGTTTGCAGGTTCTGATCCCAAATGCCGTCGTTGTTTCCCTGCAAGGCTAGCTGCCAGCGTTCTTCGCTTTCTCGCAAAGCTTCTTTGGTTCTATCGGCGCGATCGATTTGTACGGCGGCAACGGCAAAGTCTGCTAGGGCGATCGCGATCTGCAAGTCTTCGGCATCGAACTGGCGATCGGCATCGTGAGATACAATCCATATTGCCCCCAGCGGTTGATTTTCTGTTTGCAGCGGCACGACTAACGCTTCGGCGATCGGCAATTCTAGCTGCTGCAAGTCGGTGAAGTATTGTTCTGGAGCGGAGTAAAGCTGGGGAGTTTGGCGATCGAAACCAGCTCCCGACAAACGCAATTTGCGGGGTGTGTTTCTATCTTCTGCGGCTTCCCACGCGCCCGCCAACGCTTCCCAGCCAAATATTTGTTCGGAAGTTGTATTTTCTTCTAGCAAGCAGACTCCGACGCTTCCTGCCCCGCACAAATCTTGAGCGATCGCAACCAGTGTTTTGAGCAGCGTGTGGGGTGAGGTTGCCAGTTGTCGAGCCAGCATTTGTAGCGCTCGGTTTTCTGCTTTTGGATCGTGGGATCGAGGGGTGCGGCGCGACAGTTCCTCGGCGATCGGAATGTCGGTTAAATTAGTTTGTGGGGTTTGCCAAGCTTCCATCAATTAGTCGTCTCTACGTCTTTCGGTCTGAGCTGGCGAGCGTATATCAGCGCCCTGTTAAAGCATTTGCTACAAATTATAGCATCTACCCACATACAGAATATGCGATCTATCTTGGAAATTACTTTTTAGTTTTCAGGCTAGTTGATTGGGAGCAGTCCAATTTGGTAAAAAGCGTTTTTTAGGAGTGCGAGCATCCCGAGCGCTTTATATATTTTAGACATCTCCAAAATAGTAACATTTTGTGGTACAAGAAGATCGTAAAGCTTTTTTGAGACAGAAACATGAGCGACATCCTGAATCATAT
>NZ_SRRZ01000018.1 GCF_013179805.1 Microcoleus asticus IPMA8 | reverse complement strand
TATAGAATTGCTAATATGTGAATGCCACGTTTTCTCTAGTTGTCTTTTTGTCAAGTACAATTTATACCAAATTAGATGAGCTTACCCTGGCATACAGTGGCATTTTTTTTTACTGGTATCAGCATCGCTGGGCGGATATTTCATCGGCAGAATGTCAAGACCTTTAAAAAATTTTATATCGCCGGTCGGCAAAGTATCTCTTCGTTTAATTTAAAGGAAGTTGGACGACTGCCAGCCAGAATTCCTCAATTAACCTGATTACTTTAGTAAATTGTAGGAAATCTACTGGCTTGGTAATGTAACAGTTGGCGTGCAGCGAGTAAGACTTGATAATGTCCTCTTGGGCGGCTGAAGTGCTGAGAATCACTACTGGAATTAGTTTTAAACTTTGGTCTGTTTTAATTTCTGTTAGCACTTCTACGCCACTTTTTTTGGGCAAATTCAAATCAAGCAAAATTAAGTCGGGACGGGGTACCCTGAGATAGGGTTCTTTTCTGCGCAAAAACTTCATTGCTTCAACTCCATCTTCGACAAAATGCAAGTTATTCAATATTTTACCCTGGCCGAGAGCTTCTATTGCCAAATCGGCATCGCTGGGAGAATCCTCAATCAGCAGAATCTCTATGGGTTTAACACTGCTTCGATCGCTCATAACCGGGGTATCCTTATTGATTATAAAAAAAATTGAATTTTTAGTCTTCAGGTACTAATTATAGGAATAGTGAAGTAAAAAGTCGCTCCTTTTCCCTCCTGAGATTCCACCCAGATGCGCCCGCCGTGGCGTTCAACAATTCGCTTGCACATCGCCAAACCTATGCCTGTACCGGAATATTCGCGGCGGGAGTGCAGGCGCCCAAAAATGATAAAAATGCGATCGGCATACTGTGCATCGATGCCAATGCCGTTATCGCGGACGCTAAACAGCCATTCGCTCTCTTGCCTACCAGCAGCGATATGAATCAACGGGGTATCTTGGCGGCAAAATTTGATACCGTTGGCGATCAAATTTTGGAATAATTGCACCAGTTGAAATTCATCCGCCATCACGGTTGGCATCGCGTCCCAAGTGATGATCGCTTTCTTTTCCGCGATCGCAATTTGCAAATTAGACAAACTTTGCTGCACAGCAGCGTTGCAGTCCGCCTCCTCAAACTCCTGACCACTCGTTCCCAGGCGCGAATACGCCAACAAATCGTTAATTAACTGTTGCATTCTGGTAGCGCCATCGACAATATAATTAATATATTTATTTGCGCGATCGTCCAAATTTCCTTGATAGCGCTGGGCCAGCAATTGAGTGTAACTGGTAACGGCTCGGAGCGGTTCTTGCAAATCGTGGGAAGCCACATAAGCAAATTGTTCTAATTCCTCGTTGGAACGCTTCAAATCTTCTGTAAGTTGCAGCATTTGCTGCTCGGCTTCTTTGCGGCTTGTAATGTTGTAAACCAAGGCGCAACAAGACAGCAGATTACCCTGGGAGTCCATGACTGGACTGGTAGACATATCAGTCCAAATATCTTTGCCGTCCTTGCTTTTGAATTTAAATTCGTGTTGTTCACCAATACCTTGCTTGCGCCGCTCGAAATTATCAATACCTTGTGGTTGTTCCTGTTCGTCCATGAAATCAAAAAGCGACCGCCCGAACATTTCTAATTCAGTATAGCCGAGCATTCGCGCCATTGCGTGGTTCACGTAAGTAGTGAGGGAATTGCTGTCAATTACCCAAATACCTTCTTCTGCTAATTCAACTATTTGTCTGTACTTAAATTCGCTTTCCTGCAACGCTCTTTCCGTTAGTTTGCGCTCGGTGATATCTTTCATAAAACAGTGGTTGCCGTTAAATATCCCTTGTTCGTCGCAAGCTTTTACCATTGTTACTTGCTTGTAAAAAAACGAGCCATTTTTCCGCACACCTCTAGTTTCAACTTCTACTTTACCAGAAATTACCATTTCCTGATAAGCTGAGAGCATCATCTCAACATCGCCCGGATGTACGGTGAGCTGCCATCTCATGCCGAGCATTTCTTCTGGTTCGTAACCGCATCTATGAGCGTAAGCTCGGTTAACATTCACGTAGCGTCCCTCAATATCTAGCCGTGAAATGCCTTCCACAGTATTTTGCATGGCATTGGTGAGGTCGCGCAGCTCTTTTTCAGCTTGTTTGCGATCGCTAATATCCTGAGCGATACCCAAAAAACCAGTGATATTTCCTTCAGGATTAAATAAGGCAGTCACCGACAATTGCACCGGAAACCGCGAACCATCTTTGCGAATGTAAGTCCATTCATTTTCGTCAGCTATTCCCCGGCGCGGCAAAGCAACCAAAACTTCCATTCCCGGCTCTATTTTTACTCCCAATTCTTGAGAAAGAATTTCAGCTCTTTTACCGAACTCCACAAAATCGTGAATTATTGCTAGCGTGACTTTCCCCACCACTTCTTCGGGGGAATAGCCTAAAAGTTTCTGTGCTGCGCGATTAAATGTTTTAATTGTACCGTCGGGCTCTGTAGAAATAATTGTGTAGTGAGCGCTGTTAAGAATTGCATTTTGCAGTTGCGTCAATTCCAACAAAGTAATCGCAATTCTTTGTCGGTAGGCTATTTCTTCTGGCAATGAGTGGTGAGAAATTTCGATTTGAGCAATGCGCTCAGCAACTCGATGTTCCAGAGTTTCATGCAGCAGTCGATTTTCTGCTTCTACCTGCTTGCGTTCTGTAATATCAGTAATCGTACCAACATAACTTTTAACCTCTCCCTTTTCTCCGATTATACCGACAGCTTGACCGAATACCCAACTGATTTTAGCGTGATTAATGCCTTGAAAGCGGTACTCACATTTAAACGGCAATTTCTCCTGCGCGGCGCTATACCATTCAGCAAAAACTCGCTGGCGGTCCTCTGGATGAATGGCCTGCCACCACCCTTTGCCCAAAGCTTCATCGCAGGCTATTCCCGAAATTTGACACCAGCGCTCGTTGACATACAAGCAGTCTCCTAATGCGTCTGCATAAAATATTCCTACCGGCGAAGCTTCAGTTAAAGTTTGATAGCAAGCTTCTGTTTTTCGGCGTTCAATGATTTCTTTTTGCAGTATTCGAGCGAGCATCTCTAATTGAGTTGGAGTGACGAGAGTTAATGCTTGGGGAACTAAAGGAATTAATGAAAAAGCTGTGTAAGCAGAAATCGCGGCGGTAATAATTTTCAGACTGCCAGAAACCCAATAAACAGGATGCCAAAGCGTCCAAATTTCCATTAGATGAGTAGTGCCACAGGAGATAATAAAGGCTGCGAACAGCCAAAAGATGTTGCGAAAAGGCAAGTCTTTTCCCTGAGTGATAATATAAATTAGCGATAGCGGTATTGAATAGTAAGCCAGGGCAATTATAAAGTCTGACACTATGTGGAGCGCGACTAACTCTCGCTGCCAAAGGTAACAGTGGCCGTGAGGAATATAATTTCCGGTGAATAACAGCTTATTTAAAATGTTCCAAATCATAAATAGAATTGGGAATGTGGAAGGGGTAATGGGAAATTTAACCCAATAACTTATAACTTATCTCAAATTTCTGAAATATACAGTGCTGGACGCACGGGGGGCTACAAACCAGGTTTCTTCGTAGATGCCTTGTTGGCAAAACCGGGTTTCCTCAGAAAGCGTGCGTCTAGGACTAATACCATTTTAGATTTGAGAGTTTAGATTAAATAAATGGGAATGACTGATTTTGTATGGCTTTGGAGCTTGTCTACTGTTGCATTCTTTTTAAAACAGGTTTAATTTTATAAAAAATGGGGCGAGCCAGAAGCCCGCCCCACCAAAATTATGCTGGTGCTATTAACCCAACAGCGCCTGAGCCTTAGCTACCACATTCTCAACGGTGTAGCCAAACTTTTCTAAAGCAACGGGGCCCGGTGCAGAAGCGCCGAATCGGTCGATGCTGATGCTGTCGCCTTCGGAGCCCAAATAACGTCCCCAGCCGAAGCTAGCAGCCGCTTCAACTGCCAAGCGTTTAGTAACAGCTTTTGGCAGTACAGATTCGCGGTAAGCGGCATCTTGTAAGTCGAACAATTCCCAGCAAGGCATCGAAACTACCCGCACTTTATTGCCTGCGGCGCGCAATTTTTCAGCGGCATCAACGCAGAGGTATGTTTCGCCGCCGGTGCCGATTAAAATGATGTCGGGAGTGCCGCCGTCGTCAGACAAAATGTAAGCGCCTTTGGCCGTTCCTTCGATCGAACTTCCAGCCAAGTTGGGCAGATTTTGGCGCGACAGAGCCATTAAAGTTGGACGGGTGCGACTTTCAACTGCCACTTTGTAAGCGCCGGATGTTTCATTACCATCCGCAGGGCGCATTACCAACAAATCGGGAATTACGCGCAGAGAAGCTAAAGTTTCCACGGGTTGGTGAGTCGGGCCATCTTCGCCCAAGGCTACGGAGTCGTGAGTCATTACATAAATAACTCCAGCTTCCGAGAGTGCAGAGAGGCGAATTGCTCCCCGCATATAGTCAGCAAATACCAAGAAAGTTGCGCAGTAAGGAATTAAACCGCCGTGCAGTACCATACCGTTGGCGATCGCACCCATGCCGTGTTCCCGCACACCAAAGCGCAGGTTACGTCCTTCGTATTGACCTTTTTGGAAGTCTTTTTCACCCTTGAGCAAAGTCATGTTAGAAGATGCCAAGTCAGCGGAACCGCCGATCAATTCAGGTAAGACACCTGCCAAAGCATTCAAACATTTTCCAGAATGATTCCGAGTCGAATCGGCCTTATCTTCCGGCTTGTATGTCGGCAAAACTTGATCCCAACCTTCGGGAAGCTTGCCAGCAACCGTGCGCTCGTATTCTGCAGCTTCTGCAGGATATGCTGCTTTATAAGCATCAAAAGCTTTCTGCCATTCTTGCTCAGATTGAGCGCCACGTTCGACTGCTTTGCGGAAGTGTGACAAAGCATCATCAGGAATCTCAAACGGTGCGTGTTCCCACTTCAAGAAATCGCGAGTTGCTTTCACTTCATCGCCACCCAAAGCAGCGCCGTGAGCGCTGTAAGAATTGCGCTTGTTGGGAGAACCGTAACCAATGATGGTGCGGACTTTAATCATGGACGGTTTGTCCGTGACTTTTTTGGCTTCTTCAATAGCTTTGTGAACTGCTTCTAGGTTAGTATCTTCGTCTAGAGCGGTATTGTCTACTGTAATAACGTGCCAATTGTAAGCTTCAAAACGCTTGCCCACATCTTCAGTAAAGGCCAAGCTGGTGTCGCCTTCAATAGAAATGTGATTGTCATCGTACAAGGCAATTAATTTGCCGAGTCCGAGGTGTCCGGCCAAAGAACAAGCTTCGCCAGAAACGCCTTCCATGTGGCAGCCGTCACCCATGATGACATAGGTGTAGTGGTCAACAATTGTGTGGTCTGGCTTGTTATACTTAGCAGCGAGGTGAGCTTCTGCCATTGCCAAACCGACGGCATTAGCAATTCCTTGTCCCAGGGGGCCTGTGGTAACTTCTACGCCTTCGGTCATGAAGTTTTCGGGGTGTCCGGGGGTCCTGGATTCCCACTGGCGAAATTGCTTGATGTCGTCGAGGGTGACGCTATCGTAGCCGGTCAAGTACAGGAGGGCGTACTGCAGCATACAGCCGTGGCCGGCGGAGAGGACGAAACGATCGCGATTAAACCACTTGGGGTTTTTGGGGTTGAACCGCATGAACCGATCCCACAGCACGAAGGCCATAGGGGCAGCGCCCATCGGCAGTCCCGGGTGTCCTGATTTTGCTTTTTCTACCGCATCGATGGCCAAAAAGCGGATAGAGTTGATGCAGAGTTCTTCGAGTGATTGAGTTGCAACAGCCATAATTCTGGTTTTTATATGTTAAGAGAGAGTGTGTGTGGTCGATTCTGACAGAGGTGCGATCAGCCGAGTTCGATCGCTCGCGTTTCTGCTGTTCAGTTTCTGTGGAACTGCCGTGAGGCTGCACTACATATCATCTCACCAGTTGCGATCGACAGACAACTTAATTTTTTAATGTTTCGGTCGCTTTGTGGAGTCGATCGTAAATTGCGATCGGAGATATTTCTGGGGCGAGTGCGGCTCTGTGCGATCGGGCTACGAGAGGGTGTAATTTATTATTTGGCAAATTGGCTCTCAAAGCAGCCCTGTTATGATAGAGTTTGGTGTTTCTGACATCTTGCAGTTTTGTCACGAACTGGCAAGATGCCTGTTCCACAAAGAGAGAATTTTCTTGTCGGGCGTTGCTTTGACGCCGCCCGATCGCACGAGCGCCAGAATAGTGCAAGATGTCAGATATTTGTAATTTTAATCAGGCAATAACTAATGACTCTCAGTGAAGCCGAAGTCCGCAGTCAAAAAGTAGACGAACTGCGATCGCAAGGCATAGAACCGTATCCCAGTGAATCCTACGCGCGATCGCACACAGCCAAGCAAGTTCGCGAAATATTTAGTCAGCCGGGAAAAGAACTCCAAAACGGAGAAACTGACCCCGAAGAAATTTCCCTGCGATTAGCCGGCCGCATCACTTCCAAGCGAGACAGCGGCAAAATTGGTTTCATCGATTTAAAAGACGCCACAGACAAAATTCAACTCAAAATCGAGAAAGCAATCGTCACCGGCGAAGTCGGTTTGAGCTTTGAACAAATTAAAAAATTGCTCGATGTCGGCGATTTTGTCGGCGTCGAAGGTATCGGCTGCCGCACCCCCAGGGGAGAACTTTCTATTTTAGTGAGGGAATTAAAGCTTTTATCAAAAGCTACCATTCAATTTCCCGATTCTTATTACGGAATTAACGACCCCGAAGTTTGCCGCCGTCACCGCGAAATGGATTTGGCTAGCAACCAAGATGCGTTCAACCGTTTTATGCTGCGCAGCCGCATCGTTCAAAGCATCCGTTCCTATCTCTGGCAAGCCGATTTTTACGAAATAGAAACGCCGACACTGCAAGCTATTTACGGCGGTGCTGCTGCTAAGCCATTCATCACTCACCACAATGCTTTGGAAGTGGATTTGTATTTGCGAGTTGCTCCAGAACTGTTCTTGAAAAGAGCAATATGCGGCGGTTTCGAGCGAGTGTTTGAACTAGGAAAAGCCTTTAGAAATGAGGGAATTGATAGCACCCACAATCCCGAATTTACCTCTTTAGAAGTTTATCAAGCTTATGCTGATGTTTTCGACATTTTAACAGTTGTCGAAGACGTGATATGTTTCGCAGCGGCCGCGGTATTTGGGGATGTCAAAGAAATTGAAAATCAGGGGGAAACGATTAGTTTAGAACGCAAGTTCGACTACAGCGAAAAGTATCCCGGTTTCAAGGGCAAACACTGGCAAGTAAAAACGATCGTAGAAGCTGTCAGAGACGAGTTTGGG
Organism: Microcoleus asticus IPMA8; assembly: GCF_013179805.1. GTDB lineage: Bacteria > Cyanobacteriota > Cyanobacteriia > Cyanobacteriales > Microcoleaceae > Microcoleus > Microcoleus asticus. The sequence continues at coordinate 73,426 of NZ_SRRZ01000018.1, read as the reverse complement.
CTGGATTTTGACAGTTTGGACTTGGAAAGTGCGATCGCCTCTGCAACCAAGCTAGAATTGCACCTGTCTAAGTTAGAACAACAGAGTTTAGGCTACGTGCTGTATGCGGTTTTTGACAAATTAGTTGTTCCCAAACTAATTCAACCTACATTCATCATCGACTATCCCGTCGAAGTCAGTCCTTTAGCAAAAGGACATCGCAGCAAGCCGGGATTTGTAGAACGTTTCGAGCTCTTTATCAACGGTACAGAATACTCGAACGGCTTCTCAGAATTGAACGATCCGAAAGAGCAAAGAAAGCGGTTTGAGGAACAGTTGGCGCAGAAAAATGCCGGCGATGACGAAGCGCATCCAATGGATGAAGACTTTATTCAAGCGCTATCTTTGGGAATGCCTAATTGTGCGGGAATGGGTATCGGCGTAGACAGATTGGTGATGCTTTTAACTAATACTCAAAGCATCCGCGATGCAGTGATGTTCCCGACAATGCGGTCGGTCAAAGATTGATTGGAGTAGCTTTTTTGCAGATGTCTAATAAGTACATGGGGATTTTTTAACCGCAGATATCAGCGAATTAATACAGATAAACGCAGATGAAATTCCATCTGCGTTTATCTGCCTTTATCTGCGGTTAAAAAAACATTTTTAAGATCACCGCATAAATGAACCGACAACACCGTTCAAATCTTCAGCCAAAGGATTTCCCAAAGCCTTAAACTTCCACTCGCCGCCTTCTCGATAGACTTCTCCCATCAACATATTTAATTTTCCTTCATAAGAAGGGTCATTTGACAAGCGATAGCGAGCTATTTCTTTGCCTGCGGCATCTACAGCCCTCACGAAAGCATTTTCTACCAGGCCAAAATGCTGTTTTCTCTCTTTCCCATCGTAAATATTAACTCCCAAAATTATTTTGTGATATTGTGCTGGCAAAGAGCTCAGTTTCACTAATATTTGTTCGTCATCTCCATCTCCTGCCCCGGTGAGATTGTCGCCTGAGTGAACAACTGTTTTGTCCTTTGACTCCAAATGAGAGTAATAAATTACATCCTCTTTGTAGTTCTTTATTTTTCCATTTTCTCCTAGCAGCAAAGCGTAGGAATCTAAGTCAAAATTGGCAGCGCTGCTGCGGCCGAAAAGACTTTTTTTAGCTTGTGCAACATCCCAGCCCAAAGCCATTGTCAGTCTGGACAAGTCGTATTCGCTTTTGCTGAGAACTATCGATTGTCCTTTTGTCAAGTTGATCGCCATAGTTTTGTGATTGTGTAAGGTTTATTGTGAAGTTGAATGATTGCCCTAAGCTAGCATTTTGTTTGCCTGGAAAAGCTGTTTCTAGGGTAAGAGATTTTTGATTCGTGCTGATTTTACCCAATGCGGATATTCGGCGGTCAACAAATCGTATAATTCCTCATCAGCAATATGTTCCGGGTCTTCTAAACTGAAGAAATCTGCGTTGTCTAGGTAGCGATCGCCCATTTCGTCAAGCTGTTCTAAAAATGTAAAATCGCTCGCTACGGATCTTGCTAACCACCCGCGAACTCCCTGACTTTTGACATCTTTCTGCGACTTGCCGATCGCCATAAACTGCCAAAATATCGGCTCGTGGGACGACCATTGTAGCTGCTGCTTGCTTTCCGATTCGTCCGCAGTTTCTCCATCAGTTACAAACATCACGTAGACAGGTCGATCGGCTTTAATAGCTGCGTAGCGCCTGCTACCGCGACCATCAGGAAAATAGAACTTTCTAATTTCCTTCATCACTTTACCGTAGTAAGTACCTCCTTCTAAAGGATACTGTTGGAGTATATGGTGAATGAAGTTTGAGAAATTGTCGATCGACATTTCACCGGGATTGTGGGGGTTGACTCCAAACAGAAATATGTCGATCGATCCGTTGTCATCAAACCGACATCCCAAAGCCAAAATCTTCTCTGCCAAACGCTGAATTTTTCCTGAACGGTATAGGGAAGACATAGAAGCAGAAATATCGAGGCAAAGCGCTACTTGAGCATTGTGATTTGTTAGATTTGCTTTCTTGAGCGAGATATCGGCTTTCTTCGCGAGATTGAAAATGTGCGGCGCTTTCTCCTCAAGCTTTTTGTCTAATGCTATAGCTTTCTGACTTTTGTGGCTATCTTCAATAACTGGTAATTTAGGCAGTTCTACTGTACGTTTTGCTGGCGTTTCTTGCGGTTTAATCTCTGAATGATACTTGTCAACAAAACTCTGCAACCCTGCTTTATATCCTTGTCCTACAGCCTGAAATCTCCAAGCTGCATCTTTTTTATACAACCGTCCAAACTCGACTGCTGTTTCTTCAGAAAAAGCTTCTGTTAAATCATAGCGCGCTAGTTCGCTGTCGGTTTCGCGATCGTACAATCGGATAAAAGCATTTCTGATTTGGCTGAAATTTTGATGTTTAGCTTGTGCGTCGTGAATCGTGACCACAAAAACCATTTCTTCAACAGCAGCCGTTACTTTTCCTAAGTCTACATAAATTGTCTCGTCATCCCCTTGAGTTTGACCAGTTTGATTATCTCCCGAATGGACGATCGCTCCGTCCGGCGACTGCGAGTTATTGTAAAATACAAAGTATCTTTCATCGGGGATTTTTCCGTCCGAACCTAATGCAAAAACCGAGGCATCGATATCGCAGCTTTGCGGGCTTGAGTCGGATAAGTTTAGTTTATTTGCTATTTCCCAGCCCAGGGCGATCGCAACTTTTGTTAAAGTTGGAGATGTTTTAGAAAGATTAAATCTTTCGCCCTTCTTTAATTGAATTCCCATCTGGTTTATCACCTCATGAGTCTGATTGCTTAAAATCGAGGGAAACATTCCTGCTTCCGAATTTCCCCTCGATTTAATTAGCTGCGAGCGATCGACCTTTTATCAAGCATACTTATCTACAAAGCTTTGCAAGCCGGAATTGTAGCCTTGTCCTACAGCTTGGAACCTCCACTCGCCGTCTTTCTTGTAAAGTCTGCCAAACTCTACCGCTGTCTCCCTAGAAAAATCCTCGTCCAAATCGTACTTCGTTACCTCTGTGTTAGTAGTAGTGTCGTAAATCCTGATAAAAGCATTCCGCACTTGACCGAAGTTTTGCCTTCTCGATTCTGCTTCGTGGATAGTTACCACAAACACAATTTCTTGCACCCCCGGATCGACTTTTGCTAAATCGACTGTAACGGTTTCATCATCGCCAAATCCTTCTCCGGTTCTGCTATCTCCCAGATGTATTACAGCAGTGTCCGGCGACTCCTTGTTGTTGTAGAAAACAAAGTATTTTTCGCCGGGAATTTTGCCAGTAGCCCCCAACATAAACACGGAAGCATCTAAGTCAAACGCTGCGCCCGTGTCTGTAGCGTTGATATCCCAGCCCAAACCAATCCCGGCATTTTTCAACCCTGGTGCTTCTTTAGATAGATTAATTCTCCCGCCTTTTTCCAAATTGATAGACATTCGCCCTCCTGCGTGCAAAATCTGTAATATTACTGATAACAATTATACAAACTGTCAGAGCAGCTTGACAAATTGCTGCTGATACTCGTTTTCGGTCAACCGATTTGAGATTTGAGATTTGGGATTTTAGATTGTAGAAGTGATCCCACGGATAAATCCGGGGGCTTTGTACCTTGAATGCTTGCGGCTACAGCAGGTTGACAATTTGCTTTTGGTACTCATCTATCGATTTTAGATTTTAGATTTTGGATTTGAGATTGGATAATTGAAGAATTGACCCTGCGGATGAATCCGGGGGCTTGTACGCTGGATGCTTTTAGTTAAAGTAGCTTGACAAATTGCTGCTGGAACTCATCTATCGATTTGAGATTTGAGATTTGAGATTGGATAATTGAAGAATTGACCCTGCGGATGAATCCGGGGGCTTTGTACCCTGAATCCTTGCGGCTACAGCAGGTTGACAAATTGCTTTTGGTACTCATCTATCGATTTGAGATTTGAGATTTGAGATTTGAGATTGGATAATTGAAGAATTGACCCTGCAGATGAATCCGGGGGCTTGTACGCTGGATGCTTTTGGTTAAAGTAGCTTGACAAATTGCTTTTGGTACTCATCTTCGGTGATGAGTTCTTGGGTATTTTCCACTCTGTCTAAAAACACGATTCCATCTAAATGGTCGTGTTCGTGTTGAAAAATTCGGGCTACAAAGTCTGTCAATTCTTGTCGGTGGAGTTTGCCGTCTCTACTGGTGTATTCTATCTCGATCGCCCTACTTCTCGGCACCAATCCCCGAATCCCCGGAATGCTCAAACAGCCTTCCCAGTCTTTGACTGTCTCTGTTGATGCAGCCACAATCCGGGGATTAATCATCGCTGTGGGTTCCATGTTCGGTGCTTGGGGATACCGCAGGTTGGGGCGGGATGCCACGATGAACAGGCGATCGGACTGAGCCACTTGAGGGGCGGCAATCCCCACTCCGTTTGCCTGCTGTACTGTACTGATTAAGCTGTCAATCAACTGTTGAATGCGATCGTCCTGAATATTCTCGACAACTTGCGACGGGCGGCGCAGTACAGGATTTCCTAATTGTGAGATTTGTAATATTTCTGCCATAGTTATTGGTTAGTCGTTATTGGCTAGTGGTTATTTGTTAGTGGTTAACTACTGACAGATAACCATTTTTTTTCTTCCTTCTTCCTTCTTCCTTCTTCCTTCTTCCTTCTTCCTTCTTCCTTCTTATCCAACTTTTTGAACTGGTAAACTCCCCGGTTTAACAGTCAATTTAACTATTTGTCCGTTGCGGTTGATTTCCATTTGCAACAGACCGCCAACCTTAGCATTTTGCACGAAATCCTGAACAGCTTCGGACTGAATAATCGGCTGATTATTAATTTTTTGAATCACATCTCCAGCGCGCAAACCGGCTGCTGCTGCGGGAGAATTAGGAACAACGCTAACAATAGCCACACCCCGATCGACTGCAACTCGCAGACTGCTGTTAGCATTGCTGTTAATTTGCTGCTTAACCTCTGGATTCAGCGTCGCCATTTCAAGGCCTAAATAAGCGTGTTCGACTTTCCCCGTCGTAATCAGTTCCTTCGCCACCTGTTGGGCCGCCTGAATGGGAATCGCAAACCCCAATCCTTGAGCACCTTGAATAATCGCCGTATTCATGCCAATAACTTGGCCCGAAGCATTCAGCAGCGGGCCGCCGGAATTCCCCGGATTAATTGCAGCGTCTGTTTGAATAAAACCGATCCGCTTGTCGGGCACGCCCACATCAGAGCTCGATCGTCCCGTAGCGCTAATAATCCCCGCAGTTACGGAATTGTCCAAACCCAAAGGATTGCCGATCGCGATCGCCCATTCCCCAGACAACAGCTTATCCGAATTGCCGATCGCCGCCACAGGCAGAGCGTTCGCCTCAATCTTCACCACAGCCACATCCGTCACCTTATCCGCCCCCAACACCCGCCCCTGAAAGCTGCGGCCGTCCTTGAGAGTTACATTTACAATATCGGCTCCCTCTACAACGTGAGCGTTAGTGAGAATCACGCCGTCGGCACCGATGACAAAACCCGAACCAGTGCCCCGTTCGATCCCGCCCCGGCCGCCCGAATTCGGTTCTATGCCAAAAAAATCTTCCGGCGACAGCCCTCTATTTCCCGGTTTCACCCGGCGCGAAGCATCGATCCGAACCACTGCCGGGCCAACTTTTGCCACCGCAGCCACAATAAAATTCACATTAGCCGCGTCGCCCGACAACGAAGCCGGCGGCAAGACTTTGCTAACTCGATCCTTTGTATTAGGAGGCAGTTGCAATTTCGGTTCCAGCGCCTTTTGTCCCGAATCGCCAGAATTTCCACGAAATTGAGAAACCGTCAGACGATCGCCCAACATGGCGGCCCCGGCTCCCGTTACCAGCAGCAATATGTAAATTGCCGGTTGCTTCCAAAATTTGCCAGTAGAACTCTTCATTGCCATGTTTTAAGGCTTTCCTGCCAAATCTAAATATTTGCTGAGCAGCTCCCCGATACCTGGTTTGGGCTGCAGAGCCGCAAAAATTTTGGCGATCGGCAGACTCCCTTAAACTTTAGCATCTGAGGACTAAACTCTCTAGACTGTAGAATTAATATCTTGAATGCCGATCGGCAGAGGTGAGCAGTGGACATTCCCCTCGAAAGTCTGTGGAATCAGATACTTGAACGTCTCCAGGTACAACTGAGCAGACCTAGCTTTGAGACATGGATCAAAACTGCCAGGGCCGAACAACTCGAAAATAACTGTTTGATCGTCAGTGCCCCCAACCCCTTTGCTCGCAATTGGTTGCAAAAATATTACGTCAAAACCATTGCCGATGCAGTCTACGAAATTCTCGGCTATCCCGTAGACATTTACTTGACAATTGCCGGGGGAAACGAAACAGGCGGCAGCAGCGACTCCGCCATGATTTGGCCGTCCCCCATCGCCGCCGATGTCCCCGAAAGCCACTCGCTGCACCCCCCCAAACCCGCCAATTTAAACCCCAAATACCTATTTTCCCGCTTTGTCGTCGGTTCCAACAACCGCATGGCTCACGCAGCTTCCCTCGCGGTAGCCGAGTCTCCGGGCCGAGAATTTAATCCCCTATTTTTGTGCGGTGGCGTCGGTTTGGGCAAAACTCATTTGATGCAGGCGATCGGTCATTATCGCTTGGAAATTGACCCCAACGCCAAGATTTTTTACGTTTCTACTGAGAAATTTACTAACGATTTAATCGCCGCAATTAGGAAAGACAGTATGCAAACTTTCCGCGATCATTATCGAGCAGCAGATGTTTTATTAATTGATGACATCCAATTTCTTGAAGGGAAAGAATACACTCAAGAAGAATTTTTCCACACTTTTAATACTTTGCACGAATCCGGAAACCAAGTAGTTTTAGCTTCCGACCGTCCGCCGCAGCAAATCCCCCGCCTGCAAGAGCGTTTGTGCTCCCGATTTTCAATGGGATTAATTGCCGACATTCAATTGCCAGACTTGGAAACTCGGATGGCAATTTTGCAGAAAAAAGCCGAGTATGAAAATATGCGGCTGCCGCGAGATGTCATTGAATACATTGCTTCTAGTTACACTTCCAACGTTCGGGAATTAGAAGGTGCTTTGATTCGGGCGGTAGCATATCTTTCAATTACCGGTTTGCCGATGACTGTGGAGAATATCACCCCTGTTTTGAACCCGCAAACTGAAAGCGTAGAGGCGACGCCAGATGCAGTAATTGCAGTTGTGGCCGAGGCGTTTGATGTTTCTGTTGAAGATTTGAAAGGTATTTCCCGCAGGCGAGAAATTAGTCTGGCCCGTCAAATAGGGATGTATTTAATTCGGCAGCATACTGGTTTGAGTTTGCCGAAAGTTGGCGAAGTGTTCGGCGGCAAAGATCACACAACTGTGCTTTACAGTTGTGACAAAATTGCTCAGTTGCGGAACACTGACCCGAATTTGGCCCAAACTTTGCGTCAGTTGAGCGATCGAATTAATGTTGTCAGCCGCAAAACTTGAGAAGAAGTCATTAGTCAGTTGTCAGTTGTCACACCAATGACTCTATGCAGCGATTTCAAGATCCCCATCATCGAAGGGGTAACTCTCCGATAACAGAAAATCTCTATGCGTAGCAGTTTGCCTGTGGAAAAACCTGTGGAAAAGTTGCCCTTCGTTTGTGGAAAACTTTACTCGATCGCGCGAAACAGTTTTTGCACAAAAATGAGCGATCGACCTCAACAGCTTTTCCACAAGTTTTCCACAGGTATTTATTACCTACAAGTGATTCCCAGCAAGCAGTTAGCTTTTTTTTCCACAGTTTCCACAGGGCGATCGACACAAAAATAATTCAATAAATAAAAAAAACAGGCGATCCCTGCACACCCTACACAAATAGTTCGCGACGCGCGCTGACCTCAGAAACCCGGCTTCTACGAAGATTTCTCGCTTTTACAGGCAAAATTTTGCTTAGAAACCCGGTTTCTAGCCCCATGCTTAAGCCGTACACACAGAAAAACTGACCCGCCGGCTTTCTGTGATACGATTTGTTTCTGTTTCAAATCCGGTTAATTAACCTTCCTACCATGAAATTGGTTTGCACCCAAAGTGACCTCAACGCCAACCTCTCGTTGGTGAGTCGGGCCGTTCCCTCCCGCCCGACACATCCGGTACTCGCCAACGTGCTTTTAGTAGCGGATGAGGAAAATCAGCGGGTTAGCTTGACAGCTTTCGATCTCAGTTTGGGCATTCGTACCAGCTTCGCAGCAGAAGTAACTGGCGGCGGAAGTTTTACAATACCCGCTAAATTACTTAACGATATTGTTTCGAGACTCCCAGATGGAGAGATTACTTTAGAAGACGAAGCGGGGGACACCGTAGCATATCTCACTTGCAGTTCTGGCAGCTACCAAGTTAGAGGCATGGGCCCGGAAGAATTCCCAGAATTGCCAGCAATTGAAGCAGGAACAATCCTCAAATTGCCGCCGGAAGCCTTGATAGAAGGACTCAAAGGAACTTTATTTGCTACTAGCCCCGACGAGGCAAAACAGGTACTTGCAGGCGTGCATTTAAAGGTATTGCAAGATTGCTTGGAATTTGCAGCTACAGACGGCCACAGATTGGCAGTAGTTCAAACTGCCAATGAAAAAGCTGAAGGCGAAGAAACCCAAGAAGAATTTGAGGTGACAGTCCCCGCTAAAGCATTGCGCGAAGTAGAAAGAATGCTGGTGATGCGGCAGTGGACTGAACCTGTCACCCTGCATTTTGAACACGGTCAAGTAGTGTTTGAATGGGCAGACCAGCGGCTGACAACTCGTACCTTGGAAGGGCAATATCCCGCATACAGGCAGTTGATTCCGCCCTCCTTTGAGCGGCAAATTACCTTAGAAAGGCGATCGCTCTTAGCAGCAGTAGAAAGAATTGCCGTGTTTGCAGACCAAAAAAATAATATTCTCAAATGCAGCATCGACGAGGAGAATCAGGAAATCACTTTGTCGGTAGATGCTAAAGATGTCGGCTCCGGCAAAGAGTCAATGCCGGCCCAGATTTCAGGAGACAGCATAGATATTGCTTTCAACGTGAAATACTTAGTTGATATCTTAAAAACGGCTCAATCCCCAGAAATTCAACTGCAATTAAACGGTGCTTTGGCCCCCGTAATTTTCCAGCCTTTGGGCGGAGTCAATGCTACATTCTTGGTGATGCCTGTTCAGCTAAGAGCTTAAAAAGAGTCAGTAATCAGTAGTCCTTAGTCCTTAGTAATTGGTAAGTGGTAACAAATAACCAATAACCAATTACTAATAATTAATAACAACTGATATCAATTCCGGTAGCATCGGAATAGTAAAATTGAGTCAACAGTCAACAATCACAGATGGTGCAACCGGATTCGATCTAATTCATCTGCGTTAATCGGTGTTAATCTGCCCTCATCTGCGGTGAAAAAAAGAAAATTTATTAACCGCAGATGACAAGGGATTGACGCTGATTCACGCAGAGGTCGAGAAGAGAGATAGAAATAATTGCGATGCTAATAGATTTGATATGACTTATTGCTTCAAATCAATGGCAACAAAATTTCAAATTCAGTACCCGTACCGGGCGTAGAATGCAAATTTAACTTGCCTTTATGCTTTTCCGTAACAATTTGATGGGTAATTGCCAACCCCAAACCGGTACCTTTCCCGGCGGGTTTAGTGGTGAAAAATGTCTCAAAAATCCGCCGCTGAATTTCTGGCGGAATTCCCGGCCCGTTATCGGCAATTCTGATGGCTATCCAAGCGTTATTTTGATTTTTTTCGGCTGCTTCTGGGCAGAAGTCGCAGTTTTGGCTGCCGGAGGATAGCTGTTTTGAATTTTGTCGATCGCCCATAACATAATTTTGAATTAATTCCGAATTCACGCAGTCTCCGTCAGAACTGTCTATTACCTCGGTTTCAATAGTAATCGCAGGCACAAAACCTTTTTCTTCTTTTACCTCTTCCAAAGCGTCGATCGCATTGCTGATGATATTCATAAATACCTGGCTCAACTGACCCGAATAACACTTGAATAAAGGCAAATCACCATAGTTTTTAACTACTTCAATCCCGTACTTGAGACGGTTTTTCATAATTAGCAGCGTACTGTCAATACATTCGTGGATGTTAGCTTGTTTCAAGCGGGCTTCGTCCATGTGAGAAAAAGTGTGCAAGCTGGTGACGAGTTCGGTCAGCCTCTCGGATGAAACTTTCATACTTTTGAGAATCTCCACCCAATCTTTTTGCAAAAAATCGAAGTCTATGTTTTTTTTGAATCCGTCAATTTTTTCGCTGTCACCGACAATGTGTTCGTAAGCAGACAGCAAATCCATGATGTCTTTCGAGTAGTTGGACAAAAAGCCGATATTTCCTCTGATGCAGGTGACGGGATTTCTAATTTCGTGGGCGACTCCAGCTACCATCTGCCCCAAACTGGCTAGTTTTTCGGTTTGAATTAGTTGAGATTGAGTTTGCTGCCTCAGCAATTTTGTCGCTAGTTCGTGAATGTTGGATTGGGCTACTAACAGTTCGTGTACGTCTAGCAAAGTATAAGTTTGAGGCGACACTTGAACTACAATCGGTTCGTAAAGCAGTTCTTTCGATCGCAACAGCGACTTCCTGGCTGCATCCACAATTAAAGTATTGCTGGGAAAAATTAAACTCTCAGTTTCGGCAAAGCGATACAAAGCCCTCACAGGTCGCTTTAAAAATAATTCTCGCCCAAAAGGACGGCTGATAAATTCTAAAAATCTCCGCCGGGAAATCATACCGGCAAATTCACCTTGATGGGTCACAATGACTCCCGGTAACAGCGGATTAGCTTCTAACATCTGAGAAATTAGCATTCCCCAATCCGTAGCTTCAACCTGAAAATCGTAAAGCGACAATTCTTGGAGAGTAGAGTTTAAACAAAGTTCTTCGATGGAAACCTGGGACATAGCTTGGACTGGTCTTTCTACGCAAGAGGTATTTAGCATAAATTTATCATCACGCTTTTTTGGGTTTCTATTTGCCAGCAGACATTCAGCTACCAAAGGTCAGCAGGTGAGTTACTGAGGGCTTTGACCAGCATCCCTTTGGCAAACTGCATTTTAAATTACGCAAAAAACTGACGGTCGTAGATGGGATGTTACCACTTAAAGTATTAGGCAAGATCGAATATCACCGAGATCTATGAACCCTGACAATTATGCCTGACTTTATTTTATATGGACTTGAGCGGTATTAACGCTTGGTTGGAGTATTTAACTATTAATTAATCTTGAGTTATATTCTTAACCTATCGTTAATAAATAAATTATTTTACTCAATAAATAATTAACTGACAATAGAGGAAAATCGCAATAGCCCGATCGCCCCTGCGATACAGCGAAATTAAACAAGTTAAAAAGCACAAAGCCAGGGCGATCGCGTCCCTGAGCTTTAGCTCGCTAAGCGCGATAGCTGGGATCCTCCCAAGCTACGGCATTTGAGGCGATTTCATCCCATCTCCCCGATCCGGTACTCGCAACCCCCCGTAAGCGTAGGTAGGCCAGTCACACCCGCCTGTGAGTCCTCTATTGGTTTGTAGTGAGGACTTTAATCCTCACTACAAACCAATTTTATAGGAATTCTTCGATCGCACATAATATAAAACAGTCAACCTCGCCCGCAATCTCCAAAATCAGCCCAGGCAGTTGTTCTACAATCAACCATTGTTAACCGAAAGATCCATCAAATCGGCGACGGTTGGCAGAGTCAATTATTGATTGGCTGTACGAGGCGGATATGAATAAAAATTCACTCAAATTCAAGCAAGTTTAACCAGTCCAAATCATTCAAGGCATCAGCCTTGATTAAATTATAATGTCTACAAATTGTCGCAAAAAAAAGGCAAAAAAAAATTAACTGGATCTTAACTTAGTGCTATGCTTTGGTATGATCTACAAGGAGTTCTACCAAAGACGTATAACTAAATAGCAATCTACCAGTAGGTGATCGATGCAACCGGGCTTAACAAATCAGTTAAACAATGCTTTTACCCTTTTTCTCAGCTTGTTAGTAGAGGCAATACCTTTTCTGCTGCTCGGAGTTTTATTTTCAGGTTTGCTGCTGGGGTTTGTAGACGAACGCAAACTCGTATCGCGCATCCCGCGAAACCCGCTGCTGGGGGCTTTGATGGGCAGTTCGATCGGCTTTTTGTTTCCCGTGTGCGAGTGCGGTAACGTGCCCGTAGCCCGGAGGTTACTGATGCAGGGAGTGCCCGCACCAGCCGCGATCGGCTTTTTGCTCGCGGCCCCCACCATCAACCCCGTGGTAATTTGGGCGACTTGGACGGCATTTCGCGATCAGCCAGAAATTGTAGTTTTGCGGGTGGTATTTTCCCTAGTCACAGCCACAATTATCGGCTGGGTGTTCAGCGCCCAAAAAGACTTGCGGCCTCTGCTGCAAGCTTCTGTAGCCCGCGCCATCCCCTTGCCAAAACCAGAGTTTTCCGAAAAAGAGCTCGTCCAAGCCAACACTCCGGTGCTGTTGCAGTCGGGAACATTTATGCTCGGTCAGCCGGGGGGGGCGGTGCCGATCGAATCTTTGCTACAAGACGACTGGAAGCCTTTACCAACAGGCAAAACAGAAAAAACCTCCAAACGTTCGTCTATGTTCCACCGCGTTTCTAAAGAGCGTCTGCGCCTGCTTTTAAACACTATGGTACAGGAGTTGCGCGAATTGGGAGGAGTGTTGGTAATCGGAAGTGCGATCGCAGCCATCATTCAAGTTGGCGCACCCCGCGAACTAATTCTCAACCTCGGTCAAGGCCCCGTTTCCTCAATTCTCGCCATGCTGCTATTAGCCGCTGTCGTATCGATTTGTTCTACAGTAGATGCCTTTTTTGCCCTGTCTTTTGCTTCCACATTTACCAGCGGTTCGCTGTTAGCCTTTCTCGTTTTCGGCCCGATGATTGACCTCAAAGGCATCGGTTTAATGCTGTCAATTTTTAAAAGTCGAGCCGTAGTTTACATAATTGTCTTGGCAGCTCAGTTAACCTTTTTAATGACCCTCGCTGTAAACTTGCATTTAGGTTAATAAATTAGATCGGACAGATAAATAATAGCAGTTGCGATTTTCCCTTTTCAATTACCTTGATTCAGGACACGGAAGTCACCGAGCTACGGATAGGTGTTTTTTCTCTTCTCTCTTCCCTCTTTTCTCTTGCTTCTTGCCTCTTCCTTCCCCATGACTCTTACAAAATGAATCTTAAAAAAATTAGCCCCTGGCTGGACGCCCTAGCTATCTTAGCGTGGGGAATACTGCTCCTCAAATATTGGATCACCGGCAAATTAAGCATTCTCATTCACCCCAATTACTTTGGCTTGACTCTAGCGGGAGGAATCGGCTTAATGGTGATTGGCGGGTTAAAAACTTGGGAACTCATAAAGCTCGATCGCACCACAAAGCAATCGCGGACATCAGCAGCAAATAACTCTCTCAGAATCACAGAAGTTGAACACGTTACTTTGTTTCCCCCCAGTATCGGCAGCACCTTAATGTTGAGCGTCGCATTAATAGGTTTACTAACAACGCCACGCACTTTTACCAGCCAGACAGCATTAGAACGAGGCCTCACCGAATCTCTGCCAATCACCAGACTGCAACCCCAAGAATTTCGCAATAGTACCCAACCAGAAAAGCGATCGCTCGTCGAATGGGTGCGGCTGTTAAATTTCAATCCCGAACCCGATATATACAGAGGTCAAAAAGTCAAAGTTCAAGGATTTGTAATTCACCCCCCCAACATAGCAGAACAATATATGTGGATCGGGCGTTTTATCATTACCTGCTGCGCGGCAGACGCCTATCCGATCGGGTTGCCGGTAAAATTACTGATCGGTCAAAGCCGGGCCACCTTTGCCCCAGACAGTTGGCTAGAAATAGAAGGAGAAACGATCGTAGAAGAACTGCAAGGCAAGCGCAAATTAATCGTTCAAGCATCCTCCCTCAAACCAATTCCCGAACCAAAAAATCCTTATGATTATTAGGTATGGAGTAAGTATGAGATTAAATTTTTATCTTTATTGCGACATGGACACTCAAGACCCGTCCTCCGTATACAAATAAAGATACTGTACAGTCAGCTATAAAAGTGGCAGCAGCATCCTGTAGGAGTTGCAAATAACAAATTCAGCAACTACACTCGTAATTAGGAAATAAATTCTGAGTATATGTCATCAGAAAAAAAATTAGCTATCAAAGGTGCTATCTGGACGATCGCCAGCTATGGAAGCAGTCAAATTATCCGATTTGGCAGCAACTTAATCCTGACGCGTCTGCTTTTGCCTGAATTATTTGGTCTAGTAGGTCTAGCCTACGTTTTCATCACAGGGATTAACTTATTCTCAGACATCGGTCTAGGCCCAAGCATCATCCAGAACAAACGCGGCGAAGATCCTGAATTTCTCAATACCGCTTGGACGCTGCAAGTTATTCGCAGCTTTTTCATTTGGATTTGTTTGGTTATAATTACCCAGCCTGTTGCTAGTTTTTATGGAGATCCCCGTCTCCAGTGGTTGATTCCAATAATAGGTATAAATTCCCTAATAGGAGGGTTTAAATCCACAGCCACATCCAGCCTAGAACGCAAAATGGCAGTGAAGGAAGTAGTAATTTTTGAGTTGGGCATACAGATTGTTTCTACTATAGTAATGATTGTCTGGGCCTGGTTCGATCGCAGCATTTGGGCCATCATCGCCGGCGGCTTGACTGGAGCTGTAATGGAGTTAGTATGGAGCCATTTTTTGATTCCCGGCAAGTCAAACCGCTTTGCTTGGGATAAAGAAGCAGCTAAAGAAATATTTTCTTATGGCAAATGGATATTTGTGTCTACGGCTTTGTTTTTCTTGTGTTCTCAAGCCGATAGACTCATCCTCGGGAAAATATTTACTTTAACAATGTTGGGCATTTACGGCATCGCTTTTACTCTCGGCGATATGCCGCGCCAAGTCATCATCGCCATTAGCGGCAGGGTGATTTTTCCCTCGATTTCTATGCTGGCAGAGTTGCCTCGACAGGAGTTGCGCGCGAAGATACTCAAGAACCGCAAGCTAATTCTAATACCGTTAGCCGTAGGTTTAGCAATTTTTGTGACCTTGGGAGACCAGTTAATTTTAATACTGTACAGGAAAGAGTATTGGGCTGCATCTTGGATGATGCCAATTTTGGCTTTAGGTATCTGGCACACCACCCTCCACAATATGATGGGTTCTTGTCTGTTAGCCGTAGGAAAGTCTCAGTACCCAGCTATGGGCAATCTGCTGACTTTTGTGAATCTATGTATAAGTATACCGCTGGGATACCACTTAAAAGGTAATTTAGGTGCTGTGATTGCTGTAGCTCTCGGCGACCTTCCTACCTATATAGTAACTAACTACGGTTTGTGGCGGGAAGGACTAACTTGTTTTTGGCAGGATCTTCAATTAACAGGGCTGTTTGTAGGGGTGCTGGCAACTCTACTTTGGTGTAGAGTCACTTTTGGTTTGGGTCTGCCAATCGATAAAATATCACCGATGGATTTAATTCCAATCAATACCCTATTTCAGTAAACAAAAAGGAGATTGTCTATATGTCAAGCGAAAAAAATGCCAGAAGAAAAGTAATGCACTTTATCTTTTTACAACTGGCTTTGTTACAAGAAATATCGCGAGTTGCCACGAGGTATACTAAACTGATGTTTTTTTATCAAAGAGATCGCATTATAGATTTATTCAAAGAAAACGAACAGCCCGAAAAAGCACGGCCCAAAGTCTTTGCGGCTGTCGCACACATTACATCCGTTGAAGAATCTAACAATCCAGAAAAAGCCACAGAAAAAATTGAGAGACTCAGGCACACAATAGATGGACTGTTGACAAGTTTTGCTCATTGCGACCTGACTATTGCGATCCAAACTCTACCAAACAGGCACGTTACAGCGTACTTACCTGAATATCAAATTAAGTGCATTCAGATACAAGAAGGCCCTGAATGCGACCCCATGTTGGTAGAGTTTAGGCTTCAGGAAGAATTTGTCGAAAGAGTAGAAAAATTTGACTGGTTTTTATTCATAGAAGATGACATTGTTTTGTACGATGCTTTCATTCTAGAAAAATTAGAAAATTTTAACCGACAAAGCGGGTATGAGAATGCTATTCTTTACCCAAACCGTTATGAAATGGATCAAGGAACCAAGAGATATATTGATTTGACAATACAGCAGCCGCTATTGTGGAATCAGCTATCTAGTGTAGAGATAGAAGGTGTAAAATTTGCGGAGTTTAACAATCCTCATTCAGCATTTTACTGTTTGTCAAGAAACCAGATGAAACAGTGGATAAAATCAGGTCGCATCTTCAAAAATCAAGTAGTGAATGTCGGGCTTTTAGAGAGTGCCGCAACTTTTTGTCTGTTGGAATGTTTCACCATATATAAGCCTCACCCGTCAAACTTAAACTATTTTGAGGTCAGGCATTACGATAGCAAATATTCTAAGCTATATCCCGAACCTGAATCGCCGTATACACTGTCAGCAGTTAATAATAGTTCCAAGATACCCATTGTCAAGGATTCGTGAAAGGGATCTCAGCTAAGTAGTCGTCATGATTATTAGTAGGAGGGGTAGAACGCCTGTGTTACCACTCAACCTGTTAAAGAATTGGCGATTTGAGATGGGATTAAAAATCTTAAAGCTCAAACAGTCCTGGATGCAACTGGAACAATTAGGGTGCTATACGATCGCCAAAACCTCTCTCGATCGAGCAATTTTTAGCTCTGAGACGCCCTACAAGCTAAAATCTCAAATTTCACATTTAAAATCGGTGGAGGCTGTTGGACGTGCAGCAGACTCCACCGATTTTAGATCGTGAGTTTAATTCAGTCCTGTCCTGGAAGCAGCAAAACTTTCAGAAACCGAGTTTTTTACCAACATACTTCGTTGCAGTCCTTTTCGCTGGTAAAAAAAACAGGTTTCTGAGGGTAGGGAGTGCATCTAGGACTGTAAAATTTAAGAGGGAAAATTTGGTAGTTAATTTTCAGCAGAAATAGGAGAGAAAGATTTGTGAGTATTTTTAACAAAAAAATTAATCCTTCACCCTTAGCTATTCTGCCATTCAAACAGCCGATCGACCGCACGGCGATCGCCCTCATGCTAGTGCTGAGCCTCTTAATGGGACTGCTGCTGCTGAGTGGCGATCGCACAGCACCCAGAGTGCGAGAATTTACCTGGGAAAACAAACAAATCGGCGCTGAAGATACTGGCTTTATTCTCACCTTCTTTCGACCGATGAACCACTCCAGCGTCGAGGAAAACTTAAAGCTAGAACCCCCCCTCCCCGGTAAATTTAGTTGGGCTGGAAGGCGCATGGCTTACACCCTCAAAGATCCAGCACCCTACGGCGTTACCTACACAGTAAAACTCGCCGGAGCAACCGACAAGTATTTCGGAGAAAACAACCAAAATAAAGGAACGCCAATTCAACCGTTTAGCAGTTCCTTTCGCAGCCGCGATCGAGCTTTTGCTTACATCGGCGTCCAAGGCGAAACAGAAAGCAGATTAATGCTAGTCAATCTCACCAGCAGCGACTCAAAACCGATACCGCTGACTCCCAAAGATTTAGTAGTAACTGATTTTAAACCGTATCCCGACAGCGATCGCATTTTATTCTCAGCTACAGATCGATCGATCGCCCGTAGTGGCGGCACCCTAAATCAAGAACTATTTACAGTTACAACCGGTCTCAACCCTCAATCTCCAGGAGTAGAATCTCAGCCGCAGCCAGCAGGTAGACTGGACAAAGTATTAGATGCCAAAGATTACCAAAATCTCAAATTCGACCTCTCAGCCGACGGAAAAATCATAGTTATCCAGCGCGTCAACCGCCGCAATCCCGGCGATTTCAGTCCTTGGATTTTGGAAGAAAAAGTGCCTCCCCGACCCTTGGAAAATCAACAAGGTGGAGATTTTCTGATTCGCCCCGACAGCAAATCGATGGTAATATCTCAAAAACAAGGATTAGCGATCGTCCCCCTCAAACCGGAAGCAGACCCAGTAGAATTTTTGCCAAAATACGAACAAGTATTGGGCATGGCCCGCGACAACTCCGCCGCCGCATATGTTAAATACAACAGCGACTTTACTCGATCGCTTTTCATCTTAGACAACCAAGGTGCAGAACAAGAAATATTGCGAATTCCCGGCAGCATTATCGGCGTTTATTTCGACCCCCGCAAAGACAAAGACAACCAATTTCAGCGTCTCTACTGTTTTTTAACCCAACGCCTCACAACAGAAAGCTACAAAGAACAGCCTTTCATCGCCGCCATCGACCTTAAAAAAGAGGGCACTCGTTTGGTAGGAACCATCAAACCGCTGCTGGTTTTGCCCAACCAATTAGATACCCAAATCAGTTTATCTCCCGACGGGCTGGCATTAATTTTCGACCAATCAGTCGCAGCAGCAAAGCCCTCAGCAGCAGATAGTCCCCGCAACGATAGCGGACAGTCGATCGCCACCAGCCGCCTCTGGCTGCTACCCTTAGTAGAAATACCCGCAGACGGTTCTCCCGCAAAACTACAGCCAGAAGAACTGCCCTTTGCCGGCTATCACCCCCGCTGGCTCCCCTAAATCGATTTGAGATTTTAGATTTTAGATTGACCGATATTGGTAAATATCAAGAGAGTAAGGCGATCCGTGCGCACCGGGCGTTGAAATGTGCGCCGAGGCGCACTCTACTTTTACTAAATTGATTTGAGATTTGAGATTTGAGATTTGAAATTGAGTTGATACTAGGTGATACTGGTAAATATTACAAACTTTGAAACCAACTCACCAGCCTGCAATTTCACATCTAAAACCTCAAACCAAAAATCTAAAATTCGCATGACTCCCGAAGAAATTAGCAATACCCTTAAAGACTTATTTGGTGACAGTGTTGAGACGCCTGCTGCTACTTCTTGGCAAGTAGAAACTCCCAAATTTCGCTTGTTAGTCCTCCTTTCAGAAGAGGGGAGTTGGCTGCGGATTTTGCTGCCGATCGCCGACGCCCAGGAAGCTCAACCATTTTTTGATAAACTGCTAGAAGCTAACTTTGACACCACCCTCGAAACTCGCTACGCCATACATCAAAACGTTGTGTGGGGAGTATTTCAGCACAGTTGTGCCACACTCGCCGCCGCAGATTTCTCGGCCGCCGTCGCCAGACTGCTGGCTTTGCAAGAGCGAGGTTTGTCCGACTTTTTCGGCGGTTTGATAGAAAGCCGCATCCGTCAAATCATCAAAGCTGCGAAGATGCAGGGACAGTCTGTCGAAACTACCCTTCAGACTTTAGACCGTTTCTACGCAGAGGGATTGATGGGTGAAATGGAACTAGGACGAGAGTCTCGCGAAAATACTCTCGCGGCTTGGCGGTATCAGCTAGAACGCCTTTGGCCGGATGTGGAACCCTAAGACGATTTGAGATTTGAGATTGCAGATTCCAGATTCCAGATTGCAGATTGCAGATTGCAAAAAACTGACTGCCATCAAGGTTGGAAGTTGCCTAAAGTTGGATTCTTTTTAGTGGTATAGCAACCGCCAAGACGGTTAGAACTTTCTCAATTGCACAAACCCTTGCCGAAGATTGCTTCTTCCTTCTCTGCTAGATAACTAAAGCCTTCCATCCGTTACATCCGAAGAAAGCGAATCCGTTGCCGAACTTCCTTCTGCTGTACAATATGCTGATTTTGGCCTGGGCCCCAATCTTGACCGTTGGGGCCTCAAGTCACTTCCACGATCGCCAATCCGGGCCATCGAACCCTCGAAGCAGGGCCGTATATTCACTCATAACCCGCAAGCTGTTCTCCAATTCCCTACTAGCACCGGAAAAATGGTATAGTAGGTAACAAAAATCCCTGATAAACATTAAAAATTTTCTGAAAACAGGCGATCGCAGGTATATGATGGTAAAAAGTTTACAGCAGAACTCCGTAAGTTCCACAAAAGCTTCGATCGTTTAACATTGATTTAGAAACAAAATCTTTAGCACACAACGCTAGTGCGATCGGGTTTTCCCATCGGATGCTGTTCTAATTTAACAAATTAGCAACTACCCCCTCCCAATTACCCGTTACCAATTAATAGCAACTTAAGTTATCCATCAATACAACATTTAACAGGGGTTTCATCTATGTTTGCTGTGCGTGAGACTAGCTCGGAGTTATCAGTGTTGCATATACCTGAAATTTGTACTTGGAACATATCCTCAGAATCAACTCTCCTAGACCTGCCACTCTACAACTGCCAAATTGAATTAACTCAACAGGCAAAAGAAGTAGCCCAGGCTTTTGAAAAAAATTCCATGCTTCCCGGCGTCATTTTGACAGAGGAGGGTAATTTTGTAGGCATAATATCCAGGCGTCTATTTTATGAAAAAATTAACCGCCGCTACGGATTAGAAATGTTTTTTAAGCGACCAATAGAAGTATTATACAAGTTTTCCAAGCCAGATCCGCTGGTACTTCCAGGTAGTAAATTAATAGTAGAAGCCGCCCAGGAATCGCTTTACAGATCGGCAGAATTAATTTACGAACCTGTAGTAGTGGAAATAGCACCTCAGAGCTACAAACTGTTAGACGTACACCAATTAATAATCGCTCAATCAAGAATTCACGAATTAACAAATAAGTTGCTCCACAAACAAACCCAAGCCAAACTAATCCAAACAGAAAAAATGGCGAGTTTGGGGAGAATTGTAGCAGAAGTAGCTCACGAAATCAGAAATCCGCTAAACTGTATTTGGGGAAATTTGACTTTTCTGCTGTCCTATTTTGAACACTTGCTTCAGCTCATTTCGGTTTATGAAGAAGAATATTCTGAACCGTGTCCCCGAATTGATGCCCTCAAAGAAGAAATTGAATTTGATTTTTTACAAGAAGATTTGCCAGTCACCTTAGAAGGGATGGAACTGGGAGCCTCGCAATTGCTAAAAATAGTTAACGGGCTGCACCACTTCTCTCACATGGACGAGACAAAGCCAGTGGAGACAGACATTCACGAATGCGTGGAGATGACGCTGTTAATTCTGAAAAACCGCTTTAAAAACAGCATAGAAGTGGTAAAAAATTACGGTGAAGTGCCGCTAGTTACTGGCTACTCCGGTCAGTTGAGTCAGGTGTTTTTGAATTTGTTAGTTAATGCTCTAGACGCCCTGACAGAGTACGCAGCCGATCGAGAAATACAGACCGAGTGCCTGGACAACTGGCAGCCCCAAATCGAAATTACCACTAAAGTCATAGAAACCGAACACGGCAAGCGGGTCGCAATTTGCATTGCCGATAACGGCCCCGGCATTCCCCCAGAAAATCACCAGCAGATATTTGAGACCTTTTTTACCACTAAACCAGCAGGCAAAGGCACCGGTATGGGGCTGGCTATCTCCCATCAAATCGTTACAGAAAAGCATGGGGGCCAACTGAAAATGCGATCGCAGCCGGGCCAGAGCACCGAATTTGAAATTCTCCTGCCGATAATTGGCAAAATATGATTAACTCAGGAACAGTCTCCAGGGTCGCTCCTGCGGTGAAATTATAGGCTAGCTTAGTAGTACGTTCTAATTTCACTTTCTCAGCGTGTTTCGGCAACTAAAAGTTCCAGTGGCAAATAAATTCAGTTCCAAACTCCTTAGCCCTTCCCTCTCCGAAGGCAGCCATCAAGACCTTTCCCTAGAGTCTACCCTCTGGGATTTGCCCCTGTATGATTTTCAGGTTAAATCGAGCTGCTTGGCGATCGCAGTTGCCGAAATTTTTGAACAGCATCCCCTCGTGCCTGGTGTCGTATTGGTAGAAGCAGGAGAGTTTGCTGGCATGATATCCCGCAGACAACTGCTGGAATATTTGCTCAAACCCCAAGGCCCCGAGCTATTTTTGCACCTGCCGCTGAAAGTTCTCTACAGTTACGCTCGCCTCGAAATATTATTGCTTGCAGAGAGTACAACCATTTTGGCAGCAGCCCCACAAGCTCTGCGTCGATCGCCCGAATTGCAGTCAGAACCAATCGTCGTCCAAATAGACTCCCAATCTTATCGCCTCTTAGACCCTCACGCGCTAAACATCGCCTACTGGCAAATTCGCGGCATAGAAACTCAAGTCCGCTACGAAAGAGCCCAAACTCAAATGATTCAAAGCGAAAAAATGGCGAGTTTAGGGCGTTTAGTCAACGGAGTAGCCCACGAAATTTTAGATCCGGTAGGCTTTATTTGGGGCAATTTAACCTACGTCAGCGACTACAGCAAAAACTTGATGGAGTTGCTCTCAGTTTACGACGCGCACTGTACCGAACCCTCTCCGGAAATAGCACGGCTCAAGGAAGAGATAGACTATGACTTTTTGCAAAACGATTTCCTCCGTACTGTTGCCAGTATCAAATCTGGAGCCGAACGTTTGAGCAAGCTGGCAAGCAGTTTGCAAAACTTCTGCCACATAGACGATGTTTATCCCAAACCGACCGACTTGCACGCCAACATAGACAGCATACTTTTGCTGCTCAAAAGTCGTTTGACCAGGGAAATCAAAGTAGTGAAAAACTACGGCTACCTGCCGCCAGTGCCGTGCTATGCAGGCCAGCTAAACCAAGTATTTATGAATATCTTGACCAATGCTATTAATACATTAATTAACGAAGCGGTCGGTCAAGAATTGGCGAAAGAGTTTAAAGGTGCAGGACTCAGAGACTTCGATCGCCAGCCTCAAATTGAAATCACAACTCAAGTCTGCTGTCCCGAACCTGCGCCCGATTTAGACAAACTTCATGTTCGCTGGGTTTCGATTTGCATAGCAGATAACGGGCAAGGAATGTCACCTAGCAAGTACAAAAAAATTATAGAATCATTCTCTACTGAAAAACGCGCCCTCAAAGAAACCAGTTTAGCAATTAGCTATCAAATCGTGACGGGCAAACACGGCGGTGCCTTCAGAATGCGATCGGAATTAGGCAGCGGCACCCAATTTGAAATTTTGTTACCCTTAGCTTAAAGAAGGAAGAAGGAAGAGGGAAGAGGGAAGAAGGAAGAAGGAAGAGGGAAGAAGTTACAGCGTATTCCAGATTTATGAACTACAAGACACGGCAATGCCGTGTCCCTACCGGTTATCTGTACTGCACTCAACTTAAAACTGCTGTAACAGTCAACAGTCAACAGTCAGCAGTCAACCATTATCTAATTGAGTGCCGCACATTTTACAATATTTGGCATTAGCATCGTGTACAGACCAACCGCAACCTTTACAAACAGCTTCTACGTGATTAGCACTTTTAACTAATTGTTTGATCAAATCCCCCAATTGCCAAGGAATCAGAGCAATTCCCGTCAAAATCATCAAAATAGTCAGAAAACGACCGGATTCCGAAATCGGAGTAACATCGCCAAATCCCACCGTCGTCATCGTGACAACCGAGAAATAAACAGCATCCAAAAAAGTTCCAAAATTTTCGGCATTTGCCGGATGTTCTACTTGATAAATCAAACCCGAATAAACAAAAATTATTGCCAGCAAAGTAAACAAAATCCGAGCAAAAATCACTCCATCTTCGCTGCTGATGCGGAAAATAGAAATTTTTAATTCCAGAAAGCGGATGAGTCGGAGAATTCTGAACCAGCGAAAAATTCGGATAAAACTAACGTTGACAAATCCCAGCAAAAATGGTAAAATTGCCAGCAAATCAATAATTGAAAAAAAACTAAAAATAAATTTAACTCGATTTTCGGCACACCACAGTCGCAATAAATACTCAACTGCAAAAACGATTAAAAGAACAGTATCGAGAGTTTGGAAATTAATTCTAACAGATTCCGAAATCGGGTAAGTTTCGGCGATGAAGCTGGCGGAAGATAAAAGAATGAGTCCGGTAAGAGTTAAATTGACGGTTCTGCCAATTGGGGTTTCGATGTCTTCGAGATAAAATCCAATTTGCGATCGGGTTAACATAGATGAGATAATTAATACCATTTATGAGGTAAGGGAATTATCGCATATGAGTATCGAATTAACTAAGGGTGAAAGGTTCAATCTTTCTAAAGAAACTCCTAATTTCAGTAGAATTGCGATCGCCCTGGGTTGGCAAGTCAGCCAAACAGCACAAAACTGCGACATTGACGCATCAGTTTTTATGTTAGCGGCAGACGGTCGCATTCCAGATGAAAAGTATTTTGTATTTTACAACAATCTGACATCGCCGGACGGTGCGGTGCGACATTCGGGAGATAGCAGGAATGGACAAATTGAGGGAGATGATGAGACGGTTTATCTGGATTTGAGTAAAATCAATTCTGCTATTCAGGAAATTGTGTTTGTTGTGACTATTCACGACGGACAGGAAAAAAATCAAAGTTTTAGTCAAGTTAAAAATGCTTTTATCCGGCTTTACAATTCAGAGACTCTTAGCGAATTGGTTCGGTACAATTTAAATCAGATATTTTCCCAAGAAACGGCTTTAGAATTTGGACGTTTGTATAAGAAGAATGGCGAATGGAGGTTTCAGCCGGTAGGACAGGGATATAATGCTCCGTTGCAAAGTTTTGTAGATAAGTATTATGTTGAGAATGCGGTTGAGAAAAGCTCAAATGCTGGTGAGAAGGTTGATGATGCTGAGGTTTTGAGACAGTTTAGCGATCGCGTGGACAAGCTATTGCGCGAAGAGGCGATCGAGGAGACACCAATTCCAGCATCTAGCGAAACGGTAGAACAGCCGGTGGCTACTCCTGTAAATGCGGATACTGTGCAATCTGAGGAAGAGGAAAAAATAGATGATTCTGCACTAGAAAATCTGGAACCAGCTATTAGTGCTGAGGACTTTTTGCAACGGTATCAGAAAGAACGAAATTTTACGGGAGTTAATTTAGCGGGAGTCAATCTGAGCAAAAAAGTCTTGGTTAAGGTCAACCTGAGTAGAGCTAATTTAAGCGGTGCAGAACTCTCTCAAACAAACTTATCTGGTGCTAACCTGAGTGAGGCAAATTTATGTCAGGCAAACCTTTACAAAGCCAATCTAAGCTCAGCAAATTTACGTAAAACACAATTCGTCAATGCAAATTTAACTCAAGCCAATCTGTTGAGTGCGAACCTAATTGAAGCTAATCTGAGTGGGGTAAATCTCACCGTGGTTCATTTGTCGTCTGGAGTAGATTTCAGCAGGGCAAACCTCAGTAAAGCAAACTTAACTGGGTTGAAGTTGAGGCAATCGAGATTGATGAATGCTGATTTTAGTAATGCCAACCTAAGTAAGACAAACCTATTCGGTGCAAACCTTAATAGGGCAAACCTTGAAGGAGCAAACCTTGAAGGAGCGATTTACAATGCAGAGACTATTTTCTCCACAGGTTTTGACCCTGTTAAAGCAGGTGCTTACTTAATTGCTCCTAATGCTTCGCTGCAAACAGCAAACCTAGTTGGTATTGATTTGAGTTCTGCTGACTTGAGTGAAGCTAACTTGAGCGGTGCAAATCTAACTAAGGCAAATTTGCAGGGTGCAAAACTTCTGCAAGCTAATTTGAATAAAACCAATTTAAGCGGAGCAAATCTGAGTGGTGCCAACTTCACGGTGGCAAACTTGATAGGAGCAAACCTGATGCAGGCAAATTTACTGTATGCTAACTTAACTCTGGCAGACTTGAGTGGAGCGAATCTGAAAAGTGCAGAAACAGGTGGGGCAAATTTTACTGGTGCTAATCTGACAAAAGTTAATTTGGTTGGTGGAGTTCTTCAATGCAATTTAAGCGGAGCAATATTAATTGAAGTAAATTTCTGTGGGGCTAACCTTAGTGGTGGAAATTTTAGTGGGGCAGACTTAAATTTGGCAGACTTGCGCGGTGCAAATTTGCAGAATACAAACCTAGAAAAAGCCAACCTAAAGGGAGCGAATCTAAGTGGCGTGGTAAATCTGGAAACGGCCAAACTCGCAGGTGCAATTATGCCAGATGGCACAATTCACGAATAAAGTCGATCGCTAATATTAAAGAGCAAGGTGAGCAATGTATTGGTGCCAATTTTCCAGGCTCTTCCCCGAAGTCCGCCAGGGGTTTAAACCCCTGGCGGACTTCGGTTTAAGTTGATACGAATGGTGGGGTGTGCCCACCCAAAAAATAGAGTATGATTAGTATGAAATATCAAATATATAGATTATCGATGAATGAATCGGACACAGAAATTATAGAATCTACCCTCAGATGGATGACGGAGTTTGTCGAGTTACCGCATCCAGTTTTCAACGATTTACCGATTTGTCCCTTCGCTAAAAAGGCACGCTTGGCTAATCAAATTTTATTCAAAATCGAGCGGTTTTCAGCCCTGACTGAGTTCGATCGCGATTCTGCCATAATGAAATCCATTTATGAGTTTTACAATTCAGAATTTGAAATCATGGTAGTAATTAATCCCGAAAAAAATGCGATTAGTGCGCCCGAAACTAAAGAATTGATAGACAAATTGAATAATCAGATATCAGAGTTGGGCTTGCTGGCTTTTCACATCCATCCCGAAGAAGATTTTAATATTGACGGGCTTCATACTAGGAGGATGCCGTATCCGGGCTTCACTGTTCAAGTAAATTCTAAGCTGAAGCCAGCTTCCGATTCTTTAGAAAAAACTGAATATTACAAAAATTGGACTGCCGAACAACTAAAAAATTTCGGGATTCCGAGAAATTGACGATCGCCCACCCTCCCCGCGCATCTCTGTGCCATTACAATTAATTCAGCAAAAAATCTTTACACATAAGAAGTCATGCAGCTTAAGTCAACAACCCGCCATATTCGCATATACACCGCCATCCTCGAAGATAACGAACTCGTACCCAGCAACGACCTTTTGACGCTCGACATTGACCCAGATAACGAACTTAACTGGAATGACGAGTCAATCAAACAGGTATATGCCAAATTTGACCAACTCGTAGACGCCTACGAGGGCGAAGACTTGACCGAGTACAACCTCCGCCGCATCGGTTCGGAATTGGAACACTTGGTACGATCGCTCCTACAAAAAGGCCAAATCAGCTACAACCTCAACGGCCGCGCTGTTAACTACAGCATGGGATTGCCTCAAGTTGATTCCAAAGTTCACCTGTAAGGGCGATCGGGCGATCGGCATTTGTGTCAACTTAAGATAGAAAGCCATCATAAATGTCGCTTGTAGCTGAGTTTCCATCCCCTCTACTGCCCTTAATCAGGGGGAGTAGGGGGGGACAAGACGCTTCTCTTTCGTGTCCGGCCTTAAGGGGATTGAGGCGGATCTAGACTTCGATACAAAGGAAAGGCCCAGATGGGGATAATTGGGAAAATCTGCTTTTATTCTTCTTCCTGCTTCTTTCTGACTCCTGACTCCTGACTCCTGGCTTCTTCCTGCTTTTTACCCTCAGCCGAGTCCAAGGGCCTTTTTCCTTCTTTTTTCTCCCCCGCATCCCCAGCATCAACCGCAAAATTAGTAGGATGGCGATCGCGCTCCAAAAACTGTTTAACTGCAACTTGGCGGTTGGTCATAAAATGACCCCAAGCGCCGGGAAACAGCCCATCCAAGGTTTCCACCAGCGCCCAAACCTCAAGATTCATCACTTTGTAATAAAAACTGTGAGAATGTTGAATGCTAGTCAGTATTTCGTCTATTTCAACTGCAGGCAGCAGCTTCGGATCGGACAAATTCTTGCGAAAGGCACTGGACTCATGTAGGGGCATGGTTAAATACTCAACAGCTTGCAGAGGCCGGTCAGTCGATTTTAGATTTTAGATTTTAGATTTTAGATTGACTCCACAGATGAATCTGCGGGCTTGAACTAATATCTAATTTTTTTTTCTCTCCACGACTCCTGTCGGGGGCTTGCATCCGTCAGTAGATGTGAGATGTTAGATTTTAGACTTTAGGTGGACTCCACAGATTTATCTGTGGGCTTGTATCCTTACTTTGGGTAAGGTTAAATTTAACTTTACTTGCGAAACTCGGCTACGAGGCACGGAACACCCTGGGCGAGAAAACCGACAATTGATGTTTATTTATACCTGTTGGCTCAGGTGATTTCTACCTAGCTGCATCATACCATTATAGTTAGTCTAAAATTTCAATTTGTTTGAGAACCGCGATTTCTTCGGAAATCGCTACTATCAGGAATATGCTGAACACAGCGTGCTTTCAAGCCGAGGACTTCGGCGTCGCGCCAGCATCTAACCCTGAAAGCTCATAGCAAGATTCATCGGGGGTCAACAAAATGGTAGACTATTCGTGTCAGTACAAGACATTAAAACCTACCCCTGGACTGGGGGAAAGTCACGCCTAAAACATTCTCAGGAGATATAACTACGCGCACAAGAGTGCAAACGTGGTAAGCCTAGGAACCTGAAAAATCAGGATATTAGGACTGCGAAGTCTTAAGAATCCCCGTCTGTTGAGAAAGCGGGGGTGTCGAATAATCGCCACGTATCAACCGTCGAGGTTCAATCGCTAAAATAGTTCAGATCAGCACGCTTGCCCAAAGGCGTCAGGAACCCTTATGCAAAACTCTGTGGCAAAACACTACTTATGGGCTTTAGGTGAAGGGATCAAAGGGTGTAAGCCAGGCGA
Source organism: Microcoleus asticus IPMA8 (assembly GCF_013179805.1). Classification (GTDB taxonomy): domain Bacteria; phylum Cyanobacteriota; class Cyanobacteriia; order Cyanobacteriales; family Microcoleaceae; genus Microcoleus; species Microcoleus asticus. The sequence continues at coordinate 44,848 of NZ_SRRZ01000018.1, read as the reverse complement.
TCTGATCGCTGGTCGCTACTTGGTCAAGCGCGATCGACTTCTTGTCGATACTCAACCCGAACAGTTGCCGGAACAGCCCGAAGAGATTCCGAGTGTTGTCACTCCTTATCTGAGACTATTTACCTATCAGTTGCACGTACCTCAAGTATACGGGCTGGTATCGTCCCAGAGGAGCAAGCTATCGGGAGATATCTGGCTATTGGAAAACGTGCCTATTTTGAAGGTGACGGAATCTTTAATGCCGGAATTGGCCGACTCCTGGAAAGGAGCCGCAGCGATGCGCCAGCTCAATTGGCTGTGGCAAATTGCCCAGTTGTGGCAGCCGTGTATCGCTCAGGGCGTGGCTTCCACGCTGCTGACTCCGGAACTGCTGCGGGTGGAAGGACAATTGGTGCGGTTTCTGGAATTGCAGCCCGATCGCAAACCGCCTAATTTGTCGCAGTTGGGCAAATTGTGGCAGCAGTGGCTCGAAGATGCTCATCCGGCGATCGCCAATTTTTTGAGGCAACTTTGCCAGCAAATGGTTGCCGGTCAAGTGCGCAACGGCGAACAACTGATGGGCCAGTTGGATAAAGCTCTGGCAAAGTGCGGGCGATTTTACGATCGTCACGTTGAGATTGCCACGGGCACCGATGTCGGCAGAGCACGGGCTCACAACGAGGATGCTTGCTATCCGCCCAGCGGTACGGTGTTCTCCGGAAAACCGGGATCGTCCGCTTGCGCGATCGTCTGCGACGGTATCGGCGGACAAGACGGCGGCGAAATCGCTTCGGAAGAAGCCATTGCTGTGCTGCGGGAAAAGTTGGAGCAAATGCCCCTGCATCAGGCTAATTGGGACCCGCTGAGCCTGACTTCCAAGCTGCAACGGGCCGCTTGTGCTGCTAACGACAAGATAGCCGGTCGCAACGACAGCGAACACCGCCAAGGCCGCCAGCGGATGGGAACTACGCTAGTTATGGCTTTAGCCCACATTCACGAACTCTACGTCGCCCACGTCGGAGACAGTCGGGCTTACTGGATTACCCGCACTGGCTGCTATCAAGTTACTCTCGACGACGATGTAGCTTGCCGCGAGGTGCGTTTGGGCTACTCCCTCTACCGGGATGCTTTGGAACAAGTGGCCGCCGGCGCTCTGATTCAAGCTTTGGGCATTAGTTCGTCCAACACTCTGCACCCAACAGTGCAGCGTTTTCCGGTGGATGAGGACTGCGTTTTGCTGCTGTGCTCCGACGGTTTGAGCGATAAAGACCGGGTTGAGGAATGTTGGGAAGCGGAGATTTTGCCAATTCTCGACGGTAGCATTAATGTGGCCAAGGCGCGCGATCGACTGATTGAGATTGCTAATACTAGAAACGGTCACGATAACGTCACTGTAGCTTTAATTCACTGTCAGGCACATTTGAGGGACGAAGGCAATACTTTGACAGAATTGTCTGTCGCACCTTTAGATACGCCTCCGGAACCAATTATCGACACCGACGAGTTGCCAACGGATTTGACTGATCCCACAACCCTTGGCGATGGTAATAATTCTCAAGCGAAAACGCAATTGTTACAGCCGGAAAAAAGCAAAAGTTCATTTTCTCTGCTCCTGAAAATTGTATTTTTATTAGGGTTGGGGGGTGTATTTGCTTATTTTTTCATCCCTCCGGTGGGTCGGGCGATCGATACTGCCGGGGAGTCGATTTTCGGGAAAGGCGGTTTAATTAATGTTGGAAGCACGCCGCAGAAAATAGTTGAATCTGTACCTCCTCCGGTGAAATCTTTAGAAACAGGCTCGTTTATAGAGATTAAAAGTTCTGCAGGTGGGGAATTGGGAAAAGAGGGCGATCGCTTGGATTTGCGCGTCGCAATGGGTGAGTTGACTGTCAAGGGAACAGTCCCTGCCGGCAGCGTTTTGCAGGTGACAAACAAACAACTTACGCCTCAAGGCAATTGGTTGGAATTGAAAGTTTGTTCGATTCCTGAAATAGTGCGAGCGAACTCTCCCAAACCCAACTCAAATAAAGACTTTTCTACAGTTTCAAAACCCGCAGTGAATCGATCTCCCGCTGTGGCAACTCCCTCGCCTTCCCCGACCGTTAAGCCAACAGTTGAAGTAGGAATCGCCAAGCTGCCAGCGGGAGAAATCGGATGGATTCAAGAACAAGCTGCCCTTTCTAAAGTAGTCTCTAACCCGACTCCAAACCCGAATCAACAGGGGAAATGCGTTGTTAATTCTGACTCAAATCCCAATGCTAATTAAACTGTTAATGCTTGAGTATGTTGAGCGAATTTTCTCTAATTTAGTAGAAAGAAAAATGCAGATTTCTAAACAAAACTAAGATTAACTGGTACCATCGCTGGTCAAATAGCTGACATAATCAGTCCTAGACGTAAAAACCCGGTTGATTCACAAAATTTGGTCATATACGCTCGATCGCGACAACGCTCAACCGGGTTTCTTTGGGTAGCGTGCGATGGCGAACTGATAATCTTAGATTTGAGATTGGGAATTATTAAATTCTCAATCTCAAATCTAAAAAGGTTTCAAAATTTCTAACCTAATTTCTTAGATACTTCTGCAAGTTTAGTCACCATCTGAGATACGGCTTTGTCAACGGCCGCGCTCAAAAGTGAGTCTTCATTGCTGCTGCCAGAATTGCTGCTGATACCTCGGACAGAAATATTAGAATCGCTTTGATCGGATTCTCCTACTGCTTTGGCGGTAGCAAGAATATCTCCTGAAGCTGTACCAATTAACCGCACGTCTATTTGAACGGTAGCTTTGGTTTTTTGCGACCCGCCGCCGATTCCCATGAAACTGCCGCCGCCGGATTGTTTGTCGATATTAAACTTGGTAATGGTGCCGATGAGTACGGCGTCAACTCCTAACTCCTTGCCAATTTCTGCTGCTGTGCCGGCATCCATCGCACCGCTGCGATTTTGCTGTTTGAGCACTTGTTCGAGTTTGCTACGATCGACTACTGTATAAGTGCCATTGTTGACAAGTTCGTTGATTAGCAGTTCGCTGATGCCTTTAGCGGCCCCGACTCCCCTGTAGGAAGTGTAATAGCTGTTGGTGGTGCCGTAGTCGAAGTCCATGACGACGAGGCGTTTTTTGGCAGTAGCTTGGGCGAGTTGGGTTGCGGGTTGGGTGGTGGCTGGCGTGGCGGTCGCGTTGACTGAAACGCCGGCTAGCATTAGGGTAGCGAGGGAAATGCTGGTTAAGCGAGATATTGTGCTTGTTTTCATAAAGGTTTCCTCACAGTGGTTTTGTGCCGACTCTAGGATACTTTACGGAACAGCCCGATGTCAGGGTTGGCGGTGAGGATGTTGGAATTGGCGATCGGATTTTAGTGTTTTTTGACTTTCAAAAGGCTTAATTTTTGTTAATTAACCGCAGAGGACGCAAAGGAGACAGAGAAAGAAAGGAAGAGTTTAATAAAGGTTTCAATCCTTAATAGGGATTTAGGGGTTTTCCTGCCAAAAAATCTAATATCTTTGTACTGTAACGCGGGCAACAATCGCACAGCAATCCCAAATACCTCCTAAGCCCCAGCTTCCATAAAACCCATCAACCAATTAGCCATTGTCGCCCTGCGAGTTTGTCTCGGCCCGAATTCCCCAATTTTATAGCCCTTAAACCCCAATTTTTCCTTCAGCAACTGCTTGTTTTCTGGAGGGATCGATCGAGTCAATTTCACGGTCGCAGGCCTAGAATCGATAAAATCCGGCGGTTCCGGGTATTCTTGGCGCCACTCGGTAGCAACATCAGCACTGTTCCACTTACCAGTCTCCGCATCGCAGCGGTAGCCCAGATACTGCCAAACTAGCTGATTGACGGCAGCATCGTCGATTTCTTCGTTGAGGATAGCCCAAATAGTTTCGTTATTCAGCGGTGGTAATTCAGACATGAGCGCGATCGAATCGGAAACACAAAAAGTTTAACTCACATTAGGTAATATTCTCAGGAACAGGCTTTCGGGCCCGTTCCACAAAAATTCATAGGAATTTGTTTGTGGGGTGGGAAGGCGAGCCCGCCCAAAATGCCACCCCACAAAAAATCAATTATTCAAAATTCCGTCCTTCTCCGCCATCGACAGCATCAAGTCAATCACGCGGCAAGAATAACCCCACTCGTTGTCGTACCAAGAAACGACTTTGAAAAACTTAGAATTCAGTTCAATTCCCGCACCTGCATCGAAAATGCTCGATCGCTCGTCGCCCTTAAAATCTGTAGAAACCACCGCATCTTCAGTATATCCGAGAATGCCTTTGAGTTCGCCCTCCGAGGCTTTTTTCATGGCTTCACAAATTTCTTTGTAGCTAGTTTCCTTCCCCGTTTTAAAAGTAAGGTCAACTACAGACACGTCGGGAGTTGGCACGCGCAAAGCCATTCCCGTCAATTTTCCTTTCAATTCCGGCAACACCAAAGTAACAGCTTTTGCTGCACCAGTGGAAGATGGAATAATATTTTGAGCCGCACCGCGTCCTCCCCGCCAATCTTTTTGGCTGGGGCCGTCTACAGTTGGTTGAGTAGATGTCATTGCGTGAACTGTAGTCATTAAACCTTCTTCCAAGCCGAAGTTATCGTCGATCACTTTGGCAATTGGTGCTAAACAATTTGTTGTACAGCTAGCATTGGAAACAACAGTATCTTTTGCCTGGTCAAATTTGTGGTGGTTGACGCCTACTAGATATGTTGGTACTTTTTCAGGATCTTTTGTCGGTGCTGAAAGTATTACTCGTTTTGCTCCCGCAGTCAAGTGTTTTGATGCGCCTTCAAAATCTGTAAACAATCCGGTAGATTCTACAACATAATCTGCGCCGGATTTACCCCAAGGCAATTCGGCAGGATTTCTAATTGCTGTGCAGGGGATAAATAGTCCGTCAACGACAATCCCGTCGGGTTTGCTTTCAACTTCGCCGTCGTAAATGCCGTGGGTGGAGTCGTATTTGAAAAGATAAGCCAGGTTTTCTGGCGAAACTAAGTCGTTAATGCCGACAAATTCGATGTTGGGGTTTTTGATGCCGGCACGCATGACTAGCCGTCCTATGCGACCAAATCCGTTGATGCCAACTTTTAATGCAGCCATGTTTAAACTCCTCTTGAAAATCTCGCTAGTCGATCGGGCGATCGCCTGTTGTGGCTTAGAATTTACCACGCTAACGGATTTTTTTAACTGATTCTTTTCTATCTCTTAAGAATTCTGAATTCGGGGGTGGCGAAGGGTAATTAACCCTGAAATTACCGCTGGCTAATGGTTAATGGCTGATGATTGTAAACTTGTAAAAGTGCTATAACAGACAGAAATTATTTTCAAAATAGCTTTTTTTAAATCATGCTAAAGTAATAACAAAAAACTTATAAAAAAACCAAAATGGATTGGTATTCTCACCAGTGGCGGGTTTCGGGACCCGAAGCCTAGGATTAAAGTCACAGATACGCACAAGGACACAGCAATGCCGTGTCCCTACACCTATGGCGTACAATCTATATGTCGCTCTAGTTTTCCAAATTGGTATAATCACCAATCACTAATGACTAAGGACTAATGACTACCCGACGCACCTAGTAATTAGCAATTCCACCGCATCTGAAATAAAACACGACCCACCAAATTTATTGAGCACGGGTCTAATGTTTTCTGCAACTGCTGATATTTGAGCGGGAGAACAAAAAGCAACCACATAAACGTTATCCAGCGCCGTCATCGATGAATTGCGGGAAACGTGATCCCTGGTGCTTTTTCCGGCCACATCACGAATCACCGAATAACCGGGTACGCCAGCTTTGTCTAAACCGTCTAAAATCTTGCCGAGTTCCACCGAGTGGGCTATGATTTCTATCCTTTTGACTGGCTCCATTATCTCACCTCCAAAACATATTGATTCCGTATAGATACAGGGGAATGCCTACAATGATATTAAAAGGAAAGGTCACTGCTAAGGCCGTTGAAATGTAAAGACTTGGATTCGCTTCGGGAACAGTTAGGCGCATGGCTGCTGGTACTGCTATATAAGAAGCACTCGCGCACAAGACGGCAAACAGCAAAGTGTCTCCCTGTGGCATTCCGATTAATTTCGCTATTACCAAAGCAATTACGGCGTTGACTATCGGAATTAGGATTGCAAAGCCGATCAGAAAAATTCCTGCTTCTTGCAAATCTTTAATTCTGCTGGCTGCAACCAGCCCCATGTCTAGCAAGAAAAAAGTCAAAACTCCGTAAAACAAGTCTTGAGTAAACGGACTCATAACTTGCCAACCGTGTTCTCCTGTCATTATGCCCATAATTAGGCTGCCAATCAGCAGAAAAACTGAACTGTTTAGGAATGCTTCTTGCAACACTTCTGGCCAAACTATTTCGCGTTTTCCTTCTTCCCCGCCGAATACACTCACGAGGATTAGCCCGACTATAATTGCCGGGGATTCCATTAATGCTAGCGCGGCTACCATGTAACCGTCAAAGTCGATCCCCTGTGCTGTGAGGAAGGAGGTTGCGGTAATAAATGTGACGGCGCTGATGGAACCGTAGGTGGCTGCGATCGCCGCGGCATTGTATGAGTCGAGTTTGATCCTCAGTATGAAAAAAGTATAAATTGGTACTAGCATTGACATCAGCATCGCTGCAAAAATTGTCAGGGCAACTTGCTGGTCAATTCCGCTTTTGGACAGTTCGACGCCGCCTTTAAATCCGATCGCAAACAGCAGGTACAGCGAAAACAGTTTGGGGATGGGCGCTGGAATTTCTAAATCAGATTTGAGAAAAATTGCCAGCATTCCCATGAAAAAAGCTAATATGGGTGGATTTAAGATATTTGACGCGACTAAACTCAAATCCACGATCGTTCACTCCCATTTTTTGCGTTTTTAATATTACTTCCCCAGTAATTGTGGCACGAGAAGGGAGCGATAGAGCGATCGAACTTTTGAAGCGAAAGCTCGATGGGGCTAAATACCGCCAAATAGGGCAAAGACGCACACTGCACACCCTACAACGAGTAAGGCGTGCACTTAGCACCCGCAGGTTAAGTATTTGTGTTTAACTAAGCAACAGCTAAATAAGACTCTAGGTCTTCGGAACCACCGATCAACTTGCCGTCGATAAATACTTGCGGCACAGTTGTAGCCCCAGTCATAGCCCGGAGCGATCGAGTTGTGATCTCCCGGCCCAAGACTATTTCTTCATAATCGAAGCCATTTTTACTCAGCAGTGCCTTAGCCTTAGCGCAGAAGGGACAGCCCAGTTTTGTAAACAGCGAAACGACCTTCGGCTTGGCTGCTGCGGAGTTGATGTAGTTGAGCATCGTCTCGGCATCGGACACTTTGAAAGGGTCTCCTGGTTCATCAGGCTCAATAAACATTTTTTCAACCAAGCCATCTTTTACCAGCATCGAATAACGCCAAGACCGCTTGCCAAAGCCTAAGTCTGTTTTGTCTACCAGCATTCCCATGCCTTCGGTAAATTCGCCGTTACCGTCGGGAATTAACGTCACATTGTCTGATTCTTGGTCTTTTGCCCACTCGTTCATCACAAAGGTGTCGTTGACGGAAATACAAACTATTTCATCTACGCCATTTTCTTGGAAAACTTTGGCACATTCGTTGTAACCGGGGAGGTGCGTTGACGAACAAGTGGGCGTAAAAGCCCCAGGCAGCGAGAAGACGACTACGGTTTTACCTGCAAATATATCATCGGTGGTGACATCGACCCACTCGTTGTCTTTGCGAGTGCGAAAGGTGACTTTGGGTACTCTTTGACCTTCTTGGTTCGTCAGCATGATTTTAAATTCTTAGGTACTTAGGTTCAATTGCTTACTTTAGCGTACTCATAACGAGTACGACTTGTCAAGAGGAGGCGGGTCTTTTCCTCGGACTTGGGCGCGCGCGAGCTCAGTTCATTGTCTTTGCGACAGCTAGCAGATTTAAAACTTGCTGTTTAAGTAGGTCGGCAATTCTGTCTCCATTCCTTGGCTGCTGCTAACGGGTGAGGATTTTTTACACATTCTCTCAACATATCGATATCAATTCCCGGTAGCAATTCGCTTTGTGTGATTAATTCATAACCGCAGTTGGACACGAATTCAACCGGAATTTCTTCTCGCAAATGGTAGATAGAAAATTGGTCATTTCGCCAGAACCAAACCTCTCGCACATTCAACCTTCTATACAGTTCTAGTTTATTGATGCTGCCACTGGTAACAATCACTTCAATTACCAAATCGGGAAATTCTTTATCTGTGCCAATACAGTAAGCTTCATCCGGTTCCGTACCGCCACTTTTTTCCTCTTGTCGCAGGGTTGTAGACCCAAAAGGAAAATATTCGATTTCAGATTCTACAAAGTAAATTTCTAGCAGATTTCCAATGCCAGTTTTGCGACTTTCATGGCGGCGAGAAGGCGACATAATTTCCAAAACTCCATCTAAATAAGTAACTCGATATCCCGCTGTATCTCCAATCCGATTCAGCAGTGTCTCGTATTGTTCCCAGTTGGCGCTATCGGTAATGTAGCGATCTTCAGGATCTTGGCGTTGGAGTGCTTGTTCCTTAAGTAGCGTATCTAGCTCGCTCGTCAGCATCGGTATTACCTCCTTAGAAGTTGTTCTAATCTTAGCTCAACTTTATTCCCAATCAAACTGCCTCCCCAAATATTCCTCTAATTCCTGATTGTAAGGTCGAAAATAATCCCTCAACCAATCGCGAACCGATTGATTGACCGGCTGGTAAGAACCGGGATTAGCATTTTGGTATTCAGACAATTGATATTCCGGCAAATCTAAGAATTCTAAAACTTGCTTGAGTGTTGTCGCCGCACCTGCATAAAAATCTTCGCTTTTCAAAATTAACAACTGTTCTCGGGGAAAGAAAGCTCGCCATTTTTTTATAAATTCTATGTACCTACCGCGAGCTAAATAATTCCCGGGTTCCTCGCCGATGATGTATTCTGGATTTTGACTCAACCGTTCAATTTCATCGCTAATTACTCGATCGAGCGATCGCGCTTCCCAGTTTAAGCCAGTCAAGCGGTAAAATTGAGAAATCGCCCGATCGACCGGATTTCGCAACAGCACAACGAGTTTAGCCTCTGGAAACGCGCTGTAGAGACGTTCCGGTGCTTCCCGAGAGTCAAAATAGCTTGGACTTGCTTCGCCAGTTACAAATTGCTCTCCCGGAGGCATGGGCGGAAAATGAGCCAAATACCAATCAATCCCTCTGTCAAAGTGCCACGAGAAAAAATCCATCTCCTTTTTAATGGGAGTCAAAATTTGCGGGTGTTGGGCTAAATAAGTATATAGAGAAGTCGTCCCGCACCGCTGAGAACCAATAATAATAAAATTAGGAACTTTGACTGGTTTTAAGTTCCAACTTTGTGGAACAGGCATCTTGCCTGTATCTGCTTGTGGAACAGGCATCTTGCCTGTTCTCTTACTGATAAGAGATGCAAAACTTTGTTTGTAACTGACAGTTCGATAAAAATCAATCGCCTCGGCAATTTTACCTTGCCTGGTCAAAGCTTCCCCCAAATTTAGATAAGGCCAAAAAGCCTCCGGTTTAGCTGCAACAACTTCGCGGCACAAGTTCTCAACTTCATCTAGCTTGTTTTGCCTAACAAAAACTTCCCACAAATTGTAATAAAACCACCAAGGAAGATCGGGATTTATTTTTATTGCTTGGCAAAATGCCTCCGCCGCTTCCTCCCAATATTTTTGGTGGCTCAAAACGGCACCTAAATTGTAATAAGACCAGCAATCATCTGGTTTTTGGGCGACAGTTGCGCGAGATGAGGCTAATGCGCGATCCTCTTCGAGGGCTTCGCTAACGCACTTTTCTTGCTGCTGCAACAACTCTTCTAATTCTGCTGACTGTGCTGCACAACTCGGCATAGTTGTCAATAGCAATTTATAAATAATAATTGCGCTTTTTGGGCGATCGTACTGTGCTAAATTCTTTCCTAGCTGCCAATAAAATTCCCGATTTTCCGGTGTAATTTGCAATTTAAATTGTTCTAGCACCAACTTCAAATCAGACTCTGTTTGTCCGACAGCATATCCCAACTTGTCGTAAATTCCTGGCAAATCTCCGTCAATTTCAACAGCTTTTAAATAAGTGGCGATAGCTTCGTCCCACTGTTTTAGTTTAGTTAAAGCGTCGCCTAAATTGCAAAAAGACCAAGCAAAATCCGAGTTGAGTGCAATCTCGCAGCGGTAAGCAGCAGCAGCTTCTTCCCATCGCCGAAGTTTCAGCAAAGCATCGCCCAGATTGTGATAAGACCACGAAAAATCGGGATTTAACTCAACAGCTTTTTTGTAAGCCGCGACAGCTTCCTCCCATTTTTCAAGTTTCAGCAAAACATCGCCCAAACTGTGATAAGACCAAGAAAAATTAGGATTTAATTCAATAGCTTTTTTGTACGCAGCAACAGCATCATCAAACCGACCGCTTTCTTGCAGGGAATTACCCAAATCGTGGTAGTCATTATCCATGCAAAACTCCTGCAATAGTCATTAATTTTTCCAGCGAGTTCAAATCCAACCGCATATCTTTATGTAAAGGTTTGGTCGGAGTTTCATCATCAACCAAATCACCAATTAAATAGTAATGTTCCAAACCGCATAAATTGCTAATCATCCAATAACAATACGGAACGTAAAGCGGAGAAAAAATCTCAATTACCTTAGTTCCTAGACTGCAAAAAACTAGATTAGTCAATCCTCCTCCGTGAGGTGCGACAACTACTTTAGCAGCAGCCAAACACGATGCTTGTTCCGCTATCGACATCGTTTCCAGCTTGACAATGCGGAACCCCAATTTTTCTAAGTATTTAATTACCTCTTCATCGTTGACAATTCGTCGATAGGATGCTTGTTGGCGACTGATATAAATTCGCTCTGAATAGTCTGTGTTTAGTGGCTGTTGCTCATTTAAAAATGTCTTTCTGAGATATTCACACTTCCATTTAGAAACTGCCCCCGATCCGTTATAAGATATTGACGGAACTATTAATTTATCGGTTGTAACGTGTAAACTGCAGCGACTTTCTAAAAGTTTATCTTGAGGAATTCCTAAAGTCTCTAAAGTTTCTGCTTGATAGGAAGAATCCCTGGCATTGACAATAAACTTATCTATAGTTTCTATCAATCCGCTCCGCTGTAAAAGGTCAAATCGCGTAATCACATCAAACATCCAATGAAAATAAGCGGCTCCACCCCAGCGAGCAGATAAAAAAGCCACATTTCCATCGACGTGTTCAGCGGGAGGCAATTTGTCGGAAGTGATTACCAATTCAGCACAACCCATTGAAATATCAGTAACAAGTTTATTTTCTGAAGTAATAACGGCCGTAGTCACAACATCTGCCCAAGCTCGTCCCTTTGGCAATACGGCAACAAAAGCTTTTCTTGAATGACTTTGATGTTCCCAAAATCTGCTGTTGCTGTCGATTGTTTTGGAATACGATAAATTGATGTGACTCGCAGGATGGATGTCAATGCAGGTGAGGTTAGGATTGGATTCTGCTGTAACGGTCAAATCTTCTGTAAACCCACAGTATTTTTTGAGAACACTTAAGGGTAATATTTGATTGCTGTATTCTCCGCGATCGCTCTCATCGACTTCTCCTTGTTGTTCCAGAGCATAACCTATGTTATCGTAAGCTTCAAACAAATCGGGTTGAATTTGCAATGCTTGAACTAAATTAGTGATTGCCGGTTCCCACTGGTGTTTGGCAATTAAACTCAAACCCAATCCTTCGTAACACCAACAGGATTTTGGATCGAGATTGATGCCTTGCTCATAAATTGCGATCGCCCTTTCCAATTCCCCTTGATTCCGCAGTGCATCGCCCAACTTTTTATACAGCCAACTATGCTCAGGTTCTAGCTCAATAGCACGACCAAAAGCCACTGCTGCTTCGGGCCAATTTTCTTGTGATTCCAGAACTTCTCCCAAACTATTGTACAGCCAACAATCATCTGAATTTAATTCAATAGCTTTGCGGCAAGCCGCCGCCGCGTCCTCCCAATTTTCCAGTGCAACCAAAGCCTTACCTAATCTATCGTAAGACCAACAAAAATCGGGATTTAGTTCAACTAACTTGCGGTAAGCAACAGCAGCTTCCTCCCACTCAGAAAGCTCCATCAGCACATCGCCTAAATTGTTGTAAGTCCAACAAAAATCGGGATTTAACTCAATAGCTTTGCGGTAAGCAGCAGCGGCTTCGCCCTGTTCCTCAATCGCCTGCAAAGTTTCCCCCAAAAAGTAGTAAGCCCAACTAAAATTAGGGTTTAGTGCGATCGCCTTTTGGTAAGCGGCCCGAGCTTCCTCAAACAGTTCTTTCTCTTGCAGAGTTTTACCCAACTTGTGGTGAGTTAAGTAGTTGCCAGACTTAATTTTAATAGCTGTTTGATAGCGGGCGCTCGCCTCATCCAAATAACCCGCATTTGCCGCAATATCCCCCAACTTTTCCCAACCCAGAGACAACAGAGTTTTCTCTTCGCCCAAACTTTGATTGCCGATTTTTTTGACAATCAGTTGATAGCCTTTGTGTACTACTTCTAACTGACTTCCAAACATCTCCAAAAAAACATCTATCCCAATTTTAGTATCTTGCTCCGGGCTGTCGGGAAACGTAAACTCGTAATCATCAAAAATCATCAGCCCCCCAACTTTCACCAACCTCCAAGATAAAATCGCATCTTGCAGAGCACTGGTGGGTTTGTGACAGCCGTCAACGTAAGCAACATCGTAATATTCCGAAGTCAAATTTACTAACAAATCTTGAGAGTAACCTTCTAATTCAATTACCCGATCGGCGGCTCCAGTTTTAACAATATTGCCCTTAAAATGTTGTTGAAAGAACAAATCAATACAAGTAATCTTTGCCGTCTGATGAGTTAAAATATTATCCAGCAGCCAGCAAGCCGACATTCCCTGAAAACTGCCGATTTCCACTACTTGAAATTCCGCAATTCCAGTAAATTCCTGCAAATGCCGTTGCCAAATAGGAATATTGTGTGTAAACCAATCTTGGGTAAATTGATAATCTTTCGCCGCACACTCAGCCCAACCCCTCAATTCGGCCGCTTTTTGGTGGCAAATAATTGCTTCTTCTAATTCCCCTAATTGCGGTAAAATATTTCCTAAATCGTTGTAAGGCTTAGAATTGCTCGGATCGATTTCAATTTGGTGGCGGTAAGTGGCAATTTGTGCGTATAACTCCTGTTGTTTCGCCCGAACATCATTGAGTTGGGCGACAACTTCCGCAGCATTCGGTTCAATTTGCAGTGCCATGCTATAAAATACGATCGCACCTTCCAACTGCTTCTGTTTCGCTAAACTATTCCCTAAATTTATATAAAACTCCGCTCCATCTAACTCAATTCCCAGCAAGTTGTGGTAATTTTTCCCGCTTGCAAGTACCTCAATAGCTTGACAATAAGTTTCGATTGTGCTGTCTAAACCGGATTCGCTTCGCTTCCGCAAAACATATCCCAACCGCTGATTGATTCCCGTCAAATTCGGCTCGATCTGAACCGCGTGCAGGTAAGCGCTAACAGCTTCATCCCAGGCTTTTTCGCAGGTTAAGGCAATTCCCAAATTGCAATAAAACCAAGGAATATTTGAATTTATTTCAATAGCTTTACGGTAGCAACTAATAGCTTCAGACCACAGTTTTTTGTGAGCCAAAGCGTCCCCTAAACAATTGTATGCCCAGTAGGAATTATCATTAATGTCAAGAGTTTGACGGTAACATTGAATTGCTGCATCAAACTCGCGCTTTTGCATCAAAACATTGCCCAAACCAAGGTAAGCACGAGCGTAGTTGGGATTGATTTCGAGGCTTTTGTTGTAACAGGCGATCGCCCGATCTAATTCACCTCGCTCCGCCCAAGTTTTACCCAAACAGTGGTAAGATTCAAAAGAATTTGGATTGATCGCAATGGCTTGTCGGTAATTGGCGATCGCCTCATCCGACCGTTTCTCCCGGACCAGCATTTCCCCCAAATTGTGATAAGCTGTTGCCAGCTTCGGGTTTAACTTAATTGCCCGCGAATAACATTCAATAGCGCGATCGAACTTTCCCAATTCAACAAAACTATTTCCCAGAGTGACGTGCTCGTCAGCAGTTGCCCAATTCGGCTCGATATTAAAAGCTTGATACCAACAGTCTGCCGCCTCTTCTGGCTTCTCCAACTGCGTCCAAATTCTCGCCAAGTGCCGATAAACAGCAGCAAAATTCGGCGCTAGCGAAATCGCTTTTTCACAATTGGCGATCGCCTTTTCCCACTGTTTATCCTGAGAATACAAACTGCCTAGATTAGCGTAAACTTCCGGCAAATTTGGATTGCGATCGATCGCCCTTTCATACCACTGCTTAGCTTGCTCGATTTCACCTCGAACCTGCATCACCTTTCCCAGCGTCTGGCAAGCTGTCGCCAAATTCGGTTCAATATTCAACGCTGACTCGCAAGCAGCAACTGCCTCATTCAACTTTCCTTCGGCTAAATAAACTTCTGCTTGCCGACTTAAATCAACCGCTGCTTTTTCCATCTTCTCAATCGAGGGCATAATTAAACTTACTCCAGACGCCAACTAACCCAAACGCACCACTTCAACCATCCTTTTCAGCGAACTCAAGTTCACCAAAATATCCTCAGTCAGCGAATTCTGATACATCAACTGTCTAATAGGATAGCATTCAAAAGCCTCGCCCGCTAAAAAGTAATGTTCCAACTGCAAATATTGACTGCTTCCCCAATAATAATGGCTGATATAGTGAGGCGACACCAACTCAATTACTTTAGTTCCCTGGCGGCAAAAAATCGTATTTGTCAAGCCGCTGCCGTGGGCAGCAACTATCACCTCAGCGTGGTAAAAATGAGCAATTTGCTCTGCCAAAGACATCGACTCCGGCAAAATAGAAACAAAGCCAAATTGCTCCAAAACCTCCACCACATCTTCCTCGTTCAAAACTCGCCGATATCTCGCTTTGCTGCGGCTGATATAAATGCGTTTTGGATAGCTGGAACTAGGTATAATTCCCTTGAGAAACTCGCGCCTCAAAAAATCCATCGCCCACCCAGAAGGCCAGCCCAAATATCCCGCAAAAGACGGCACAATTAACTCTGTTGCTTGAATGTGAGGCAAGCGATCGCTCTCCAAGACTTTCTCTTCAGGAATGCCCAGAATTCTTAGACTTTCCCGCTGAAATTGGTGCTGACAACTATTCACCAAAAACCAATCAATTTCCGCCAAATCCCTACCGCTGAGCCGCAGCAATTCTATCCTCGGCAAAACATCAACCATCCAGTGAAAATAGACATTTCCCGACAAACCAGAAAGCACAGCCACGCTACCGTCAATTTTCTTTAAACCGGGAAATGATTCTAACTGAAAAACGCTGTGTTTTCTAACATCATGCTTTTCACATCCCGGCAAAAACCCCGGATAATCTCTCGACACATCAGCCAATAAATAATTGTCAGGAGTAATTACAGCGATCGCCTTGCAAATCATCCAATAATTTTCCTGCGGAACAATCCAAACTCGCCCCTTGGGAATCTGTGCCACAAAAGTCTTTGGCGACTCCACAGGTAGCGGTTGCAAGTTCGACAAACGGCAAACTCCCCAACCCAAATGCACCGGATCGAACCACTTAGAAATCCTCTGCAAACACAGCCCGCAAGTTAAACCTGTACAATCGGCATTTGCCAATTGCGAATTTGTTAGCGAAAATTGGGAATTCTGAATATTTTCGGCACAGGCTTCTGGTGCAGATTCCCAAACTATTTCCACATAATTGCCCGCATCCAACTTAGCATTAACCAGCCAATCCCAACTCGATAAATAAATAGCGTGAGGAGGTTCTATAGAATGGCGATCGGGCGATATAAAACTATTTTTACTCCACTCTTTCTGATCCCCATACCCGTGCAATTGCAACTCTAAAACCTTTTGATAATAATCGATTGCCCGTTCCCAGCGCCCCTGTTTTTCCAGCAGCTTTGCCAGCTCAAAATAAACCTGCGGTAAAGCAGGTTGAATCGTCAACGCCATGCGGTAAACTGCAATTGCTGCACTGAACCGCTGTTGCTGGGCTAAGGAATTTCCCACCCGCCAGTAAATCTCTGCATTTTGTGGCTGAATTTGCAAAGCTTTTTGATAATAAGCGGTGGCCGATTCGTGCCCGCCGTACTCTGTTAAAGCATTTCCCAAATGCAAGTAAATTTCTGCTAAATTATCGCAGATTTCAGCAACAGGCAATTCGCGATCTGCACTTGACAAATATCTAGCCGCAGCATCTTTTTTCTTTACTTTTAAATCCCTTAAATCTGTGACATCCGTGACATCCGTGACATCCGTAACATCCGTTATACAATCCGTTGCCGAACTTCCCATCAATGCTGTGAGAAATCGATCGCACGCAGCGATCGCCCTTGAGAATTCATCATCTTCTACAGCAGCAACTCTGCGCCTGTCTCCCAAACGGCAGTAAGCCTCAACAAAATCTGGCTTCAGAGCGATCGCCCGCTTAAAATAAGGCATGGCGTCAGCGATTTTGCCCAAAACCATCAAAGAAAACCCGGCGTCTGTATAGCCCGAAATATGTTCGGGATTCAGCTCGATCGCGCGATCGAAACAAGCAACCGCCGCCGAATGTTCTCCCTGTATTTGCCACGCTTTCCCCAGATTGTAGTGAGCCAAAACCATGTCCGGCTGCAACTCAATAGCTGTGAGGTAAGATGCGATAGCCCGCTCGGGATTTTTGTCCAGCAACGCTTGACCAAAATTATTGTGCAGCGTCGCCCAATCTGGCTTAATCTCGATCGCCCGTTGGTAAACCTCGATCGCCTCAGCAGCGCGATCGTCCTTCAGCAGAATCGCACCCAAATTGCTGTAAGCTTCTACGTAATCCGGCTTCAGAGCAATCACCTGTCGGTAAGTATCAATTGCCGCTTCGAGCTGATTATTTTCATCTAAAACCACAGCCAGATTGTAGAAAGCAAGTAGATAATTGGGGTTAAGAGCGATCGCCTTTCGGTAACAGTCGATCGCCTCTAACAAATTACCCTGATTGTGAAAAACATTTCCCAAGTTATAATGAACTTCCGGCCAGTCTGGTTTCAAATCCAGAGCTTGCCGGTAGTGAAAAACCGCCTCATCCAGCCACCAATACTCGCTGTAAAGTTGACCCAAATAAGCATGAGCCAGAAAAAACTGCGGCGAAATCTCCAAAGCTCGCACAAAAGCGTCTCTTGCCGCCGTCGGATCGCCTTGAGCTTCCAGAATTTCGCCTAAAGTGGTGTAAGCCGAGGGCGAAAACGGTTGAAGTTCGATCGCCCTTTTGCAAAACTCGATCGCCTCAGTTAACTTCCCCCTGTTCAAATAAACTTGGGCTTGCCGGATATATTCTTGAGTGTTCATTGATCGCCAGCAGTTGCGGTTACTTTACCGCTTCAGTAAAACTTAGAAATTATGATTTAAAAACTTTGTATTTATATTTTGCCCGAGCGGACGATCGATTAATTTCACTAATAAATCGTTAAAATTTTTACGCTTGACGTTAAAGTTGACACCAATCCCCGAGTTTTACTTCCTACTTTCTTTTGCTTCGGAGACTCAAGCCTCATAAACACCGTTTCTACGAGATACGACACTTTTGCTGGCAAATGAATTACAAAAAACTGGTTTGTTTGGCTCCGAGGCTGTGCCAAGAGCGCCTGCCCTCCGGGTTTCTGAGGTGTACCTCATTAATTTGGAATCTGCTGTATCTTAACTTTCCTAGGGAAGTATTTACCAAGAAACCGGGTTTCTGACTCCGCGTGGCTAAGTCCTGTCTCTACATTAAAGCTTTCAACTTCGCTCCGCAGCAGGCAGAATGAAGTTGAAAGCTTCCAAGACTTTCAGTAGTGTGAGAACAGCCCCAGATTTTATCTGGTGCTGCCCCACAACTGCCACTTGTTTTAGAACAACTCGAAGCTGTTCGAGGTAATTGTCAGACCAGTCTGCAACTGAGCAACAGTTAGCACTCCGTTGCTGCCGTTGAAGTACAACGCACCGCTTGTTGGGTCGTAGACCAACTTGTTCGTCGTGCCTGCTCCTGGGCTGGCTGCGTTGAAACCAGAAACGACTACAAACTCGGTGGCATCGAAGCTGCTGCCCAAACCAGAGAACACACCGCCCTGCTTCAAGCGGATCTTATCTTCGCCTGGGGTAAAGTCAGTGATCGTGTCTACGCCATAATCGCCCCCGCTGGAGAAGAAGTAGAACGTATCGCTGCCAGCACCGCCCGTCAGGACATCACTTCCTCTGTCGCCAGTGATAAAGTCATTGCCAGAGCCACCATCGACAGTATCGTTGTCTTTACCGCCGAACAGGCTGTCGTTGCCGTCGCCGCCGCCGACAACATCGTTGCCTTGGCCGCCATAGACTGTATCGCTCCCAGAGCCGCCGAGTACGGTGTCGTTGCCTCTGTCGCCAGAAACCAGGTCATTGCCATCACCGCCGTCTACGAGGTCATCACCTTTACCGGCAAAGATCACGTCATCGCCGGTGCCACCAGCTACCACATCGGCGCCGCTGCCTGAAAGGATGGTATCGTTGCCGTCGCCGCCGCCGACAGTGTCATTGCCGCCGCCGGTAATAATCAGGTCGTTGCCACCGCCACCAGCGACCACATCGTTGGCCCCAAAAGTCAGGATGATATCGCCTTGGGCGGTGCCGTTTAACCTGTTACTCTCCTGGGTGCCGATAATGTTAGCGCCACCGCCCGGTCCCGGGTTTGAAGATACTGGTGTTGTTGGATTAGTTACCTGTGTCATTTACACTCCTCCTAAATGATGAACCATTTTTATACAATACACTTTTCTCTGCTATACAAAACCTGGCTAAGCTTATTTAAGCTCCACCATTCAACTAGAAGTAGTTTCTAGAGGGTCTGCTTCCTGCTTCTACCAAGGGAGTCGGCTCCTACTTGTCCACAGGCGTAAATTCGGGTGGAGCAGCACCCTATTTTTTAAATGAGTACAACTATTTTTTTTGAAGCTTTTAGCCAATGAAACCGGAAATTGGTTGAGACCCTAATTGACCCGGCTGCCATAAGTTGTCATGTAATTTAAATTGTCCGTAAGGAGGTCGGGATCGCAAGTTGAATCCTGTATTCCTTGAGCAGCAAATATCGGTTGTTTCCTGCTTTGGACTCTCGACTCCACTACTCCCTCCCTCCTCTAGCACCAAAATATTTCAGCTAAACGTTTGTGAGTGTACCATACTGAGCTTCGATGTGGCTAGTGATTATTTAAAACAATAGCCAGGAAATACACATAAACCATTGTTAATCGGAGTAGGCTCTCAAGATTGAGAAATCACACCGGGCTCTTGGCAATGTCGATCGCCGGGAAGTTCGATCGCCCGCAATCGGGCTGCTGGAACTGAGTTGCGACTTTTCAGTACACTGTAGTTGACCAGACTTTTGATTTTCGCCAATAGTTCCCCAGAAATCAAAATTTTTTAGCTAGCTTTCAAAGCAAGCCCGCGCACGCTGGAGGCCGCATTCAATCAAAAGTGCGTCCCAACACAACCCCCGACGGACTCTTGAGGCTCATCACCTTGATTTTTCCACCGAAATCCCTCGCACTCAACCCAGGATTTTGGCTAAAAAACCCGGTTTTTCAACCCAAATAGGTCATTACAGCCATGAGCCGCATCCATCCCGACAATCTGACAATGCAGCGCTTGTGTTGGGAAGTTGAGATGAACGGTACGCCGGTAGAGTGGTGACGGTACTGTCAGTCGATTTTAAATTTGAGATTTGAGATTTGAGATTTACTCCACAGATGAATCTGGGAGGTTGAACAAAGATCTAAAATTTTGGGCTGCTGGCGACTCCTGTCGGAAACTGGTATCCGTTTTTGGGCGGGGTCAAAGCTGAGAAGAAACTGCTGCGCATCTTGTAACAGTTTATAAACAGAATGCAACTGCCGGTCAGCTCTAAACTCCGTCATCAATCCTTCCCCATCTCAAACCTCAAATCTCAAATCTCAAATGGTATTAATTGTCTCTTAGTTCGGGACACAGTGTCAAACAGAAAAATATGCGGCGCTGCATATATTCATAACGATCTTTAAAAATAGGAAGTGGCAGAATAAAGGCAAAGTTGTTCAAACTTAAAAAATGCAATGCCCCAAATGCAACGGTGAAGATGTAGTTAAAAATGGACATCGATACGAAAAAGAGTGCTATCGATGTAAGCAATGCAATCGCCAGTTTGTCGAAACCTATAGTGAGCGTGGATATTCCGAGGATGCCAAACAAATTTGCTCCTCTCATGTACTGTAATGGCATGGGGCGCGAGACTAATTTAGCGTTGTACTGGTATCAGCCACAATAGTGTCATCAACTGGGTCAAAGAAACAGGGAAACCATTACCTGAAACTGAGGCATTTGAAACCATACCAGAAGTAGGAGAAATCGACGAACTCCAGACATTTGTTGGCTCAAAAAAAACAAGCTCCTTGTATCTACAGCAGTAAATCACTTTGCTGAGGGCATTCTTGCTTGGACGTTAGGGGATAGCAGCAGTGACACTTTTGTGGCTTTGTGGAGGATGAGTAAAAATTGGTCTTGCTATTTCTGGGTCACTGAGGGCTATTGTGTTTACGCAAAATATATCAACTCTGAAGACCATATTGTTTGCAAGACTTATATGACAAGGGTGGAAGGAGACAACACGAGATTAAGACATTATCTGGCGCGGGTTACATCGCAAGACCTTATGTTATTCCAAGTCTCAAGAGATGTTGCAACTTTCAATTAGTTTGTTGCTTTTTTATCTAAAACACCAGCCTCAAAAATATTTCCCTGTTTTTCCTCGATCATTATCAATATATGCAACGCCGTTATGCGTTGGCGCAATTGTAGTTATGGATAATTTACCTGTTCATGATTTCTAAGCCGTCGAAAGTTTGATTCAATCTGTCGGAGTTCAAGTGAAATGCTTATATCCCTACTCGCCGAATTTATGTTCCATCGAGTTGTGTTGGTAAAAAATCAAAGTAATTCTCGGTTCTTAAGCAGCTCAAACTTCAAATCTTCTTGATGAAGCGATTACTAAAGCTCTTAAGGCTATTACTGATGAAAATGCTTTGAACTGTTTTCATGACTGTGGTCTATTTTTAGAGCCAAATAGATAGATAGTTGATTCTTGTAGTATCTTTGATAGCAAATAGCTGTAAGTAAAAATATTAACTTATCACAAAATATTTTATTGCTAGTTGTTAACTTCGAGTCGCTAATTAACAATTAGCGATTTCTAGGAAATTTGGTTCGGCATTCATAGAAAAGCTCTACTATTTATTCCGATGGTGTGCTTCTAGTTGCGCGGTTGAGGCGTTGGAATTGCTCTGGCTGTCGTACCTGTATATGTGAGCGTCGCTCTCGAACATATAATTGATGGAAGTAGCTGCATAGTAGCTCAGCGCTAGCAGCGACACTAGATTAAGAATTCTATAAATTGGTTTCTCAGACACTTCGTTCATTTTTACTCCTACTTTTTATGCAAATAGCGAATGTGGATACAGTGACGGCACTTTTTTTTGAGAAGTTCCCAAACCCAAAAATCCAGCACCTCTAAAAATTCCGCTTGCTCGCGTTATACATTCGTCATGCCCGATCGCCCAAAATAAATCGTAGTTGAGATTTGAAACAATTGTTGTGGCCTATTTCATATTGCAGTCTCTGCCTTTAATTGTCTATCTAACTGCGGTAAGAGTTAGGCAATTAAGGCGCAAACGAACTCTACAATTTGCTTGTGAGAGCTGCTACACTTTTAAAAAATAGAGCTGTCAAAGGTTACAGGGCAAGGCGTCTAGCTTTTTTTCAGGCTAAGTAAGGATTTTACCAAATTCGATTAATGATGCGCAGTGACCGGAAGTAATAAAAATTCTTAAGTTGGTCAGCAGAAGGAAAAAATATGTCTTAAGTTATAGTTTTGCCAACAACAGGCCGTGTTACGTTGCAGATTAATTTTGAGCTTGGTTGAGGTGGCAGATAATCTTTGAGTAAAAAAATGTTGCGGTCGCTGTCCGACTATTTGGGTCTGACAATTTTGACTCAGCGACACCCTTAAATCACGATGTTACAGAAGAAAAGTAGGCGTCAGTCGATTTGATACTTTGCCGTGAGACGTTAGGCCAGAGAGCAGTGGAGTCGCGCTCAGTCGAACGATTTGAGATTTGAGATTTACTCCACAGATGAATCTGGGAGCTTTAACAAGAGTCGAAAATTTTGGTCGGCTGGCGACTACTCTGGAAAACTTGTATCCGTTTTTGGGCGGGAGCGAAAAGCAGAAGGCAGAATTTGGAGCGGTAAAAAAATACTGTTTTAGGATTCAGGATTTTTATTTGATTCTACCTTATAACTGCATTTTTTTTACCATCAAACAAGATGATTTACTCGCTGCGAGGAGCGATGCAAGCCGGATCGTTTAGGACGAGATAACCGACTTTGTTTAAGCCAGTTACTTCCACAATTTATTATAATTCTTGATCGCATTGAGCTGTTTTTACAACAGACTTTTTGCTGGTAATTTGCAAAAGGGATAGGGGCAGAACAACAGGCCAAAACAGAGGACCGAATATTAATGCTATCCAAGAGATCACGTCTTTTTTAGATGTCGCAGTATCATTCCAAAAACTTTTGAACCAAACAATAAAAACGATTAAGGCAATCGAAAAGTAGCTAATCATTATCATTTTTTTACTTGCCTGCCTAGAGATGGGATAGAAGTATTTATAAATATTGTATCTCAGGGTGTGGCTCGCCGATCGCAACTTTATGCCCTGTGGTGCAAGCTGCAAGTGTCTAAAACCCAAAGTTTCACAGTTCTCCGAGTCCAGAGCCTGGGATGTAGAGGGGACGCACTCCCGCTGTGCAGCGGCGCTGGGGGCTAAAAGTCTTGCGATCAGGAGTTTTCGAGGTTTAGTCAAACCTTGAGGCTACCACCGCAATGACAGGTTATGCGATCGAGGTCTTTGGTTCTCTGTGATTTAACTCACGTATACTCGCAGACTTCGGTCACAAATGGAGCTAAGAACGATCGCACAGCTTAGCCGACTGCTATCACCCTACTCTTTTCTCAAATCCTCGATACTACAATAGTCGAGTTCAACGATATTTCATGCAAGCTCTGACTTTAAAATCCGATCGGGCGATCGCTGAACTGTTCTATCAAGTCACCCGTTCAGGGAATCTGACTCGAACTCAAAGCCACGGACTGCCTGCACTCTGCGAAAGCTCTCTCAGCGAAGATGCCCGAGATGCAGTCAACCGCCTGCTTCACGCCATCCGCCGCGGATGGGTCAGGATTTCCGATTAGTCCTCTCACACAAGAAGTTGAGATCAGTATTTCTACTTTCTCTCCTGTCAAGCTTTGCCAACAATAAGATTTTCGTGAGCAGGTCGCTGCATTAACCCTCTCCAAAAAAAGTTGTACTGCGATCGAAAAGCTCGAATCCGGTTTCTTGAAGAAGCCGGGATTTTTGATTTGAAGCAGCCAGTCGATTTTAGATTTTAGATTTTAGATTTTAGATTTTAGATTTTAGATTTTAGATTTTAGATTTTAGATTGACTTCACAGATGAATCTGGGAGCATGAACTAAAGCTTAAAATTTTGGGCCGGTGGCCGCTCCTGTCGGAAACTTGTATCGGTTTTTTGGCGGGTTGTTAAGTATATCTACGGAACAAAGAGCACACCAAGAAACTAAGTAAATGTAGGTAAAAGCGGGTTTATAAACACCGTAAAAGTTTTACGTTGAATTAAGCCAAGCGATTTAGCTAGCAGCATTAGTAATTTATTAATAGATAAATATTAATAGGTTTGTCACAGTCTCTTGACAAAAAGTAGAGATTTCGGAGTTGCCAAAAGCGAGGACTCGGGACGGGGTTGGTATTTCAAGTTGCAGGGCGATCGAGGAAATATCCGATCCCCAAGTCCGGCTGACACAAATCACTCATCAAGAGCCAATCGATCACATTTACTCCTGTAGTTGAATCACATAAATATTGGGAAAACCAGTCAATACTGTCAAGAGTGAGTTCAAAAAACAAACACATGATGACAACCCAAACGCTTTTACCTCAATTTACTATTGCAGAGCTAGTTTTTCAGGTATATCACTCCGGTCTTCTGACTCCCACTCACCGACAACAGCTCAAGACAGCCCTGTTAAATGACTCTCTTACCGAAGAAGATCAAACAGCCATCAACCGCTTGCTCCACGCAGTTCGCCGCGGCTGGCTGAAAGTTGTAGATTAAACTCGGTTCTAAATTTTTTGCCACTACTCTTTAAATTCACTGTCACTTGAAGGCAGAATTAAATCCCTTAAAAAAATCAGGCATTAGCATAAATGTAGGGTGCGCCACAGGCACCCTGCTGTTTTAACTTCTATTTTCTCAGCTTATTAGTCAGAGATTGTGCCGTCAGGCATCATGGCCTCTCTCAGATTCGCTTCATCCAAATTTGTCCCGCGCAAAGAAGCTTGATGCAAGTTTGCTCCCCGGAGATTTGCTCCCTTAAGGGAAACTCCGCTCAAATCTGCTTGATGGAGATTTGCACAGCTCAAGTTAGCTCCGCTCAAATCGGCTCCCTTCAAATCAGCTTTTTCCAGATTTGCTTCCGTTAAATTTGCCCAACTCAGATTTGCTTGAGTTAGGTTAGCACGGCTGAGGTCAGCTTGTGTTAAGTTCGCATCGGTTAAATTTGCTTTGCTCAGGTTGATTCCGCAAAGCTTTACTGCTGTCAAGTTTGCACCTTGCAAGTTAGCGTTAACTGCATAAACTTGAATCAAAATTGCCCCCTGAAGGTTTGCATCTCTCATGTCTGCACCCCTGAGACTCGCTCCCGTTAAATCGGCCCCGCTGAAGACGACACTCCGCAAGATGGCTCCGCTCAAGTTCGCTCCCACCGCCTCGCATTCGCCAAAATTAGCGGACATGAGGTTGGCTTGAGAGAGGTTGGCTTGGCTGATATCTGCTTGATACAGATTAGCTCTGTAGAGGGTGAGGCCGATCGAATTTGCACCTTTTAAACTAGCGTGACTCAGGTCAATATCGCGCAAATTTGTCCTTGACATATGAACACCGCTCAAGTCTACTTTGTGAAACACCCGTTCTCCGGCTGCATACCGTCTGAGAAGTTCATCTGCATCCATGTCATTTTCCCCAAAATAATTAATAATACCTTTGATATTTCAATAATATTAGGAATGAGTGACCTTTACGTTTCTTGGTCTGAGTACCATCGGAAAATTGAGGATGTGGCTGTAAAAATTGAAGAATCTCAGTGGAAATTCGATCGAATTGTCTGTCTGGCGAGGGGAGGGCTGCGGGTTGGAGATACTCTGTCACGGATTTTTGACAAACCTCTGGCGATTTTAGCTGCCTCGTCCTATGGTGGGGTCGAAGGAAAAGTTCGGGGTGCGATCGAGTTTGCCCGCGAGTTGACAATGGTGGGCGATAATTTGGGCAGCCGCATTCTCCTGGTTGACGATTTGGCGGATTCGGGAATTAGTTTGAACCAAGGTATCGCTTGGCTCAAGAGTCGCTACGGCGAGGATATTCAGGAAATTCGGACTGCTGTACTCTGGTACAAGGCTTGTTCTGTTGCAAAGCCGGATTATTATGTAGATTATTTGGCTGACAATCCTTGGATTCACCAGCCTTTTGAACTGTACGAAAAGATGAGTGCGGCTGATTTTGTGGCGAAAGTTGGGAGTTAGTCTATAAAAAACTAAAGTCTGGTCAATTTTTTATAGTTTTCTGCCGATATTTTGCACTTTTTGGCATAGTCCGCCAGGGGTTAAAAACCCCTGTCTCATAGCTAAAGTCCTCTGAAAGAGGACTGGATATTTATCAAGGTTGGGCAGTCGGTTTGAACCGACTTTAGCTATGAGACGGGGAATTAATTCACTCCTAGGGCTTGTGGCTAAGTGCAAGTCTGCTGATACAATTAGCGAACCGAAAGAATACGATCGCCCAATTCCATACTATCTGCCAAAACTTCCTGCCGCGCCCACCTATCCGCAGCCAAAATATCGTCTAAACCAGGACTTTCACAGTTATCGGTTTGATGTTTGTCGCACGCCTTTTCAATCAACTTCGGAATATCTAAAAACTGAATCTTCTCCTCCAAAAATAGCGCGACCGCCTGTTCGTTTGCCGCATTCAGCACCGCAGGCATTGAACCGCCCGCACGTCCAGCCGCATAAGCCAACTGCATACAAGGATACTTTTCGTGGTCGGGTTCTCGGAAAGTTAAATCCCCAGCTTTTACCAAATCCAGCCGTTCCCAATCTGTATGAATTCGCTCCGGCCAAGACAAAGCGTAAAGCAGCGGCAAGCGCATATCCGGCAAGCCCAATTGCGCCAAAACAGAGGTATCTTGCAACTCAATTAACGAGTGAATTATGCTCTGGGGATGGATGACAATATCAATGTCGTCATAATCCATTCCGAACAAGTAATGAGCCTCAATTACTTCTAATCCTTTATTCATCAAAGTAGCAGAATCGATCGTGATTTTCTGCCCCATCGACCAATTCGGATGTTTCAAGGCATCGGCTACTGTTACTCCTGCTAATTTGTCGATCGGCAAATCTCGAAAAGAACCCCCCGAAGCCGTTAGAATAATTCGCCGCAACCCGCCAACCATAACACCTTGCAGGCACTGAAAAATTGCTGAATGTTCCGAGTCCGCCGGTAATATTTTAACGCCGTATTTTTCGATTAAGGGGTTGACAACGGGGCCCCCTGCGATTAATGTTTCTTTATTGGCTAAGGCGATATCTTTGCCTGCTTTGATAGCCGCAATTGTTGGCAGCAAACCGGCACAGCCAACTATGCCGGTGACGACGGCTTGAGCGTCGCCGTATTGGGCAACTTCGACAACGCCTGACTCGCCAGCAAGTAAAATAGGTTGAGGGTCGAGATCGGCGATCGCCTCCTTCAATTCCAGTAATTTATCTTCGTCGCAAACCGCGACAATCTCCGGTCTAAACTGGCGAATTTGCTGGGCCAGCAACGTTACATTTCGTCCGGCAGTTAACCCGACAATCCGAAATTTGTCGGGGTATTGAGCTACAATATCCAGAGTCTGAGTGCCGATGGAGCCTGTGGATCCGAGAAGAGTTATTGCTTTCACAATTTTTTAATGTTTTGTGGATTATTCTAATATTACGATTGCGGGGATAAAAATTAGTGGTTAACTATTGCGTGGAAAGCACATTCGATGGAATCATATTTTGAGTGACCGACAGCATCCAGGATACAAGCCCCCGGATTCATCCGTCCAGAAATAAAAAACCTCTATCCGATAAAGGAACCCCCGAATTTATCCGTGGGGTCAATGCTTCAATTCTTTAATCTAAAATCTAAAATCTAAAATTGATTGACCACCTAGTGCCAGATTTCATGCAAAATAGGGAAAATTTTGCTGATGACCGTGAGGACATCAGTGTCTCGATCGCCGAAAATAGAGAGGAAGGTCGATCGCAGCTACCGTCGAGTTTGGTTTGGGCGATCGCTACTGCTGCGGCAATCTTCTTTTTGTGTAGCAGTTTACGGCACGCTTTATTCCAATCCACTGCTTTCGATTTGGGAATTTTTGACCAAGCAATTTACTTGATCGGCCAAAACCAAACGCCTTTTTCTTCTTTAATGGGCATTCATATTTTGGGCGATCATGCAGCGGTAATCTATTATCCGCTAGCTTTGCTTTACAAAATCTACCCGGATGTGCATTGGCTGCTGTTGGTACAAGCAGTTGCTTTATCCCTGGGGGCTTGGCCTAGCTGGAGTTTAGCGCGTTTGGCAGGTTTAAATCAAGAACAATCCCGTGCGATCGCATTAATTTATTTGCTCTATCCGGTGGTATTTAACATCAATTTATTTGATTTTCACCCGGAAGTAATCGCTTTACCCGCACTTTTGGCAGCAATTTTGGCGGCGCGTTTAAATAAAATTGTGTGGTTTTGTACCGCTATTCTGTTAGTTTTGAGTTGCAAGGCGGTTTTGTCCCTAACCGTTGTTGCTATTGGTTTATGGCTGTTTTTTTGCGAAAAAAAGCAACGGTACGGGGCGATCGCACTTTTGCTGGGTGCAGCTTGGTTTTTGATTGCTTCCCAGAAAATCATCCCCTTCTTTAGCGGCAGCGAAGTCGCTGGAGTCGGGCGCTACAGCTATTTAGGCAAATCCGTACTAGAAATCATCATCAATCTCCTATTAAAACCACAGTTAGTATTAGGAAAAATCCTTTCATTTGATACATTAAAATATTTATTTCTCCTCACCTTACCTGTGATTTGGCTGCTATTGCCATTCTCTGGCAAACTACGCCTACAATATTTAACAGCGCTAATTCCTGCCATCCCTACCCTGCTCATCAATATCCTCTCTGACTTACCATTTCAACGCAGCTTAGCCTATCAGTATTCAGTACCTGTAATTCCCTTTTTATTGTTAGCAGTTATCGCGAAGGAAGAAACAAGGAAGAGGGAAGAAATAAGAGAAAACAACGAAGAGGATAAAGCAAATAACCAACAGTTTTTAACATCTGTAAATTTGCCCAAATTTTCCTATAGCAAATTTGCAAATTTACTATTTAATAATTTCCGACTTCCTCAACTCAGGCTAGGAATTCAATTGCCGAGAATCATGATAATTTGGTCGTTAATAATTTTCCTATTTCTGGGCGAATATAAAGATTTTTATCTGTACCTAAATAGACTAGATACCTGGCAAGCTACACGCGAAGCAGTCGCACAAGTTCAACCCCAAAGCAGTATTTTAACAGATAATAGACTTGCCCCTCACTTTGCCCACCGCCCAATAGTAAAATTGCTTTCACAAATTTCGCCCCAAACAAATTTAGCTGAATTTCAATACATATTATTAAACCTGCGCCATCCCTGGCCTGATACTGAAAAACTTGGTGATACCTTAGCAAATCAACTTAAAAATTCTCCCGATTTTCACTTAACTTATCAAAAAAACGAAGTTCTGCTATTTAAACGAATCGCTGATTAAACCAATAAAATGCTAACTTTAAAATCCCTAAAATCTCATCCAGTATTTTTAATAATTGTCGTGACAACGATAGTCTTATTTACCGCCAGCAGCGCGCGGCACGCTTTATTTCAGTCAACTGCATTCGACTTAGCAATTTTTGACCAAGCAATTTATTTAATCTCCCAAAATCAAACGCCATTTTCCTCTTTAATGGCAATAAATATTTGGGGCGATCACGCCGCTTTTATTTTCTATCCACTAGCTTTACTTTACAAAATATATCCCGATGTTCACTGGCTTTTTTTAGTGCAAGCTGTTTCCCTAGCTTTAGGCGCTTGGCCGACTTGGAGTTTGGCACGTCAAGCGGGATTAAACGAACGAAAAGCAATTGCAATTTCAGCCGTATATCTGCTTTATCCCGCAGTATTTAATGTCAATCTCTTCGACTTCCACCCAGAAGTAATTGCTTTGCCAGCACTGCTAGCAGCAATCTTAGCCGCGAGGCTGAATAAAACCTTGTGGTTTTGTGCTGCTATTGTATTAGTTTTGAGCTGCAAAGCCGTGCTATCTTTAACTGTGGCTGCGATGGGTTTGTGGCTGTTGTGTTTTGACAAAAAACGCAATTGTGGGCTCATAGCTCTCTTTCTAGGCGCAGGTTGGTTCCTGGTAGCTACTCAGGCAGTTATACCGTATTTTAATCAGGGAAGAGAACACGCGGGAATCGGGCGATATCAATATTTGGGAAAGTCGGTTTTGGAAATTGCTATTAATTTAATAGGGAAACCAAATCTAGTTTTAGGGCGTTTGTTTTCTTTAGATACTTTTGAATATTTAGCGTTATTGGTATTACCTATAATTTGGTGGCTGTCTCCGCGTCATCTGTCATCTTTAATTAGTGCTGTGCCGATGTTGGCGATGAATATTCTTTCCGATATTCCCGCTCAGCGAGATTTGATTCATCAATATTCTGTGCCGATATTGCCGTTTTTGTTGGTTGCCGTAATTTCCAGTTTAGCAGATAGCAATCAGCAAAAGGCAAAGACAATATTTGATAGATTGCCACTTCCTAATTATCCATTTCCTAGAGTCATTGTAATTTGGTCGTTGATTGCTTTCTTAGCTTTAGCGAAATACGGCTACTTTTGGACTATTTATTTAAATGGGCTCGACACTTTGCCAGCTACCAAAGAGGCAATTTCTCTTGTTGAAACCAAAGGCAGTGTTTTAACAAATGCTCAGATTGCTCCGCACTTAGCGCACCGCCCTGTAGTCAAATTAACTCTGGCTAACGCGCCGCCGGCAAATCTCGCAGAATTTGATTATGTATTGCTGAACCTCAGATATCCTGGCTGGATGAGCGATCGAGAATTTGTTAAAAACTTAGTAACTAAACTAAAAAACACCCCTCAATTTCAACTAAAATATCAGCGAGACGACATATACCTATTTACTAAGAGTCATTAGTCAGCAGTCATCAGTCATTAGTCAGTAGTCAGTAGTCATCATTCAACAGTCAACAGTCAACAGTCAACAGTCAACAGTCAACAGTCAACAGTCAACAGTCAACAAATGCGCGCTAATCCTCAACTTTCAAAGCCCTTCTTGCCAACTTCACGTAAGTTTTCACAGTTTCATAAGGCATTTCCAAATCAGCAGCAATATCAAACAAAGATTCCCCCAATTCCCTGCGCGCCAAAATCGTCGCCCAAGTTTCAGCAATCTCAGCAGCACGACTTCCGCCTGTACGCTTTCTGTGCGCCATAAACTTCTGTGTCAATTCATCTATTCGCGCCGCCAATACGCTTTGTATCGACACTTCAGGTAGCGCTTCTGTCAACCATTGTGCTCGCGTTTGTCCCAATCCAAAAGTTGTTTTGTGGCCAGTGCCGCAGTAAGGCGCTAACCGCCCCAAAGCATAAAATAATTGTACAAAATCAGGACGATTGTGAGCCGATCGCCCTAGCCCAAATTCCACAGCCCCAGTGAATCCCGTTACCATGCCTTTTTTGCCCGCTGCTACCTTTTGCGACTCCAATTTGTGGCGGCTAATAATTGCATTTTCATCAATCCAATTCAAAAATTCTGCTTGGTCAAAATTTACCCCCGAAAAGTTATTCCAGCGGCGCAAATAGCTGTGAAAAACATTTTCGGGAACTGGTAAAGGGAAGTGATGGCCTTTGCTACGAAAGCTTGTAGGAGTCACAAAACTAAGTTTGATGGTGGGCGAAAATGGGGGTTCTGCTGTTAATAATTGCTGGTAAGTTGTGGGAGCAAAAGCAATATCCCAAGAGCGAATTACCAGCGGAGCATTTCGCAAATCTATCTCTTCGGGCAAATTTTGCAGCCACTGACTCAGCCACTGCACTACTCGCTTTGAAAGTCCTGTTACGTACCAGCGATAAATTCGATCACCCAAAAGCTGAAATTCTTTGCCACCGGGGAGCAAATCACCTTCCAATCCCGAAATAGTAAAGGCTTTTTCGGACTGTTCATCGTGCAAAAGTTGCGATAAATCCGGATCGGTTTGCTGTACTTGACCTAAAAACCAAGCGTGCAAACCTATAGCATACTGCGCGTACAGATAGCTAGCAGCGCCGGGAGTCAATTCAAACACTAATCCGACTAACTCGGTGTCAGCCGGCCAAATCAGCCCAGAGGGAGGAGATTTTTTGCTGTGGGTGCGGGTGCGGTTCGGGGAAGTTGCCATCTGATGCCACTAACAGGGACAGGGCTGTGCTATCTTATCCGATTTTTATCCCCTTTGGGGGATGATTGTTGAGGGCGATCGATCGCCCAAATCTTTTGGCAGCTCCAAAAACCCGGTCTGCCGCAAGTTTCCCCCACCCTCCGGGATAGACAAAAACCACTAAAAAACCAACAACCTAAAACTCAATGTTTGTCAAGGTTTTCTTCCTTGTAAGTAAACAGAAATATACAAGTGTTTAAAATCACATTCTGCGCTACAATTGTCAAAAGCTCGTAGCATCCCCAACTCCGATCCTAAACTATGAACACAACAGAAAAATCTAAACTCTCCAACGAAAAAACTTTGGAGGCGATGAAGAATTTCTCCGAAACCTACGCCAAGCGAACGGGAACATACTTTTGTTCCGAACCTTCCGTCACTGCTGTCGTGATAGAAGGACTAGCAAAACACAAGGATGAACTAGGTGCTCCCTTATGCCCTTGTCGCCATTACGAAGATAAAGAAGCTGAAGTAAAAGCCGCCTACTGGAACTGTCCCTGCATTCCCATGCGCGAGCGCAAAGAGTGTCACTGTATGTTATTTCTGACGCCAGATAACGATTTCGCTGGAACTAATCAGGAAATTGGAATGGATCAGATTCAAGCTGTCAGAGACACTATGTAATCGGTTAAGTAGGCGGTCGTGAAATGGCAGGAGTTTTGAAAACAGGTCGTTATTTTTCCTATTTTTAAGATTTAGCTATTTAAAAGAAATCGATCGCCGCCTACTCAAACACGCATCCGCCATCGAAAATCCCGAATCTCCAATCGAATGACAGAGGAAATCCCACTCGAATTTTGGCAAGGTATCGAACAGTTTAACAGCCAAGAATTTTACGCTTGTCACGATACTTTAGAGGCTTTGTGGATGGAAGCCGGCGAGCCGGAAAAAAGGTTTTATCAGGGAACATTGCAAATTGCGGTCGCGCTTTATCACTTAGGAAATCAAAACTGGCGCGGTGCGGTAATCTTGCTGGGAGAAGGAATAAATCGGCTCAGTTATTATCAGCCGAGTTATGCCGGAATTGCCGTTGAAGAGTTGCTCCGACAAAGTGCTAAACTTTTGAGCGCTTTGCAACAAGCTGGCCCGGAAGAAGTAGCTAAATTTGTACCGTTGTTCGCAGGTAGAGAAGTGGCAGGCTTACAATTGCCGCGAATTATCAAAGTACCAAAAAGTTAAATAAAGGTTAAATAAATGTTGGTATTAGGGTGTGCAGCAGACTTGGCCTTTACACAGAGGAGGGCTGGCTTTCATGCCCGCTGTACAAGCAGATTGATTTGCTGTGGAACGAGCATCTTGCCCGTTCTCGCTTAAGACAGTTGCAGCGACTCAGCAAAATAGCCAATTAAATTCGCTGTTGTCTTGCTAGGATAATTGGTTGAGACTCTCGGGTCAATCGATCGACAAGCGCGAAAATCTTTCTGGCCGTTAAGATAAAATACCTAACTGGAGATCGTGCCCTTCAGCAATTTCACAAATTTTGAGGCTCCAAGCTTATGATGCCCTCCGCTAAACTACTCAATTCCCGAATATTCAAAGGATTATCGCTGCTTTTGCCCCTCACTCTGGCAGGCGCGATCGCCTCTCCCACCTACCCGCAAGCCGGGCCGCCCCGCACTCTCAGCGTGCGATCGGACATTCAAGAAGCCGACTCCAAAACCGGCATCGTGACAGCCCGCGGCAACGTCCAAATCAACTATCCAGCCCGCCAAATACAAGCAACTGCTGCTCAAGCTCAATATTTCAGCCGCGAGCGCCGGATCATTCTCAGCGGAGATGTTTACGTATTGCAGCAGGGCAACAGTCTGCGCGGCGAAACCATAACATACCTCATCGACGAAGGGCGGTTTATTGCCCTGCCAGACAACCCAGGACAGGTAGAATCTGTCTATCTGGTTGCCCCGGAACAAGATGCGGCAGCCCAAAATGCAGTGGGTTCCCCACGTCCAACTACAGCCCCCCGGTAACAGTGGCTCGCAGCAGCGAAATTTCGCCTCAGCCAAAACATACTACTTGGGATAGATGCGAAATTTCGTCTTTATAAAACTAACAAAATTGAAAAGGTAAAATTTAAATTAGAGACTCGATCGCACAAACCCGCAGTCTGAAATTTAGCTTGTAGAGGTTGCCTCGGCGAAAATGAAAATTGTACTCGAAAATATTCACAAATCTTACGGAAAACGCAATGTAGTCAGTCGCGTCAATCTTTCGGTAAGCCAAGGAGAAATCGTAGGACTGCTCGGCCCCAACGGTGCCGGCAAAACCACAACATTTTACATAGCAACCGGATTAGAAAAGCCAAATCAAGGCACTGTTTGGCTAAACGATTTAGACATTACTAAATTGGCGATGCACCAGCGAGCGCATTTGGGAATTGGCTATCTCGCTCAAGAAGCAAGCATTTTCCGGAACATGAGCGTGCGCGACAACATTTTGTTAGTCCTAGAACAAACTCAAGTGCCGCGCTGGGAATGGCGCGATCGAGTCGATTTCCTATTGCAAGAATTTCGCTTGGAAAAAATAGCATCTAGTTTGGGAATTCAAATCTCAGGGGGAGAAAGGCGGCGGACTGAACTGGCCAGAGCATTAGCCGCAGGGCGAGACGGGCCCATGTTCCTATTTTTAGACGAACCGTTTGCAGGCGTCGATCCGATCGCCGTAGACGAAATTCAAACCATTATTGCCAAACTGCGCGATCGCAAAATCGGCATCCTCATCACCGATCACAACGTCCGAGAAACCCTCGAAATTACCGATCGAGCCTACATCATGCGAGACGGCCAAATTTTAGCCTCCGGGGCTGAAGAAGAACTCTACAGCAACCCTTTAGTGCGGCAGTATTACTTGGGCGACAGCTTCGTGCGATAGTCTTTTGAATACATTCGGCAAACGGTCGAATTTGAGATTTTAGATGTTAGATTGAGGAGCAATCTGCGACAACGCGTCACTATGAAAATAGCAATATCCAATTCTTTGAATCCCATCAACTGGCTGCCGAGAATTTCAGTAATGGACTGGTACATTACCAAAGAACTAATCGGGCCATTTCTCTTTGGCGTCGGACTCTTTACATCCGTCGCCGTCACAGTTGGAGCCTTATTTGAATTAGTCCGCAGAGTAACAGAATCCGGCCTCCCCTACGGCGCAGCCCTAGAAATTTTTCTGCTGCAAATTCCCTACTTCGTAGTATTGGCTTTCCCGATGTCGATGCTGCTAGCAACCTTAATGGCCTACAGCCGAATGTCCAGCGACAGCGAACTCATCGCCCTCCGCAGTTGCGGAGTTAGCGTTTACCGATTAATACTGCCCGCAGTGATTATGAGTTTAATTGTTGCCGGCTTCACCTTTGGTTTGCAAGAGTTAGTCGTACCCGCCGCCAGCTACAGAGCTACTGTGACTTTAGACAGAGCCCTGAAACGAGAAAAACCGATATTTCAAGATAGAAATATTATCTACACAGAATTTCGCAAACCAGAAAAAGGTGGCGACGAAACCCTGGCCCGCTTTTTTTATGCAGAACAATTTGACGGCCAGCGAATGAAAGGTTTAACAATTATCGATCGCTCCACTCCAGGCCTCAATCAAATCGTTTCTTCAGAATCCGCTACTTGGAATCCCTCAGAAAATACCTGGGATTTTTTCAACGGAACCGCTTATATAGTAGCTCCTGATGGCTCTTACCGCAATATAGTTAGGTTTCAACACCAGCAGTTGCAACTCCCCCGTACGCCCTTAGATTTAGCTGCGAGAGTGCGGGATTTCAAGGAAATGAACATTGCCCAAGCTGTAGAGCGTTTGGATATCATTAAGAACAGTGGTGACGAACCGCAAATTCGCAAATTAAAGGTGCGAATTCAAGAAAAATATGCTTTTCCTTTCGTGTGCATGGTATTTGGTTTAGTGGGAGCAGCTTTGGGAACTCAACCGCGCCGCTCCGGCAGAGGAACGAGTTTTGGTATTAGCGTAGTTGTGATTTTTGCTTACTACGTATTTTCTTTTATCACCAGTTCTATGGGTGTGAAAGCTGTTTTGACTCCAATTCTGTCGGCTTGGCTGCCGATAATTTTTGGCTGGGGAATCGGGGGATTGCTGTTGGTGCGGGCAGCCTCTAGGTAAGTTTTACCAATAACATTAGGAATGGGTAATTGGCAACTTGTACTGCTCTTCGACTTCGCTCAGGAACCGCCTAGCCTAACTATTGGAAATTGATATAAGCTGTCGGGCATCTTGCATTGTATTTTTCTGGTGGGCGGGACACCTCACCAGAATGTCATCAAACTTGACGGTAAAATTTAGATGCCCGACAGCTTATCGTTTTCGTTGCCGAACTTCCTTCATTTAAGGATTAGAAAAAGTATTGATTTCGCCGCCGCCAATGTAGCGTCCCGGAGGCAGCGAGCGGGGTGTAGCAAAAGGTTGAGGTTGAATGGGCTGCACGCCCTGATTTGTGTTTTGGGGAACAACTCCAAAGTTAGGCTGCTCCGGCAAGTTAAGCTGACTTTGTGGAGCTGTTTGAAATTGAGAATTCGCTGAATTGGGAGAGAATTGAGGGCTAATTATCTTGCTTCCCCCGATCGTACTCGGAAAGGGGGATTGACCGACATTGGGAAGTAAAGGTGTTGGCGAAGGTATGGCTACTGGAAGTGCAGCAGGTTGAACTTCTGGTGCGAAGCCGGAACCAGATAAATTAGTTTGGTAGGGATTTTTCGGCAAAGCCACCGTTGCAGCCCCTGCATTAATTTCGGGGAGGTTCGGTACTCTGGAATTTAACCCAGGAAATGATTCAGGGACTGTAGCTGTCGGCTTTAAGAATTCTTGAGATTCCTCGATCGCAGTATTTGTCGGACTCACAACTGGGGGAAGTGCTGCGGGGACATTCACAGGATTTGCTCCAGCTTGAGCTGTAGCGGTCGTTGGGAGCAAATTTGCCGCATTTGCCGCATTTGCCGCATTTGCCGCATTTGCCGCAGCCGGTCGATCGAGCAATTTAGCCGAGTCTGCTGTTTTCTGAGCCGCAGCCGCCGTTGCTGCTGTGTTAGCAACGACGTATTTTTTCATAGCTGCTTGCAGCGGACTCAAAGGAAGAGAATTTTCGTTTTGTTTGCCTGAATTAACACCACTCGACGCCTGCGATAAAGTTGATGTCGCTGTATCCTTAGACTCAGGCTCGATCGTTTTTATTGCGGAAATGGGTTCCCCACTGCCAGATAAAGTCAAAGCTGATGTCGCGTTTGAACTTGCTAAGCTAGAATTTTGCGGGTTATTGTTTGCGGCCCCGACAGCAGGATTTGCTGCTAAATTTGGCAAGGGCAAAAATCTGTTTCTTGCCACCTGCTTGGAGGCTGAAGATGGCTGAGGAATTACTAAGCCCCGATCGCGAATTTCCTCAAATAAACCTTGGCTTTTGACTACTGGTGAATTTAACAAACCGAACTCTGAATTAGAGCGATTTAACTGATTGACTAGCACTGGTAAGCTGTCGATTTCAGCCGCAATGGCGCTATCTTCCGCAGACAGCCCCGGCAGCGAAGCTGCATTGTTTGAGGCTGCTTCTTCTTCGCCATCTATGCTCAACCTTTCTGGATGTACAGAAACCTCCCAGATAAATACCCCCCCCGCACACAGCACCGCTAGCGGTGCCCAAACCGCCGGTTGCGACCAGTGGCGCAACCGCGCTATCAGATAGCGGACAGATGTAGGAAATCGCTTAAAACTTGACATAGTTTTGCTTCCATCCGAGCGTGCGGATTTAAAACTATTTTTCCTACTCTACCACATCAATCTTGATTATTTTTGCTGTCCCTGGGTAAGTGCGATCGGGAGCATCTCCGTTGTGCTTTTACTGTCCGTGTGCCATCGTCTCGCTATATGTATGTACTTTGCTGTGCGGGATCGCTTCCAAAAAACGATTTTTACTCTCTGCAGAGATGTTTTCAGTGCGATCGGACTTTTGATTTAAAGTTGCGAAATCAATGCAACAGATGAAAATCCATAACACACTGGTAGAAATATGTCTTGCTTTCCTCAAATCAAGGGGGATAAGATGATAAAGTTTGATGGGACGCGGTGCCCGGCCTGCAGGACGTGTCAGCCTATCGACCTCAAAGCAAAATGTTAAGGCAAAATAGACAATTGCTCAGAACAACACCCAAGGAAAGTTGAGAGGAAATTAATGAAAAAAATAGTAGAAGTATTAGCAAATCGGGAAGAATTAATAGCTCGATCGCTTGAGATTGTCCTGTCAAAAATCCACGCAGCCATAGCAGAACGCGGAGTTTGTACGATCGCCGCAGCGGGCGGAAGCACACCCGAACCGCTTTACAGAGCGATCGCAGCTCAAGATCTCCCTTGGGACAAAATTCACGTTTTTTGGGGCGACGAACGCTACGTTCCCCCAGAACACCCAGACAGCAATCAAAAAATGGCGCGTCTCGCGTGGCTCGATCGAGTAAATATCCCCGCCAGCAACATCCACCCCATGCCCACAGGCGCCGGGGACCCCGCAGCCGACGCCTCGGCGCACCAAACCGAATTGCAGCAGTTCTTCAAAGTATCCGACGGCGAGTTTCCTGCTTTCGACATCATTCTATTGGGCATAGGGGACGACGGCCACACAGCCTCTCTATTTCCCGGCACACCAGCCTTGCAAGTCCGCGACGCCCTAGTAACTGTCGGCAACAAAGACGGTCAACCCCGCATCACCTTTACAGTCCCCTTAATCAACCGCGCCCGGTGCGTCCTCTTCATGGTCGCAGGAGCCAGCAAACAACCTGCCCTAGCTCAAATTTTTGCCCCCGCAGCCGATGAAATGACCTATCCAGCCAGACTCGTTCAACCAGAGGGCGAACTTTGGTGGCTGTTCGATGCGGCTGCTGGCGAAGCAGTAAAATAGCAGAGATATCCGCCCACTGCCAACACAGTCAGCAGTATCACTAACTAAATCTTCCCCATCACCGCCAACCTCACGGCGTCAGCTCAGTTGCTAGTATTAGCGAAGCAATATAAGAATTGTGGCGGTTAAAGTTAAAATTTGACCATATACACGACTATTTATTATGAGGCTGATTTGAAAATCTGGCCGATAGCAAGGAGAAATCGATGATTGTCTGTCCCAATTGCAATCACCAGAACCCCGACGGGGCCAGCCAGTGCGAGGCTTGCTACACGCCTTTACCTGTTACCGCAAGTTGCTCGAACTGCGGTGCTGCTGTTCAGACAGATGCAGCGTTTTGCGGTCAGTGCGGCTTTAACTTGCGTCCGGGTTCCATAGTTCCAGAAGTTGGGGTGACAGTAGCGTCCCCCTCGCCTGTGGGCCCCACAGTGGTATCGTCACCGATGCCGGATTTACCGCCAAGCGAACCCCTGATGGCAATGGAACCTCTAGTTACCCTAAATAATGGGCCCAACTTGGAAAAAACTCCCGCCAGCATTCCTACGATTCCAGAGCCCCCGCCTTCGCCCTCGGTTCCTGTTAGAACTGAATCAGTGGCGACACGAGTAAATACCTCTCCCCCGGTTCCGGCCCCACAGCCCGGTGTAGCTAAAACTCAACTGCAACAGCAGTCGGCGCGCCTGCTACACGTTCAGACAAATACGCCGATGGAATTGCCTCACAGTCTGTCTGTGGTTCACATAGGCAAGCCAAATGACTTAGTGCCGCCGGATATTGATGTTTCGGGATTTGCTAATTCTGAGATAGTTTCTCGAGTACACGCAAATCTCCGGGTGGAGGGAGATGCTTGCTACCTAGAAGATGTAGGCAGTTCCAACGGTACTTACGTCAACAATACTCCGCTGCCCAAGGGAAACCGGCACCGGTTGCGACCGGGAGACCGCATCTCTCTTGGCAAAGGAGACCTGGTTACGTTTTTATTTCAAATCTCTTAGATCGAGTTTGGATTGGGCGATCGAAAGTCTAAAATCTAAAATCGCATCTTGAGGCGCTCTACCAAAACTCAATGCTGCCAATGTGATTAAGCTGACCTTGCTACATCCACTCCAGTCTATACCCGTCCGCAGTTGGATCTTTGAAGACGAGCAGGTCGTCCGGATCGGGCGATCGACCGAAAACCAGGTCGTTCTTTTTAGCGCTGTCGTTTCTCGCCGCCACATCGAATTGCGGCGCAGCGGCATAACTTGGGAACTGATCAATTTAGGTACCAACGGCACTTACCTCGATGGTAAGCCGATCGCTAAGGTTCCGGTTGTGGACGGTCTGATCGTTCACTTGGCTCGCTCGGGTCCGAAAATTCAAATCAACGTCGGCCCCAATCAGTCCTCAGTCCAGCTAGGACAAATTAGCGTCAAGCCAAGGGAGGCTAAGGAAATTCACGCTCCCTCGGGCGGCGCGCAAATTAGCACGATTCCTGTTCCCGACCAAAAAGAAGTTGGCATTTCTAGGGAAGAGGAGGATTTAACGGAGGCAGACAATACTCGCCATTATTCGGAAGAAGAATATTAAATCGGCCTCTTTGGACGATCGAAATTTTTCAAAGGCGGCACTCAGGAGTTTATTTATGAGTACATCACAACAGATTGTTAGGCGCAGCGAACTGCTCAACCGCCGCACGATCGACCGCAGGACAGCGGAAGAGGTCGGCAGGGTAGATCGACTTTGGCTCGATCCTCACTCCCAGCGGGCGATCGGCTTTACTTGCAAGTCGGGACTTTTGGGCAGCAAAAAAACTTGGTTCGCTTGGGCGCAAGTGGATACGGTAGGCGAAAATGTTTTTGTCACCATTAACCCGGAACTGCCGGAATTGCACCAGCCGGAACAAGCTGTGTGTCCGATCGGGCTTGAGGTGCTCACGGACGCTGGGAATAAGGCAGGTACGGTGGTTGACTACCTATTTGATTCCCGGACGGGTACAGTGATCCACTACCTGTTTAAATCGAGCGGCTGGCGCGGCGTTTTAGACGGGATTTACTTGCTACCGGTGGCAGCTATTTCGACGATCGGCAGCAAGCGGGCGATCGTCTCTGAAGCTGCTGTATCGGAGCCAGTGCAGTACGCGGAGGGATTGCACAAAAAAGTCGGTCTGGTAGCAGAGTTTTTACACGAAGATTTCGACAGAACTCTCAAAAATGTGGCAGGCGTGAAGCGCGGCGCTCAAAGTCTGGCGGAAAAATTCCAAGATAAAGCTCTAGAAGTCAGGGATGTAGCTCAAGAAAAAGTTGCAGAGTTGAAGCGGCAAAGGGATGAATCTGCCCGGCCAGATCCGAACCCGGAGCCGCCCGAGTCTGATTTGAGTTGAAGTTTGGCCTTCCCGATCGCCCTGCGACTAATTGCCGATCGGATTTTGGGGGTGGCGCGCCCGAGGAAGGTCGATCTGTATTTTCGGTCTAGGAGATTGAGGCGTTCTCGCTCACAATTCCTGTGCTGCTCAAAGCATTCTATTTTAAAGGTATCGCATCAATAAGGAAAATGTTAGCAATTCAAAAAGACCTATGCTGTTTGATACAACCAACAAGTATTTTATCTAGAGACCCCAGCATTAATAATTGGTTAACTTTTGTATCCACGAACAGCGATTCGTCGCTCGTTGACTCTCAACAGATCGAGAACTCGAATCAGCGGTGCAACCAGTGCGGGTCTGAGTTGAATTATGGGGCTAGTCCGCGGGAAAATGGTTGTGCCGATCGAATTGAGCCGCTCACCCATCGGCGCAATCGCTCCATCCCAGACAAAATTAATCAAGCGGTCTCAACATTCGTCACTCGCTGGGAAGTTCAGCAGATTAATAACACGGTGTTTGGTTGTTACCGAGGAAAGCAAAAATTTGCGCCTGCGCCAAAAGCTAACGATCAAAAATTTGTTCAAATGCCTCAAGCAGCCAAAAGTTCAACTTTTACAGCAGAACGAAGCAATAGTGACGCACCCACCACCCCTGTGAAAATCAAATTTTTTGCAGTTTTCTCCCCAAAAATCTATGTGGAAGCATCCCCGTTTCTGTCTGGCGGGGGAGTGTCAAAACATCCGTGATTACCTTAACTCTGTTACATCCTATCCAGTCTGTCCCAGTTCAAAGTTGGTGTTTTGAATCCGAATCGGTGGTTCGGATCGGTCGATCGAACGACAATGATGTAATTATTTACAGCGCTGTAGTTTCCCGCCACCACGTAGAGCTGTGGAATCACGCCAATGGCTGGGAAATTATTAATTTTGGTGCTAACGGCACCTATGTAGATGATAGACCGATCGCTCAGGTATCTGCTGTGGACGGGATGACAATTCGCTTGGGCAATTCCGGGCCAAAAATCAGGATTCGGGTGGGCGCAACCAATCAACCGGGCAGAACAACCAAGTCACCGCAGCGCGAACTCCGCCAAAAGGACGAAGTTTTAAATGACAAGTCAACTGCTTGGCCTCGGGGTGTGG
This sequence comes from Microcoleus asticus IPMA8, assembly GCF_013179805.1. Classification (GTDB taxonomy): domain Bacteria; phylum Cyanobacteriota; class Cyanobacteriia; order Cyanobacteriales; family Microcoleaceae; genus Microcoleus; species Microcoleus asticus. Next base: position 2,677 of record NZ_SRRZ01000018.1, on the reverse strand, counting down.
GAATCATAGAAGAGGATGAACATGGAGAGCTCACTCAAAACGATCTTGACTGACCGGCAGCTATCTATCCCTACGGGCGAACTCAAACAAAGCTCAAGGTACGCAATTCGCTGATCTAACTAATTTTTCGGTAAGTAGCCTAATTTTGACCTAAATATGCCTATAAATTAATTAACAGCTTGTGTACTAGGATCTCACCCTTCTAAAGATAAGATTTGGGGAATCTCGCTGGATATTACCTCAGTTTGGTTGCTTGCCCATCGGCGGTAATCTAAGAGCAACTGGTGCATCAACCGCTGTTTGACACTCAGCAGTACACTCTTGAGCAAAGCGTTGCCCGTTGCTTCTAAAATTGCTTTGGGCGTCAGCCAAAACGGCGGCGGTAACTCTACTTGGACTTCCAAATCCGCTTTTCCCTTCAAGTATGCTACCCCGCTGCTTTGGTGTACACAAAGCTGTCCTTTGAGATTGAGAGCAAAGCGATCGTTTATGTAACCCACCCCACGAATTTCGCAGGCGACGGACTCCAAATTGATTTTGCCGTCTGACTCCGCCCACACCCTCATGTCTACGGTGGGTTGAATGCTCAGCATCATAAATTGTAACGGCCGCATTTTCAGGCGGAAACAGTCATCGCTTAGCTGCTGTGTGCGACTTTGATCCACGAGGGCGTTCACCAGTCGCCTCGGCTGGCGCAGATAATGTTGAATGGGAACCCGTTCGTCTGGTACGGCGATCTCAACGGATTGGGAAGAATTAAAGCGGATATACATGAGAAGATATCAAACTATAGGATTCCTAAGCATATCTTAATAAACTATCACCTTTTTTAAGGTGACATAAGTCGCGCACTAAGTCGCGCCCCCAGCCATGTCAACCGAGAAATCACTGATAAAAGCTTTCGGGACATCGCTAGTTTTTCATCATACTTGCTAGCTGATGAGAGTAAAGCAAACTTTTGTAACCTAAAATTGTCTCTAAATGAAAATTTCGATCTCACATCTCGGCCCTGTTGGTACAAATGCAGAAACAGCGGCTCTAGCTTATGTCAATTGGTTGAGCCAAGAAACCAACTTTGAATGCACCCTGTGTCCTTATTCCACCATTTCCCAGGCGCTAGAGGCATCGGCCGTAGGGCAGGTTGACTATTCTGTTGTGCCAGTCGAAAATTCGATCGAAGGCAGCGTGACTGTCACTTTAGATACACTGTGGCGACTAGATCGACTCCGCATTCAACACGCCTTAGTTTTGCCAATTTCCCACGCGCTAGTGTCTAATGCTACAAAAATTAACGAGATTCAAAAAGTTTACTCTCATCCGCAAGCCCTAGCTCAGTGTCAGTTATGGTTGGGGCAGTTTATTCCCTCAGCTCAATTGATTCCGACCAATTCAACCACGGAAGCATTGCAATATCTGGAAGATAGAAATGTAGCGGCGATCTCTTCGCCAAGAGCTGCTGAACTTTACAATTTGCCAGTGTTAGCTCACCCCATTAATGATTATCCCGATAATTACACTCGATTTTGGGTACTCAGCACGAGTGTTGGAGAAATCGCAAACGTAGAAGCAGCCGATTCCTCATCGATTAAATGCATTACAAAATCTGCTGCTAAGTTGATCCTCGATGCTTCACCGTCTAATTGCACCCATACCTCACTAGCTTTTAGCGTACCTGCCAATATGCCGGGAGCACTGGTAAAACCTTTGCAAGTATTTGCCAGTCGCGGTATTAATTTAAGTCGGATTGAATCTAGACCGACTAAGCGATCGCTCGGAGAATATATTTTCTTTATGGACGTTGAGGCTAACGCCTCCCAAGCATTTGTGCGATCGGCACTCGAAGAATTAAAAAATCACACAGAAACTTTAAAAATATTTGGTTGCTACAATGTACTGTCAGTAGTATAATTTTATTTTAAGTAAAACTTAGGAGGCTGGTGAGATGAATGCTGATGAACTTCTCAAGCGATACGCAGCCGGAGAAAGAAATTTTCATGAAACCAACTTGAAAGAGGCTTTTTTGCGAGAAGCTTTCTTAATTCATATTAATCTAGCCTGTGCAAATCTGAAGGAAATCAATTTTGCTTTGGCGAACTTAAGGGGGGCAAAATTAATAGGTGCCAACCTAAAGAATGCTTGCCTGGTGATGACCCGCCTAAATGGGGCTAACCTGAGCGGAGCCGATCTAACTTTCGCAAGATTAACAGGAGCTGACCTGATTGAAGCAAACTTGGAAAACGCCAACTTGAGCGACACCAAAATGATAGCTGTTAATTTGAGCGGAGCAAACTTGGAAAACGCCAACTTGATGGAAGCGAACCTCCTAGATGCTTGCTTGGACAATACAAACCTCGAAAAAGCCAATCTAAGCGAGGCAAAACTGCGGGGAGCGAGTCTCAGAGGAGCTGACTTGAGAGGCGCTTTTTTGTGTGAAAGTAACCTTCAGGGTGCTGACTTGAGAAAAGCTGATTTGCGCGGTGCTAATTTGAGCGGTGCCTTTTTATGTGGCGCTAACCTCGAAGGCGCTAAGCGAGATAAGAAAACAATTTTCAGTGGGACAATACATTTTTGCGTCAGACAAGTTTGACTGTAGTTTAGACTAAAAAATGAGCGCAGCTAAAAGTAGCCACCTTTGAATGTCAGGCAAGCTGTTGCTCAAAAACTCAAAAAGTAGAAG